>CAZQMR010000165.1:0-7862 GCA_964594465.1 uncultured Rhodobacterales bacterium
ACCACGACGAGCACAAGGACGAGCACGCCGATCATGATGACCACGACGAGCACAAGGACGAGCACGCCGATCATGATGACCACGACGAGCACAAAGACGAGCATGCGGATCATGATGATCACGACGACCATGGCGACGAACATGCCGGTCACGACCACGGCGCATTTGATCCCCATGCATGGCTAAGCCCTAAACTTGTCGTAAGCTATGCAGACAACATTGCAGCTGGGCTTGCGAAAGCTGATCCGGCGAATGCGGGCGTGTTCCACGAGAACCGCGCTAAGTTTGTTGCGGAGCTTGAGGCGCTTGACAAAGAAATAGCAGCGTTGATGGAGGCGCTGCCCAAAGAGCGGCGCACGATTGTCACCTCTCATGATGCGTTTCAGTATTTCGCCCGCGATTATGGCCTCACATTTATCGCACCACAGGGTCTGAGCACAGAATCCGAGGCCTCCGCGAAAGACGTCGCGAAACTGATCGAGCAAATGCGGGAGCAAAATATCTCCGCAGCTTTTGTCGAGAACATTGCTGATCCGCGCTTGCTCAAGCAAATCGCAAACGAAACCGGCGCGACTATCGGCGGCACGCTTTATCCCGGTGCGCTTTCGGAATTAGATGGGCCAGCCCCAACTTATATCGAGCTGATGCGCCACAACGCGACAACCTTATCGCAAGCACTGGGGTCCTGATATGAGCGATGCACGCCTCCCTGTAACTTTGCTGACGGGCTTTCTTGGTGCTGGCAAGACGACCCTGCTGAATGCAGTTCTGTCCGACAGCGCAACAGGGCGCGTGGCCGTGATTGTGAATGAGTTTGGCGAAGCTGGGCTGGATCATGATCTAATCGAAGAGAGCAGCGACGAGATCGTTTTGATGCGCTCGGGCTGCCTCTGCTGCTCTGTGCGTGGAGATTTGGCCAATACCATGGCCGATCTCCTGCAGCGCCGGGAAAAGGGCGAAATCGGGTTTGAGCGGGTTGTGATCGAGACAACAGGGCTCGCGGATCCCGGCCCGATTTTGCAAACCTTTATCGTAGATCCCTACCTTGCCCATTGCACGCGCATGGATGGCGTCGTCACACTGGCGGATGCGGCCAACGGTCTTACAACGCTGGATTCCCAGGCTGAGGCAGTTGCACAAGCCGCGATGGCGGATCTGATCGTGCTGAGCAAAACTGATCTTGTGTCCAATTCACAAGTCGAGGGTTTCGAAGCGCGGCTGCGCGAGATCAATCCCGGCGTTCGCATTGTTCATGCATGCCGTGGCGCTGGCATATCTGAGAGGATTTGGGGTCTCACAGCGCTTAAGCCGGATGCCAAAAAGAACCAAGTTCTCGACTGGACCATCGGGCTTGAACCCCAACCGGATCCGCTTGCGAACCTGACCGGTTTAACGGGGCTCACACCTCCAGCAGCGCCTGCCATCACCTCCTCCACCGCCCATGATCCAAAGATCGAAACAGTTTCGATTGTCTTAGAAGAGCCCCTTGCCGATGCTGTGTTCGATACGTGGCTCGATACGCTGGTTGCCCTCAAAGGACCGGACATCCTGCGCGTCAAAGGAATTGTTTTTCTGGAAGACATGGACGAGCCGTTTGTCTTTCACGGGGTGCAGCAAATTTTCGAGCCACCTGTGAAGCTGAAAGACTGGCCCAAAGAAGACCGCCGAACGCGCATTGTTGTCATCGCCCGCAACATGTCCAAGCCCGAACTCCAACGCAGTCTTGATATGCTGCGCGCTCAACCCCAAACACTAGAGGTAGCCCAATGACCGTCAAACGCCTTCCTGTTACCGTTCTTTCTGGCTTTCTTGGGGCCGGGAAAACAACTCTGCTGAACCGGGTTTTGAACAACCGAGAAGGGCGTCGTGTTGCGGTCATCGTCAATGACATGTCCGAAGTCAATATCGATGCCGATCTCGTACGTGCCGACACCGAACTCAGCCGCACGGATGAGACGCTGGTTGAAATGTCGAACGGGTGCATTTGCTGCACTCTGCGCGATGATCTGTTAGAAGAAGTGCGGCGGCTGTCGGCGGAACAACGCTTTGATTACTTGCTGATCGAAAGCACGGGCATCTCTGAACCTTTGCCAGTTGCTGCGACCTTTGAGTTCCGCGATGAGTTCGGCGATAGCCTGTCAGATGTCTCGCGGCTCGATACGATGGTCACCGTTGTCGACGCGGTTAACCTGCTCAATGACTTTTCCAGCCATGATTTTCTTCACAATCGCGGGGAAACAATGGGGGAGGACGACGAGCGCACGCTGGTACATCTGCTGACCGAGCAGATGGAATTTGCAGATGTGGTGATCCTCAACAAGGTTGCAGATGCCACGCCTGCGCAGGTCGATGCGGCTCGTAAGATTATCCGCAGCCTGAATGCGGATGCGCAGATAATTGAAACCAACCATTCAGACGTTGCTGCTGACCGGATTCTGGACACAGGGCTCTTTGACTTCGACAAAGCCCATGAGCATCCAATGTGGGCCAAGGAGCTTTATGGTTTCGCGGATCATGTGCCCGAGACAGAAGAATACGGCGTTGCAAGCTACGTCTATCGCGAACGTCGGCCTTTCATCCCGGAAAAAATCCTTGCGGTGTTGAATGGTGAGCTGACTGGTGTCATCCGTGCCAAGGGGCACTTTTGGATAGCAACGCGGCCAGAATGGGTGGCAGAGTTTTCGCTTGCTGGTGCGCTATCCAGTGTGAAGCCAATTGGCACATGGTGGGCCTCGGTTCCCAAGGACAAATGGCCGGATCACGACTCGGTGCAGGATTACGTTGACCAACATTGGTCAGAGCCATGGGGGGATCGCCGCCAAGAGCTGGTGTTCATTGGCGCTGGCATCGATTGGGCCGAGGTGAAGGGCAAGCTTGATGCTTGCCTTGTTCCAACTGTCGTCGCTGCAGGGCCGGATGTGTTGCCGCTGGATATGCCTGATCCCTTTCCGGGCTGGCGCCGGGTTGAGGATGCCGCATGATCCAGTTGCGCAAAAAGGTGACACCCGCCGCTGCTGAGGGCGTGAGCATTTCAAGCGGTGTTGATGGTCTTTCGTCGATACACAGCCCCGGCTGCGCGGCGGCGATCTGGCAGCGCAATCAGGAACCGGAATTTGCCGCTTGGCTTGGTGCGCTCAACACGGCGCGCTTGCCAACGGCGCGGGTTGTACTGACCCCTGACCAGGTCGCGCAAACACTTGAAGAGTGTTTTGAAATCGCCCGAACGCCCGATGGCCCAGAGCGTGCAGCCCTTATCGACGACGCGGCCAAGCTCGCCCATGATTTTGCGGCGACTATGAAAGCGCCATGTCTGAGGCTTCGACTTGATGTTGTGACAACGAATGCCTGTCGCAAGTTTCACGTTGATGTTCTGAGCGCGCGCTTGATCTGTACCTATCTCGGGACGGGCACTCAATACGGTGTGTCGGCTGACGGGGCTGAGCCCGTGGATATTTTTACTGTCCCTACCGGCTCCCCGATTGTGTTGCGCGGTAAGCTTTGGCCAGAACACCCAAGCTCAGGTCTTCTGCACAGATCACCGCCCATTGAAGGAACTGGCGAAACCCGCCTGGTGCTGGTTCTGGACCCTGTCTACGATCCTGTGGCAGAGTAGTGATATTGAGAAACCGAAGCAGAGCCATCCATAGAAATGACTAGGGGCGAGAAGCATGACTGGATTGATCAAAAGTAATTTTTACCGATTTCTTGAACGCCTCTGCTGCATGGCGGCACTTCTTGCGGCATTTTCAGTGCCGGTTCAGGCGCATCCTCACGTCTTCGTTGATGGTCGCATAGACTTCGTTTTTGCAGATGATGCTCAATTGCAAAGCATCCAAGTCACTTGGCTTTATGATCCTTTTGAAACGCTTTATGTGCTTTCCTCGCTCGAAATTAATCCGGGGGCGGAATGGTCTCTTACAGACAAGCAACTTGATCAACTCGTAGCGCACGAATCCAATTGGTCTGACAGCTTCAATGGCGCGGCGCGGCTGATGCAGGGTGGAGAACCCGTCGCCCTAGATTCACCAACCGATTTTGCAGTGCGCCTTGTGAACAATCGACTTGAGGTGCGCTTCACACGAGAACTGAGCCAGCCCCAAAAGGTCGGGAGCGCCGGCATTCACATCACTTTTTACGAGGAGACGTATTATTTCGCCTTCAAGATCGCCAAACAACCTCAGCTTCTCGGTGCAGCGAATTCGTGTCGCGCTCATTTAAACCTGTTTGATCCCGGCGCACAAATGACCGGGCTGCAAACAACACTCTTGGAGCTTGGTCGCGAAGAAACCCCAGAAGATACCACGGTTGGAAGTTTGTTTACCGACAGGATCCACATCTCATGCGGTTAGCTTTTCTTGGCCTTGCGATTGGGACCGCACTCTTGGCCGGGTTATGGTTCTTACGCTCACCCGACGTGTTGCTCTGGGTGGTCACACAACAACGTGCTTTCCAAAATGAAATGGCAAACGGGGTGTTTGCCATCAAAACGGGCTCACCCGGCGCATGGTTTGCTTTGCTCGCAGCCTCTGCCTCTTATGGGTTTGTGCATGCGGTGGGTCCGGGCCACGGCAAATATTTGATCGGCGGCGTGGGGTTGGGTTCGTCTGTGACAACTCTCAAGCTGCTCAGCCTCTCCATCCTATCAAGCCTCGCTCAAGCCCTTTGGGCCATTCTATTGGTTTATGGCGGCTTTTTCTTGCTGGAGACAACGGCTTCGCAGATGACAGATTTGGCGGAAGTTTATCTCGCGCCCATGAGTTACATCGCCATTGGGTGCGTCGGGTTGATACTTCTTTGGCGTGGATTGAAGTCCTTTAAGACCTCCCATCACCACACACATGGTGATTGCTGTGGCCATGCCCACGGCCCCAGCCCGGACGAGGTTGCAAGTTTAAGCTCACTGCGCGACGCTATTTTGCTGGTGCTCAGCATTGCCATACGACCCTGCACAGGTGCTATTTTCCTTCTTGTTATCGCTTGGCAGTTGGACATTAAACTCGCAGGTGTCGCTGCAGTTTTGGTGATGGGTTTGGGGACAGCGGCACTCACCAGTCTGGTCGCAGTATCCAGCATTGCCGCGCGCAACTTGACCTTTTCATCAGCGACTTCAGTAACCGGGTTTCAGATCGCGTTTCCCGCAGTTCAGGTGTTCGCTGGGGCCATGATAATTTTGTTCAGTCTCGGACTTCTGGGGGTTGTGATGTGATCGATGCAGGAAACACCTATTCGGCCCGCCCTTTCAAGTCATCGCGTCCTGCTAGCTTACTCTAGGAAGGCCGGAAAACGTCCGCTCCTGGAATGTTGTTCCGCTGCAAGTGAATAGCTCCAATGGGCCCCTCGCGCTAAATGCTCAAGTCAATCAACACTGCAACCTGTCCAATTTTCCGGAATGAGGCCTCATTGCTTCCGAAAGGAAATGGTGGTTGGCATTCCGGCAAGCGCGTCTTTTAGAGCTTCAAAGTAGTTGTCAGGAATTCTCACTGTCGCGACGAGTTCGTCATCCACCTGTATTTCCACAGGCGCATGGAGTTTGTCCGCTGCAGCTTCGATTGCCCACCGAATTGCGGAAGCCCTAAGAGTTGGCTTGAAGATTTAACCGATCGGCGTCACCGGCAACGCGTCCAGAACCTCAATACGCTTGGGCATTGCCACGGGGTCTTCGATCCGGCTTCGAAGGAAGGATATGAGTTCTGCCTCAGCAGGCTTCCAGTCTTCACGAGTTGACACAAAAGCAACCGGAAGCTCACCTGCATAGGCATCGGGCATTCCAACTGCGGCGGCGCTTTCGATCTTTGGGTGCGCCAGCAGAGCGTCTTCAATCATCTGCGGGTCAATATTATGCGCGCCACGAATAATTATGTCCTTTTTTCGCCCAGTCACAAAAAACCGCCCTTCAGCGTCTAATGTTCCCAGATCCCCAGACACCAGCCAACCGTCCGACAAAAACGTGCCCGCGTTTCTAAACGGATCGGTATAGCCTGCCGCAACATTTGGCCCCTTGGTCGCGATGATACCTGTCTCTCCCGGTTTAAGTTGTTTGGCGGGATCAGCGTCACCGTCTGTTTCCCCAAAAATGGCGACCTTGGTGAACGGAAGCCTCAGGCCGCAGGACTGAGGCGTGCGAGGCCCGTTGACAGGTTCCACCGCTATAGCTCCCGCACTTTCGGTCATTCCCAGAATGTTTCGAACAGGGACCTTTGTGTCCGTTTCTGTTGCTTCGGCCAGTTCGGTTGGCAGGGGTGATCCGCCGGTCAGCAAGAAACGCAAGGGCGAGATATCCGCATCGATTGGCGTCCCTTTGAAAGAGGCCAAGACCGTAGGAACCGCGCCGATCGCCGTGACCCCCAGTCTTTCCACCTGTTGCCAGATCCTACGCATGAACGCTTGGTTGCGCATTCCAAGCCGACCCGGCACGACAAGCGTACCCCCCGCAGACAGTGTCGACAGGCCAAAAACAAACGCACCTGCAACATGAAAAAGCGGAAACCCGTTCACCTTCACATCATCGGGTCCAAGATCGTGCATCAGCGCACAAGACTGTGCGACATGTGCCTCGCTCAGTCTCGTGTGCCGAACCAGTTTGGGTGCGCCGGTTGTTCCTCCCGTATGGTAGAAGGCCGCAAAAGCCGTCTCGTCGCCCTCGGGTTCAACGGTAGGTCCCGGTTCTGCGATCAACTGATCAAAAACGCCGTTCGAACCCGGGCAGGTCCTGTCATTGTCACAATCGAATATTGGAAGATCGATCCCCTCGGTGCGAAGCGCGGGGATAAGTGATGTCCAATAATCAAGCTCGTGATTTTGGCCCATGGCCACTGACCTGCGCCCTTAAAACTCCTCCATTTTTTAGTAGAGTCCGTCCTTAGAATTGGAGACGGAAAAATGAAGAAATCACGGTTCTCCGAGGAACAGATCATCGGCATGATCAAGGAGCAAGAAAGCGGCATCGCAACAGCAGAGGTCTGTCGCAAGCACGGGATCAGCACGGCTTCGTTCTACAAGTACAAATCCAAGTTCGGCGGCCTGGATGTGTCAGATGCGAAGAAGCTCAAATCGCTCACAGACGAGAACGCCAAGCTGAGCCAGAGGCGGGCGTGTGATGTTCTGGATGTGGATCGATCAAGCGTGAGATACACGAGTATTCGACCTGATGATTCAAATCTGCGCAAGGCTATGAAGGATGTGGCGGCAGAGCGACGTCGCTTTGGATATAGGCGCATTCACGTCATGTTGGAACGCAAAGGCATCAGTATGAAACCATCCGAAGCAATGTGGACTTTCCGGCACCAGAGCGCCCTATGATCCCAATCATCGCGGGTTTTTCAACAAAGATGTTTGCCGCATCCACGGCTGTGTTCTTTCCAAAGCGCTTGGTAAGCGTATCGATTTGCAGCATATCGCTCCCATGTTTGAGAGCTGTTTAAGTTCTAAAAACTGCAGATTAATGACGGGTTTGATTCATTGATTTTACAATTTCGCTACAAATTTATGACCTTCGAAACCTTGAAGCGAAAGCATAGGATGACTGCCTATTGCAACAGTCAGTCATTTTTATCCACAAGCCGTCATAAAACTGTTACATTTCGTCTGAGGAGGCAATACTATCCTCGTTATGTTCGATCGCCTTTTCATACTTCTTGCCATTTGCCTACCGCATCCTGCACTTGCTGAAGCACGCATGTCGAAAGTCAGCTGTGACGACAGTACCCGCATGACGCAGACGCTGACGGAGGTTCTTGGAGCAAAACGTCAGGGAATGGGACTACGCGATCCTGACACGACGCTCGAAATCTGGGTAACAAACAGAAGCGGTGAGTGGGTGATTGTTCAAAGCTATGCAAACGGGACATCGTGCATCGTTGCCA
>CAZQMR010000166.1:0-7824 GCA_964594465.1 uncultured Rhodobacterales bacterium
AGTGATAATTGATGGTCGGCTGAGCAACATTGGCGTCAGCAGCAATTTCACGCAAGCCCACGCCATCAAACCCCTTTTGCGCGAACAAATTCAGGGCGGATTTTAGGATTGCGTCGCGTCTGCTGGCCATGTCTTTAACCTATTCTTAGAAGGCGCATAAATGGGACGGTCTTTGATACTTAGTCTTCACCAGCATACCTCGCCCGGCGCGGATCGCCAGCCTTTGCACAAAGTTGGTTCTGTCAATTCGTAATAAGGGATTATTGCTAGCACCGCCCTTTTTATGCCAGAACGTCGGCGGACTTTAAATACCCAAACAAAAATTGGGTTCGGTGTTGTGTGTTGAGGGAAAGATCATGAAGCGATCAATCAAAATGGCTTTGCTGCTGACGGGGCTGGCAATGCCTTGCCTGGCTATAGCCGAAGAGATCAGCGCCACAATTGTCGCAGGGCATCCAAATGTATTTCGCTGGGTAAAAATGATCGACGCGGCTTTTGTGCCCGGCGTCGCTTCAGCGCTTGAAGGGACCGGCCACAGCATGCGCGTGGATGGCCAGTATGGCGGTGCGATTGCCAAGGTGGGCGAAGAGCTTGAAACCCTTGAAGCCGGTTTGGCTGAGATTGGTTTGTGCCAAAGCGTTTTTGATCCAGCCAAACTGGCTTTGCAGAACGTGACCTATTATACACCCTTCGTCAGTGACAACGCACGCCAAGTCGCAGACATGATGGACCAGCTTCACACCACAGATCCGCGCATGACCGACGCCTACCGTCAAAACGGCGTGGTTTATTTGGGCGCCCCCGTTGCGATTGATGATTATTTTCTGATGACAACGTTCCCGGTGGACAGCCTGGCTGATTTGACCGGCAAGAAAATCGCGGCACCGGGAGCGGCAATCAACTGGCTTTCGGGCACCGGTGCGGTTGGTGTGTCGGGGAACCTCACCACCTATCACAACGAAATCAAGGCGGGTGTCTATGACGGCGCGATCTTGTTCGCATCAGCCGCTTTGCCGACGAAACTGTATGAGGTTGCTCCAAACATCACGCGTGCTGGATTGGGAGCGCAGTTTGCTGGCGCGCTTTGTGCCAACGCGGCGTGGTACGACGGATTGCCAAATGACGTTCAAGTGGCGCTTCATTCCGGGGCAGACGATGCAAAGGAATGGTATCTGTCCGATCTTGAAATCGCCGTTGAGACCGCTCTTAAAGTGATGGACGAAAACGGTGCAAATATCACAGTCGCGTCGGATGAAATGCGGGCATCCTGGGCCGCATCCATGGACAACGTGGCCAAGACCTGGGCCGCGGCACTAGATGCAAAAGGCATTCCGGGCAGTGAGATGCTTTCGGTTTACATGCAAGCCATGCGCGCTGGGGGCGCGACACCGCTGCGCCACTGGGACAAAGAGTGACGCCACCAAGCGCCAAGCCCGTCCTTGTGCTTGGCCTTGCCGCTCAGATTTTGAATGCTGTGACCCAAGCGGCGAATGTTTTGGGTTCTGTGCTGATTGCTGGGCTGGTTCTATTGATCACAGCCGATGTTGTCGGGCGCAATTTTCTGGATGCCCCCATTGCAGGCGCGCCTGAAATCGTCACGCTTTCGATTGTTGGCATGGTTTTTCTGCAAGCCCCGCAAGCGCTTCAATCTGGGCGGATGACGCAAAGCGACGGCGTGATCAACATGCTAAGGCACGGCGCACCTCGCCTTGCCTTGACGCTTGAAACGATGTTCGATCTGGTCGGCGCGGGGGTGATGCTGGCGATCCTTTATGCCCATTGGCCCCTTCTGATGCAGGCCTACACGCGCGGGGATTTTGTTGGCGCGATTGGCAGTTTCACGGCCCCAACCTGGCCAATCAAAGCGATGCTGGCCTTCGGAGCAACCTTGCTGGTTCTGCAGTTCGCCGCCCGTATTTTGCGCCGGTTTGCCCCATGACACCCTTTGAGATCGGCCTTATCGCGCTTTTTGCTTTGGCGGTCTTGGTGGTCTTGGGCATGCACGTCGCCATTGCGTTGATGGCATGCTCATTTGTTGGGGTCTGGGCGATCAAAGGCTCGCCTCTTTTGGCATCGAAAATGTTGGGCCTTGCGGCGAACGACGCGATTTCGTCGTACTTTTTTGGCGCAATACCTTTGTTTGTTTTGATGGGATTTCTTGTCAGTGAAAGCGGCCTTGGGCGCGATGCGTTTGACCTGGCCAACGGGGTGTTTTGCCGAATAAAAGGCGGGCTTGGGCTGGGCACGATTGGGGCGAACGCGATCTTTGCGGCAATCACAGGTATCTCGATCGCGTCAGCAGCCGTCTTCACCAAAATTGCCGTTCCAGAATTACGCCGCCATGGTTACACGCCGCGCTTCTCAGTGGGCGTTGTTGCGGGGTCGTCGGTGCTTGGCATGTTGATACCCCCCAGCTTGATGCTGATCCTTTACGGTTTGCTGACCGAACAGAGCATTGGCGATCTTTTCATAGCCGGCATTGGCCCCGGCTTGCTTCTGGCAGTGCTGTTCGGCATCTGCACGCTGCTTTTGGCCCGGTTCGCACCCGGCGTGGTCGGCACTCCATCGGACCAAACCACCGAGCATCTGTCTCGCAGGACTTACTTGGTCAAAGGCCTCCCCATCACAGGGCTGATCACGCTGGTTTTAGGGGGCCTCTATACCGGTTTCTTCACTCCCGTCGAAGCAGGTGCAATCGGCTCGATCTGTGTTTTGCTGATTGGCCTGACCAAACGAACACTAAAGACAAAAGCGATTTGGCGGGTCTTGGTCGAAACCGGTCTTGTCACAGCGGCGGTTTGTTTTCTGATTATCGCCGCGCAAATGTACTCAAGAATGCTGGCGTTTTCGGGCGTGCCCGGAACATTGGCTGAAACGATCCTTGGTCAGGATCCGGCGCTCTATCATCTTCTCTTGGTTTACGTCCTGACCATAATCCTATTTGGTATGATCCTAGATAGCTCGTCCATCATGCTAATCCTTGTCCCGCTGATACTTCCGATCATCCAACCTATGAGCGTAGACTTGATTTGGTTCGGCATCATCACCGTGATCGCGGTCGAAATCGGGCTTCTCACGCCGCCTTTCGGCCTTTCCGTCTATGTCATAAAAACCACGCTCGACGATCCCAGCATCACATTGGCCGACATATTTGTCGGCGCCGCTCCCTTCGTTTTGATGATGTTTTTGTGCTTGGGGGCCGTTATCTTTGCACCATGGATCGCAACGGGTCTTTTGGGTGGCTAGTTTCTGACCTTATCGCCGTTTCGGAGCAGGCAGCGGCTAAGCTGTTTTGTCTCGCTAACAGAACCGCGAAACATCCTCTGTCCAGGAGTGGAAGCCCTGCCCCACGTGATCCATTTTTATTAGAGAAGGCCACTAAAATTTAGCCATCTTGTCACCTAAATTGAGCCCAATGGTTGCGAACCATCTGATCAACAGTCCAACTGGGAAGCGGTCATTGGAGCACACGCATCGAAGGCCCGTTTGTCCCATCGGTCGAAGTTCACTGAGCCTTGAATTTCGCACCTGCGGTGAATGGCCAGGTTAGAGAACGCATCTGCAAAATCCCACCTATCGGTTGAATGCCCGCTTTAGGCCGCGACTGACAACCGCTCCTTTGGTGTTTATCTATATTGCTGCGATGCCAGTTGTGATTTCAAGCCATAGCCTTGTTTAATTCCTTGGCGGCGCGGCTTGCCCATTCTGCATAAATTTCGGGCCCTGGGTGGAAGCCGTCAGAGGCCATCTTTGTGGTATCCAGCGTGAAATTGAGCGGAAGGTAAATCACATAGGTTCGGTCTTGCGCAATCTGGCGCAAGTGCTCGTCGAACAACTCGACCCTGTCCCCCAATACGCGATTTAGCGGGCTCGGGAGGATCGGGAATTGGCGAATTGGAGGCAGACCAGACACACAGACCAACTTCGTTCCGAACTTTCCCGTGATCTTATCGAGGAGTTTTCCGTAGCCGAGCTTCCAAGTCTTTAAACTGACACCATTCTTCGTATCGTTGACGCCAAGGGCGACAATAGCAATATCAAAGGCGTCTTTGGGCAAACCTTCGAGCATGCGCGTTGTGCTGCGAACTGTCCCACCGGAGCGTGCAACGACATTCCACTGCACCCTGTATTTCTCAGCCAGCTCACTCGCTAGCCGCCCACCAAGCGCCTCGGATTGAGACGCGACACCTACCCCAGCAGCAGAACTATCACCCACGACCAAAAGCCGAAGTAAAGGGCCAGAACCTTTCTCTCCGCTTCGGTCCCCGGACGCCTCAGGGAGGCGCGCTGCACGTGCGGCGACCCAAAGGGCTTGTCCCACAATCAATGGGCTAAGGGCGAGTGCTTTAAAGTTCATCTAGCGAGTTTAATGTCCAGAACTGGCACTGTGAAGGCACCATTCGACTCTCCAAAGAGAAGCAAACATTACCAGATGATGGCTCGACGTCCATTTGGTTTGGCCCCACCTGATCAATGAACCTTTACAGAGCCTTGAGTCTCGCACCCGCGGCGAATGGCCCCTTCCAGAGACTGCGGCGCAGCGTTAGGTAGCCGTCTAACGTCCGCACTTGGCCGCCCTTGCTGTTGATACGCAGGAAAGGCTGCGATCGACCTAACGGCGCCTTGATGAGAAATCCGGCAATTTGCACTCAAATCTGGTACGAAGTTGAGAGAGGTAAGTCCAACTGGTAACAGTCTGTTTGCTAGTGGTTTTTAAATGTCTTACATCAATCGAACGATCTTTATTGTTTGCAATCAACGGTTTGCATTGCGTGGATATGTATATCGAAAATACGGTATCACCTAGCTGCCGACCGCAATCACCCAAACAGGCGATGCGGCATTCAATGAGCTGTGCGATTTAAGATCACTTGGAAAATAAATTACACTTCCAGGTGGTAAATATTGGAATAATTCACGAGTTTTTGAGTCACAAATTTTGAAATCACTTTCGCTATGACGATGATTAACATCACAATTTTTTGGAGGAAACTTGATATGAAAGTTCTAATGGGCCCGGGTGCCCTAATCCGTACATTATCCACGTTTTTATTGAGTTCATTAATTGCAACACAAGCCTTTGGCCATGGATCTACCGAAATGGAAAGTGAGGGCGCCATCAAAGAGCTTGTGTCCCATTCCAACCTGATATTCGTGGGTCGTGTGCTTGATGTTGACTACCAGCAAGAGCGCATGCCCGGTGATATCACTCACAAAGAAGGTCGGGAGGGTGAGGTTTTGCCTGTCACCTACGTGACCTATAGCATTGAGCGCGTGTTGCGCGGAAAGCAGGTCTCAAAAACAATGACGTTGCGGTTTTTGGGCGGCCCGGATGGGCAGGGGCGCTTTTTGACGATTTCGGGCGTGCCTCGGTTTCAGCAAAAAGAAACTGACGTGCTCTTTGTTGAAGGCAATGGCGCTGAGGGTTGTCCGCTCGTGAATTGTGAACATGGACGCTTCAGGGTCCTTGATGGTGGTCTTTATGATGCATTTGGGGTGGCAATTCAGGCCATCGTGGATCAGGGCCTTATTGCACGAGGTCAGACGGCAAAGGAGTTTTTAACATTTCGCTATCCTGCACCAACTTTTGACGATCTGATCAAGCTGCCGCAAGCTCGTGAGATCATGAAATCCATGGGTATGAGCGAAGAGCGCGCACGTGAACGCTTCAACCGGGATGCACCAAAAGAGATCGTTGTGAGCCGCGATGCACCTGAGATCTCGGATAGCGCCAAGCGCGAAGTTGAGTTCAATCTCGGTAAAGCCGACGACCGCGCGATACCTGAATCAGAGGAACCTCTGCTTCCAAACCCGATTGCCGTTGAAGAATTTCTTGAGGCGGTCAGCAAGTTGTCTGAGGAAATTGGCGGAGAAATCCGTGGTGTTGAAAGCATTGAACCAGGTCAGGCCAAGTTTGTTGGATACACACAAGCACGCCCGGCGCCAACGATCCAAAAGCGTAGCACCACAGTAGATGAGCTGGAGTCATTGCAGGAGAATGACGGCAATCCGGTGCTGAAGTAATTTGAGCAAACTTCTCCGTCTCTTGATGGGGTGATCAAACCGATTTTTGAAGAAAAGAGATTAAGATATGAAACGCATTATTTCTGCGTGCCTAAAGGTTCGCACTATAGCTATCGCCGCTGCAACCCTAAGCGCATTCTGCGCGCCTGCATACGCATATGACAAGTCCCATTGTCTGGGTGAAGAGATCAAATGGAGCTCTAATTCTAAATCGCTCCAGGCTTCTTCGACCTCATTTCCATCAGGCACATGGTTCAACGGAATTTCCGACGGGGTGAACAAGTTTAACCTCAACCCATCGAGATTTCGGTATTCGGTGTTTTCCTCAAGCGGTGGAGTTGGTCGCAACAATGGAGACAGTGAAATCTGGGGAACGACCGATCAGGGTGTTTTGCAAGGCGCACCCGCTATTGCCTATAGCTGGTGGACGTGCTTTTGGTTCTTTGGCGACATCGTGCACATGGATGAGGTCGATATTGCCTTTGATTACGACACGCCCTGGCGGTGGACCACCTCAACCAACAAGGCGAATTTGATCCGATATTCAGATACTGCAACAGATTTGCGCCCCTTACAGACGACGGCAGCACATGAGTTGGGTCATGGGGCAAAGCTCAACCACATCAATAGCGAATATAATGTGATGGGCACTGACTTTGAGCATATTCATGTCAACGGTTCAACAGCGCGCGCCTATGCTGGCGAAGACCTCGCCGATGGTATGGTTGATCTATACGGTGCGCGGGAAAGTTGGGAGGACTTAGGCGTCGTTCATTGGCGGTATTCTGGTGCTTCCGGTGAATACTCTGATCACATCAAAGGCCAAATCCGCAATTCATCCAACGGTGTTGTGCCTACCTTCACGATTACGGATCCTGGAACAACACGCGAAGTAGGTTATTCTGTCAGCCGTGGCCAAACCGTGCGAGTTCAATTCACTTATGAGAATATGGGCCGTACCACGCAATCTGGCATCGATGTTGGGTTCTATATCTCAACTAATGATACGATCACCACGTTCGATCAACGTATTGGTGGGCGTACTTTGACGCTGAGCCGTGACGATGTTTACTCGCCCGATCATCATACCGTGGTCATTCCCTCAACGCTCAATTCTGGCCAGATCTATTGGCTTGGAGCGATCATCGATGAAGACAACTCGGTGGCTGAAAACGTAGAATGGAATAACGCGACATATATTCCAATTCGTGTCCAGTAGCTGAGAGCTGAGATGGCGGTATTCGCCCTAATTTGGGCGGGTACCGAACGGCTGTGACTTGGTGCCCAAATAGTTAGAATAGGTCCTAAAGTTATTCAAAGACGACATCATCTCTGGGACGAAAAATCTTTGATCGCCTGTCTCAACAGCACCGTAAACTCAATCCCAGGAGTTCAAATCTGTTAGCTGTGAGCGATACCTGAACTGCGACTTCTATTCCTTTTGAGGGTAGGGTGATCGTCTCGTTTCCGCCATCATATTTTCCCTGAAGACTTCAGCGGGTGTCTTCCAAACTAGACATTTGCGCGGCGTATTGTTGAGACGGTTACTGATTTCTATGATGTCATGATCTGTGAGTTGTCGGATATCGCGTTTACGCGGCAACCATCTTCGCGCCCATAGATTGGTGTTCTCGACCATACCCTTTTGCCAGGGCGAAGGGGGATCGCAGAACCAAGTCTGAGTACCGATCTTAGCTTGCATCTGGGGCCAGCTTACAAACTCACTTCCACGATCGAAAGTGATGGATCTGCGCGCGACAAACGGCAGGTCTTTGATTGCTTTCAGGATCTTTCCCCTCT
>CAZQMR010000167.1:0-7796 GCA_964594465.1 uncultured Rhodobacterales bacterium
AGAGCTATATGATTGATGGCTCATTCACGGCCACTCAGTTTTACGCGGATATTGACGGGCATCCCGATGATCCGGCGGTGGCGCGTGCGATGGAAGAGCTGGGGTACTTTACGTCAGAGCTTAGTGTTTTGGGGACGTACCGGGCGGATCGGGCGCGGGGGGCTTGATTGAGGTCTGGGTGCTGGGGTGGTTGAAATTAGAGTTGTTTCCGCCGTTCCGCTGAACAGTTCATGGTTCCAAGGATAGCATCCTTATACAATCCGGAACCACAAAGCACTAACCTCATCCTCTATCGGCCCTGGGATCAAGCCGCAGGTGCCGGGGCGCGCATGACTTATAGCCACGCTCGCGCCTCGGCCCGTGTCAGTTATGAAGACTTAGCCGACATTGGGGTGAGGATGATTTGAGACGCCTTGTGCCTTCGAACACTGCCTACTCTAAAGAAAGCCCTTGCGCGACAAACCGCGCTACATAGCTATCGCAAAGCAGAATTTTGCGTTTATTGCGGCTCCAAAATGCGCCTGAATCACAGTGATCGAAATGGAGAGTTATACCCTCACCTTCCCACGGTAATGTTGCTGCAATTTGTGCGATTTCTTCAAGTATGCCTGTCTGAGCAAAGGCTGCTTTCATTGGACCCTCGCTATAAATGACTTCAACCCGTGATCTCCCATTTTGCTGCTGAAGTCCCTCTATCACCGATGACCAAGATTCAAATTGGTCCGGTGCCGTGTCACTACACTGCGCAAGATCATAATCCGAGAAAATTGCAAACGACACATAGTCTGAAAACTCAGCCGGGTCAGCGCCGTGAAACAAGCAAAGTGTTTGATAAGCCCTGCGTATATCAAGAGGATGTTCACCCTTGTGGTCATATTCATCAGGATCAACCTCACTGTCCTCTAGTAGCCATGATTTTGCGCGTGATACGATGATCTCAGGCGCGTCATCTCTGAGATACTGAGTGATATAGAAGGTCGCAAATGCATCGGCTTGCGCCTCTTCATTTGACAGTATCGGGACATCAAGCTCGCGAAAAATAGCATGCCCTAGTTCGTGCAACAGTACATGGGTCACCACATTCTGCGCAAAGTCCGAAACATCACCCTGCGCCTTTGCTGGCTGCGGTAAAAGGGCGACTGCTGTAAGTGCGCAAGCGAGGTAGTTCATAGGAGGGCTATCCCATTGAGATTGGTTTGCAAGATACTGCGGGCTGAGGGGGCTGTGGTCAATATTGGCTCGTTGCGGTCATTGGCGGGCCTATCCAGTATGAAATGGGCCTGTGACGCTACCTAAATTTATTGCCTGATCGCCAGAGCCAACTGAATTTGCGGGCGGTCTTTTGGAGTTTGGCGAGCGGGCTTAAGGCGGGGTGATAGGTGGTGGAGAGGCGCTCCAAGGTGGCCTCGACTGAGGAGATGCGGCCGGTTTCTGGGTTGATGTAGTCGGCGTAATCGATCAGGGCGGCGTGGACCAAGCCTTCGAGGGTGGGGCGGGCGCGGCGACGGTAGATCGGTGGGCCGAGGTCTGTGGTGAGGCCCCAGCCGGCGTAGAATGGGGTGCCAAGGGTGGTGACGGGTTTGCCGCGGATGAGGGCCTCAAAACCCATGAGCGAGGTCATGGTCCAGACTTCATCCGCTTGAGCTAGGGCCTCTGCGGGGTTGGTGTCGGTCGCGATTAGGTCCGCGAAACCTGCTGCGAGATCGGGCACATCGCCGGGGCGCAGACCTGCTTCGACGTCGGGGTGCGGTTTGTAGATAATGTAGGCATCTGGGTTGGCGCGGCGCACCTCGCGCAGAAGCGAGATGTTGGTGTTGATTTTGCCAGCGCCGAGGCGGATGGAGGCGTCATCTTCGACTTGACCGGGCACAAGGATGACTTGGCGATCTTGGCGTGCGGGGATCGTGGGCATGGGGTTACCGGTGTTGTATTTGGTGATGCCGCGATGGCGCAGGGTTCCGATGAGCGCCTGCACGCGGCTGCGTTTGGCGGCGTCGAGCGAGGCTGCGCCTGCTATCATGCGCTCCAAACGGCTTGGTTTGGTGGGATCATAGTAGATCCCAAGATCGTCACAGACGAGGCTAAGCGCGGGAAAGAGATTGGCACCCAGACCGACGGAGCGCAAAAAGCCATCTTCCAGACGCCAAAGGGCGACATCTGCGTCCTTGGCTTGTTGATCAAGCGCGGCGGGTTCTTTGCTGGCCCACACCACTAAGCGCTTATCCGCCCCTTTGGCCTTACGCAGGGCGTCTGCCGGGTCGTTGGTGAACTCGATGTTTGAGGGCGCATTGAGGAAGACTGAGACGCGCGCTTGCTTCCATTTGCGCACGCCAAGGCAGATCGTTTGCATGCGGTTGCGCTGCCAGTGGTCGCGCTGGCGGGCGAGTTGGCGGGCGGCGGATTCAAAGTCAGTCAGGCGGTCCCGATCTGGGTCGTACCAAGTGGGGTAGAGCAGATAGGCGGCGGCAAAGAGCTGCTCGGCGTTGCGCTTGCTGGTGCGGTTGGGCAGTTCGATGCGATCATGGGAGAGGCCCCAGCCTGCATAAAACGGCGCACCAAAGACGTGCGGGCGATGCTCGCAAAAGATTGCCTCCATCCCCATTTGGGAGGTCACCGTGTAGACATGGCCGGCAGCGGTCAGCACGTCCCACGGGTTTAGGTTGGGCGGGAGAAATTGGGTCCGGGCATCCAAGTCAGAGTTGGAATAGTGACCTGCGCCGCCGCGCGGATGCTGACGGATGAAGATGGGCAGATCCGGGTGGTTTGACTTGGCGGCGGCGAGCATTTTGGCAAAACTATCCGCCGATGCGCCCCCCATACGGATCGAAGCATCGCCGGGGGATTGGTCTATCACAAGGACGAAGCCCTTGTTGGGAAGCGTGCCACCTGCCCAATCGTTGTACTTTGAAAGTTTGAGGGATTTTAGGAGCTTAAGGCCGTCTTTTGCGCGCGGTTTTAGGGTAGGATCTATGGTGGCGGTGCCTTGGAGCAACTGCTCCAAGTCGCTTGGCGTGTCCGCATCGTAGTAGGGCGCGGCATGATCGAGGAGCAGGCCAATGGGGGTTTCATCGGTTGGAGTGACGGATCGCAGGAATGGTTCTTCGAGCGTTATGAGCGGCAGATTGCGATTTTGCGCCGCCCGCATTCCACGCTCTGCCGCAGCGGAGCGGCCCCAGACAGCCACCGCGTCGAGCTTTCGTGCGATCGGGCCAGCGACCGGATCGTAGCCCAAATGGCGCAAAATTGCGCGCAGCTCGGGCTGGCGCGCGAAGCTTAGGGAGTAGAGACCAAGCTTGCGCGGATCGGTGGTGTCTGTGTCGGGCATCGGCCTGACCTTATGGGGCTATTGGATCAGTTTGAGAGGGTGTTCACAGCGGTGGCCGTGGTTGCTGCAAAGCTGATCGTGCCGGTAATGGCCGCGAGGGTTTTCTGCCAAGCTACGAAGGGCGCTTCGGTAATGTAGATCGTATCACCATCGCGCACGAGGAAGTTCTTGGCGGTAAAGATGGCGCCAGGCTCTGTCAGATCGAGCAGATAGGCCAGCTTTTGGGTTCCTTGCAGATCATTGCGGCCTGTCACACGGTTGGCGACATAGGACGGCTCAGAGCGGAACACGAAGATGCCGGTTGGATCTGCAGTCGCGGAGTTCAGGCCACCTACTGTGGCGAGCGCCTCAACCAAATCCATGTCCCGGTTCTCAAAAGGTACGCGGGTTTGCTGCCCAGTGGAGCCGAGCGACGTGAACACACGACGATCGTTTTCAACGATGATGCGATCCCCTGCCCTGAGCGAAATGTTCGAGCTTGGATTGTCGTAGAGATCTTGGAGCCAGATGCTGCCCTTGGTGTTGCCGCGCAACACCCTGATTTGCGCGACCTCAGGCTCAAGCATCACCCCACCAGCGCGTGACAGCATTTGCGACAGCCGCGCCGTTGAGGCCTCAATCGGATAAACACCCTGAGCCGCAACGCCGCCAAGGATCGACACAGTTGCGCCATCCCCTGCGAGGCGGCGCACTTCGACCTGTGGGTCGGGGGTTTGCTGGTCGAGCTGTCGCGTGATCAATTGGCGCAGTTGGTCCGGTGTTTTTCCCGATGCCCGCAGACGACCAGCATACGGAATGAAGATATTGCCGTTTTGATCGACTTGCACTTGCTCCAGCAGGGTCACTTTCTGACCAACGGAGGCCAGCAGGCCATTATCGACGTTTTCCCAAACGGTGACAGACAGCGTATCCCCGCGCGCGATCAAATCGGCCAAGCGCGGGCCTGCGTTTAAGAACGACGACGAAAACCCAAGGCTTTCCATGGAACGCGAGGCTTCGGCGATTTGCTCGTTAAGCTGAACGATGCGAACGTCCCCGCCTTTTTCGATGGATCCTGCCGTTATTTCGGACTTGGTTGGTCCAGATCGGGGGAGCGCGCAGGCGCTCAATGCGAAAATTAAGCTCAGAATCGAAATTGAGCGCAGTATTCCGGAAAATCTCTGAAGCACTTTGTCACCTGTCCCGTGAACTGTTTTTTTTGATTTGGGAGGACAGTAACGCAGCTTGCGCAAATTGCCATAAGGGCTGGATCATTTACACCTTAGATTTGCAATTTCGCAACAGACCCAACGGGTTCTTATGCGTGCTTAACGTCGAGCAGATACAATTTTGAGGTGTGCAGAGCCCGATTTCATCCGCATGGTGTAGGGATCAGCGGGAGCCAACATTCGGTCAATCACCTGCCGCCTAGCGTTAGCCCGGCCAGTGCGGGTGTAAAAGCCACCGGAAATCTGGCTCGTTTCCAACAGGAATTGACGAAATATCCCGTATGCAGCGCGATCCGGGGCATCGGGTTGAGCAAAAAAGGCCTGCAAAGACTGCGACGACGTCAGCTCTGGGCGGCAATAAACGCCGCGCCCAAAGGATTTGAGCGGCAGGCCACGCCACAACGCTTGCTGACCAGCGGTAGAATTGACTGTCACAGTTGACCGGGCGCGATCCAGCAATGGACCAAGCTTGCCGCCCTGAATGTAGGCAACCCGCCCGGCAATTCCGCGCTCGGCGGCAATTTTAAGCGCGTGAGCCTCAATCGGTTCGCGGCAATCTTCTAAAGGGTGGGCTTTGAGCACCAACATGTGATGTTTGGGCGCGCTTTTGGCGAACTCGGCAATGCAATATTCGGTAAATTCCAACATTGAAGAAAAGTCAGAATGGTCCTGTACCGCCGCGTCATGGCTGAGCTGCAACAAGACGAGATGATAGGGGGCACCTGAGTTTAGAAGCTGCCGTGTGCGCAAGCGCCGCCGCATGCTGTCGAGCGGGTAATTGGCGAGGCGTTTGATGTGTAAGCGCAATTCACGCCGAACGCTTTCAGAGCGGTGCGACACGTAATTGGGGTAGTCTTTGTTGCGCATCAGAATGTTGAAATGATAACGGCATCCTGCCCATGTGTGATGCCACATTGGGCCCCATTGAGCCGGCGCTGGTGTGAGCTGGAGGGGCGAGGCTTCAAGTACTGCTTCCATTTCGCGCAAGCCCATAGCCATCAAATCCGAATTGCCATTATTGCCACCGCGTTCATAGGTGATCCAATAAGGGCGCAGGTATCCCTCTTCAAAGCAATGAACAGTGATGCCCAATGATTTGGCGATTTCGATGGCTGTGGCATGTTGGCGCCGCGTATCGCCATAGACCACGAGGTCGGTGACGTTTTCCAAAAGAGCATGGATGCGCTCAGGCCAGCGGGGCATAGGCTCGGTGAAGGCAATATAGGTCGACAGATCGGGCCAGAACTGCTGATCCCCACGGTTGAACCCAACCCGAGACACCTGATGCCCAGCGGCGATCAGGGATTTGCCGAGTTCACAAAAGAAGGGGCCGTGGGGGCCTTGTAGAAACAGAAAGTGCCGGTGCTGAGCTGGCAGTATCATATTGGACTCCTCAATCTGACGAATGAAGGCTGCTTACACATAGGCTACGTCATCATGGTTAAGGGTTTCCAAATCTTGTATCATGCGGGGTTTTGCGCCTCGATCTCGGCCTCTAACATCTTGAATTTCTGCGGTTTTCCTGTGGCTGTAAGTGGAAACTCATCCACGATGCGGATCATATGGGGCACTTTGAAATGGGCGATGCGGGGTTTGCACCAACTTTGGATGTCTTCTTGTGTGACGTTTTTGGCGTGGGGGATGACCCATGCGGCGACTTGCTCGCCGTATTTCTCATCGGGCAATCCGAAGACCTGAACGGCGGCGATTTCGGGATGGGTGAGCAGGAAGTCCTCTAGCTCGGCAGGGTAGATGTTTTCGCCCCCGCGGATGATCATGTCTTTGATGCGTCCGACGATTTTGCAATAGCCGCTCGCATCAAAGGTCGCGATGTCGCCTGTGTGCATCCAACCGTCAACGATGCTCTCGGACGTGCGCGCTTCGTCGTTCCAGTAGCCTTGCATCACCACATAGCCGCGTGTGAGCAGTTCGCCCGGCTCATCCACCGCGCAAATCGTGCCGTCTTCGCGGATGATTTTGCACTCGCAATGAGGCTGGATGCGGCCCACGGTGCTGGTTTTTTTGTCAAACGGGTCGTCGGTGCTGGTTTGGAAGGAGACGGGGCTGGTTTCGGTCATTCCATAGGCGATGGTGACTTCGTTCGCTCCCATTTCTTGGATCACGCGCTCCATCAAGGGGGCTGGGCAGGAGGAGCCTGCCATGATGCCGGTGCGCAGAGCGGAGGTGTCGTAGTTTGGGAAGTCAGGGTGGTCGAGCATAGCGGTGAACATTGTGGGGACGCCGTGCAGCGCGGTACAGCGCTCGTTTGCGACGGCTGTGAGGGTTTCCAGCGGGTCGAAGCCTTCGCCGGGGAAGACCATGGTGACGCCGTAGGCCATGGCGGCGAGATTGCCGAGCACCATGCCAAAGCAGTGATAGAGCGGAACCGGGATGCAGAGGACATCGCCGGGGACGAGCTTCATGGCGCGGGCGACCGAGATGCCGTTGTTGACGATGTTGTAATGGGTGAGGGTGGCGCCTTTGGGAGCACCGGTTGTGCCGGAGGTGAATTGGATGTTGATCGGATCGTATGGCGAGAGGGTGGCGGTGATGGCGTCAAGTTGCGCGGTGCCGCCCTGCCCCATGACCTGATCAAAAGACCATGCGCCGGGGATAGGGTCGGGGCCGAGTTGGATGACGTGGGAGAGCGTGGGAACGCGGGCGGCTTGGATTTGGCCGGGTGTGGCGCTGGCCATTTCGGGGGCGATCTCTTGGAGCATCTTCGCATAGGCGGAGGTTTTGAATTCACGGGCCAAGATCAGACCTTTGATCGTGACTTTGTTGAGGGCGTATTCCAGCTCGGTGGTTTTGTAGGCGGGGTTGATGTTGACCAGCACGATGCCGATGCGGGCGGTTGCGAATTGGGCGAGCAGCCATTCAGGGCGGTTGGGGGACCAGATGCCGACGCGGTCGCCTTTGCTAAGGCCAATGGCGAGCAGTCCGGCGGCGAGGCGGTCGACTTCAGCGGAAAGTTCGCGGTAGCTCCAGCGAGTGCCGGATTGGGAGAAAACGGCGGCGAGGCGGTCGCCGTGGCGTTTGGTGACCTCAGCGAGGAAACCGGGAAGCGTGGTGTTGATGAGCGGGCGCTCGGTTGCGCCTTTGACATGGGAGAGACCGTTTTGCGGCGCTATTCCCAGTGATCCAGTATCGACGTTCATGCCTGCCTCCCAACAATGCCTGCGACGGGTTACAATAGCGATGCGTGCGACGAGGTCAAAAGCTGAAACGCGCAATTTTGCATGTTTTGGGCTTGTGCTGTTGGG
>CAZQMR010000168.1:0-2338 GCA_964594465.1 uncultured Rhodobacterales bacterium
AGAATGCATTGGGCCGCGCCCAAGAGGCGTGAAAGAACCGCGACCCTTTGGTGATGTCCGCGGGCGGCGCGGTCAAAAAACGCTCTGCCAGTTTGAGGGCACGACGATGCGCCGGGCGGTCAGGATAGGTCTCGGCAATCCCATCGCAGCGATAGGCAAATTGACAGCGCCCGCGATCCTCGCCGTGATGCACAACACCGCAGACTGTGTTGGGAAATTCGCTATCCTTGACCCGATTCATCACAACATGCCCAACCGCCTGCAGGCCAACCGCACCGGTGTTCTTGGCTTCGTGGTAAATCGCATCGGCCAAGCAATCGCGCTCAACTGGATCAAAAACACCGTTGCTGGTCAGCGCACGTGACAAAGGCCGCTCGCTCTCGGTCAGAGGTTCGGACTGCGGACCGCTCAAAATACGCGGCAAGCTGCCATTTCCTGAACATCCCGAGACTATGATCGCACCCAAAAGGCAAAGCAAAATTGCACGCATGAAACTCTTCCCTAGCTTGTACCCCTGAGGCGCTTTTCATAGCGAAGTAGAAGTTAATCTCAATATGTCTTTTGAAATTGACATTCGAGCGTGCTGCTGTCGCTATAGTCGCAATCAAAAACGAGTGTGATTTGGCCTATCTTGCAGCAAAAACATTGGATGAAGCGCTGAGTGCTTTGGTTGATCCTGAGGTGTCGGTCATAGCTGGCGGCACCGACTGGTACCCTTTGCGCGGTGAGCGCCCGTTGCCACAGAAAATACTGGATATTTCGAATCTGACAGGCTTGCGCGGTATTGTGAAAACCGGATCGGGGTGGCGTATCGGCTCTGCGACCCGTTGGAGCGATCTTTACAAAACTGAGCTGCCCGCCGCCTTTGACGCGCTTATTCTAGCTGCGCGCGAGGTTGGCTCGATCCAAATCCAGAACGCCGCCACAATCTTGGGAAATCTGTGCAACGCCTCACCCGCCGCCGATGGCGTGCCGCCCTTGCTTGCGCTTAATGCTCAGATCGAAATCAGTTCAAAAACCGCCACCCGCGTGGTGCCGCTCAGCGATTTCATCACCGGCGTGCGCCAAACAGCGCTTCTTCCCGGCGAATTGGCCACAGCAATCCTGATCCCGGAGCCGCATCTCGAAACCCGTTCAAGTTTTCTCAAGCTCGGCGCGCGCAAATACCTAGTCATTTCAATCGCAATGGTCGCCGCGAACATTCGCATCACTGAAGGCAAAATCGCCGAAGCCGCAATCGCTGTTGGATCCTGCTCACCTGTTGCGACACGGCTAAAGGCTTTGGAGCGCAGTCTCATCGGTGTCGCCCCGTCCGATGTGACGTCGGAGCTTATTGGGGAAACTCATCTTGCCCCACTCAGCCCAATTGAAGACGTGCGCGGCACCCCGGATTACCGCCTCTCAGCCGTTAAAACCCTGATTGAGCGCAGTGTGAGGACTGCAACATGACCAGCATGCGCCTCAATGGAACAACAACAGAATTTGCGCCCCGCTCAGGCGAGCGGCTTTCTGAAGCTCTGCGCGAGCGGCTTGGATGTCGAGACGTCAAAATTGGCTGCAACGCCGGGGATTGCGGCGCTTGCACTGTGCTGGTCGATGGTGATCCGGTTTGCGCCTGTTTGATGCCTGCGGCGGCTGCCCAAGGGCGCGATATCGAGACCCTGTCAGGCCTGATCAAGACCGACAGCGACACCCAAGCCCTCGCAGAAAGCTTCCAAGACCATCACGCGGCCCAATGCGGCATTTGCACGCCGGGCATGATGGTCAGTGCCACGGCGCTCTTGCGCGACGTGCCTGACCCAAGCGAGGATCAAGTGATGGATGCGCTTGGCGGCGTTTTGTGCCGCTGCACCGGCTATCGGCGCATCATCGATGCGGTCATGAAATCCGGCAGCGACCGCACGCTTGAGAGCGGCGCGGTCGGAAGCTCCATCCGCCGCTTGGACGGGCAGGGCAAGGTGGATGGCAGCGAAGCCTTTGGCGACGATATCGCCCCGCCAGACACACTCGTTTTGCATATCATCCGCTCCCCTCATGCCCATGCAAGTTTCGCCATAGGCAATTGCGACGCCTTGCTCGCCACACCCGGCATTGAAGGGATCCTCACTGCCGATGACGTGCCGGGTCTCAACCGCTTCGGCGTCATCCCCGGCTTCATTGATCAGCCTGTCTTTGCCGAAAGCAGCGCTCGCTTTCGCGGCGAGGCCATTGCAGGCGTGATCGGCACGCCCGAGCGCATGGCCCGCTTTGATCAAGCCGATTTCCCCGTGACCTGGACTCCGCTACCAGAAGCTGCATCCAACGAAGCCGCCCTAGACCTCGCCCCGCTGCACCCAGA
>CAZQMR010000168.1:2438-7755 GCA_964594465.1 uncultured Rhodobacterales bacterium
GTGCCCACAGGGGTCGGCGGCGGCTTTGGCTCCAAAATCGACATCTCGATCCAGCCCTTCCTCGCCATGGCCGCGCTCAAAACAGGCAAACCCGTGCGCATCACCTATTCGCGCACTGAGTCCATGCAATCCACCACCAAGCGCCACCCCGCCAGCATTGACTTGGAGGTTGGTGCAGACGCTGATGGAAAACTCACCGGCATCAAATTCTTTGGCCGCTTCAACACCGGCGCTTATGCCAGCTGGGGGCCCACAGTGGCCAACCGCGTGCCAATCCACGCCTCGGGCCCCTATGCCTTGCGCGACTACCAAGCCAAAAGCCAAGCCATCTACACCAATTGCCCGCCCTCGGGCGCGTTTCGCGGCTTTGGCGTTCCCCAATCCGCCGTCGCTCAAGAGAGCCTGTTTGACGAACTGGCCGAAGCGCTTGGCATCGACCCCCTAGAATTCCGCATCACCAACGCCCTTGAAAACAACATGCCAACGGTTTGCGGCCAGAGTTTTTCGCAAGGTGTTGGTATCAAAGCCTGCCTAGAGGCCCTGCGCCCGGCATGGACCGAAGCGAAGGGTGCCTGCGACAGCTTCAACGCGGCCAGTACAGACTTGAAACGGGGCGTTGGCGTGGCCGCCGGTTGGTATGGATGCGGCAACACCTCACTGCCCAACCCTTCCACAATAAAATCCGGCGTCACCCATGCGGGCAGCATCGTGTTGCACCAAGGCGCGATGGATATCGGGCAGGGCGCCACAACGGTCATCGCGCAAATCTTCGCACAAGCGCTCGGTGTGCGGGTCAGCGCAATCCAGCTCGAATCGGCGGACACAGACATAACGCCAGATGCCGGCAAAACTTCCGCCTCACGCCAGACATTCATTTCAGGCGAAGCCGCACGCCGCTCAGGCGAAGCCCTGCGCCAAGCTATCCTTGCCCGCGTGAACGCCTCCCAAGACGCTCAGATCACGCCCACGCCAGACGGGCTGCAAATCACCGACAACGGCGTGATCCATGCGCTTGATCTCAAGAGCCTCGGGAGGGACGAAAACGGCTACGCCCTAAGTGCTGTTGAGCAATACGACCCCCCAACCGAGCCACTTGATGCCAATGGCCAAGGTGAACCTTACGCCCAATACGGCTACGCGGCCCATTTGGCCGAGGTCGAGGTCGACACCAAACTCGGCACCATCAAACCCATCCGTTTCGTCGCCGCCCATGATCTGGGCCGTGCCATCAACCCCGCCCTCGTCGAGGGGCAGGTCCAAGGCGGCATCGCCCAAGGTCTTGGCATGGCGCTGATGGAGGAATACCTGCCCGGGCGCACCGAAAACCTCCACGACTACTTGATCCCAACAATCGGTGACATGCCCCCGGTCGAGACCCTGATCATCGAAGACGCGGACGCCCACGGCCCATACGGCGCAAAAGGCCTCGGCGAGCACGTCCTAATCCCAACCGCCCCCGCGCTCTTGAACGCCATCTGTGCCGCCACCGGCAAACGCATGCGCCACTTGCCCGTCACCCCATCGCGCTTGCACGCCGCCTTGCAAGCTGACACATAACGCCGAAATTTAGGGAGAGCGGATATGATCCTGTGCTGCGGCGAAGCGCTAATCGACATGGTGCCAATCAAGGGCGGCTTTGCCCCCTTGCCCGGCGGCGCCATTTTCAACACCGCCATCGCCCTTGGCCGCCTCGAAAAATCACCGGGCTTCTTCAGCGGCCTCTCAAGCGACCTTTTCGGCGAGATCCTAAGCGACGGCCTCAAGGCGTCAAACGTCGACACAAGCCTCATCACCGCCACAGACCGCCCCACAACACTGGCCTTCGTCAAGCTCACAGACGGCCATGCAACCTATAGCTTTTACGACGAAAACACCGCCGGGCGCATGCTCAGCGAAGCCGACCTCCCCAACCTGCCAGACGAGGTCAAAACCCTCTATTTCGGCGGCATATCGCTCTGCGCCGAACCCGCCGCCGACGCTTATGCCGCGCTTGCAAAACGCGAAGCCGCAAAGCGCACCATCATGCTCGACCCAAACATCCGCCCCGGCTTCATCACCGATGAAGCAACCTACCGCGCCCGCCTCAACGCGATGATCAAGGTCAGCGATATTGTCAAAGTCTCCGACGAAGACCTCGACTGGATCCTGCCCGGCGATCTACCCCATGCCCAAAAGGCCGCCAAACTGCGCAGCCAAGGCCCCGCAGTCGTCATCGTGACGCTCGGCAGCAAAGGTGCCGCGGCCTATTTCGGCGCAGATCAAAGCATTACAGTTCCTGCGCCCAAAGCCGATGTCGTGGATACCGTAGGCGCAGGTGATACGTTTAATTCCGGCGTTTTGGCAGCGCTGCAAGAGCAGGATTTGCTCACAAAATCATCTCTGCGCAACATCTCTGATGCGGCCCTCAAAACGGCCCTAATACTGGGGGCCAAAGTTGCCGCTGTCACAGTTTCGCGCGCAGGAGCCAATCCCCCTTGGTTGAGCGAATTAACCTAATATCACACAAAGAAGTTCCGCTATTGATATGAAAAGACTTATGAAATCAGCCTGGCGCTTCCGTTACTTCTCTAGAGAAGTAGCGGAAGGCTCACGCAAAGTCAGCGCTGCCATCAGCCCCAGCACGGCCGAGCCCAACACCAGCCAAAAACTCAGGCGGTAATCCGCAGCGCTATAGGCCCGCGCGCCGTCCGCCATCTCGCCGCTCCAAACAAGATCCAGCATTAACCCCACCAGCGGCTGCAACACGGCGCCCGAGGCCACGGTCATCGAATTCACAATCCCCGTCACCGATCCTGTGATCTCAGCAGGCGCCCCATCTCGCGCCAAAGCGAAGGTTGCCGCCATCACCGACCCGCTCGCACCCGCCACAAAAAACAGCGCAACAACCGCCCAAAGCGGCAGCCAATCCAGCAACACTATCGCCAGCAAACATAGGCTCAGCACAACCGCGCCCGCCACCAAAAACGGTTTGCGACGCCCGACATAGTCCGAGAGACGCCCAAAAAGCGGCGCCCCAAAGGCCCAGCCAAACAACATCAGCGAGGCATAAAACGCGGCCTCAGGCCGCGACAAATCATACGCCACCATCAAAAAAGGCGTGCCCCAAAGGGCTGCCAGTGCAAGCATCGGCCCAGACAAACACGCCGCCACCAGTGCAATTTTCCAAACCTCACGCATCGAGGCCGCGCGTAGCAGCCCACGCCAAATCGCCCCGAAACTCTGCTTAGGTTTCTGCGCTTGCGCCGTCGGATCAGGATGATTGCGTACAAAAAGCAGGATCAACACCGCGATCAAGGCCCCCGCAATTCCAAGCCCCCACATAGCCGCACGCCACCCATAACTCTCCACAAAAAATGCGAGCGGGGCCTGCGCTGCCATCCCACTCATCATCGCGGTAAACATCGCCAAACCGGCCATCATCGCAAAGTAATGCGGTGGGAACCAAGCAGCCGCAAGACTGAGCGAGCCAAGAAACCCAACGCTTGATCCAATCCCGATCAAAATCCGCCCGATATAGGCCATCTCAATGCTGCTCGCGGTGCCAAATATCAGCGAGCCAATCGCCGCAAGCGCAAGAGCAGCCGTTAATATCAGCCGCGCCCCAATGGCATCCAGCAGCGCTCCAAGCGGAATTTGCAACAGCACATATGGGTAAAAATAGAGCGCTGAGAGCGTGCCCAGCATCGCCCCTCCAATGGCAAAATCCGCCATCAAATCACTGACCATCACACTTGGCGCAACACGGTGGAAAAACGCATAGCCAAAGGACAGCGCGGCAAGCGACCAGATCGCCCAAGCGCGAACGCCCCCTAGCGGGTGCCCGCGCCCCTCAGCGCTCAAAACACGTTCCCCCAAGGGCCAAACCTATGCCCAAAGGCGCTGCCTCAAACATCTTCGATTTTCCAAAAATACTTATACACGGGCTGATGCAAGGGCTGCGCCTTCACTCAGAGACCCAAGCTTGGCATAAGCAATGTCAGGATCAACCGCGCCGTAACCTGCAAATGTGCCAAAGCCGCAATCAGACCCAGCAATCACCCGATCCGCGCCCACAATCCCAACAAACCGCTCAAGCCGCTGCGCCACCAATTCAGGATGCTCCACAAAATTGGTCGTGGTATCCACCACACCGGGCACCAGAATTTTGTCGTCTGGAATTTCGCTCTTTCGATCCGCAAAAACGGTCCATTCATGGGCATGACGCGGGTTGGAAGTCTCAAACAGCAGATGGCTCGCCTTGGCGGACATCAGCGTCGAAAACACCTGATCCATCGGGATGTCGCACACATGCGGCCCCTCGTAGTTGCCCCAACAAATATGGATGCGAATTTTCTCCGCCGGAATGCCCTCAAGCGCTGCATTCAACGCTTCCACATGGCTTGCCGCGATTTTCAGGAAGTCCGCATCGCTCAGGTCCTGAAACAGCATGTGACGGGATAGGGCAAGGTCCGGGCAATCGAGCTGCAAATCCAGCCCCGCCTCCACAATTGTGCGATACTCCGCCGCCATCGCATCCGACAGCGCCGCAAGGTAAGCGTCCCGCGTGGGATAAAAATCATTTTGCAAAAACAGCGAGATCACACCGGGGGAGGCCGCATTCATAAAGCCCCGCTTCACCCCATGCTTGGCCATGGCAGCCTTGAGGTTCGATATGTCCTTTTCCAGCTCCCCCTGGCCCTTAGATTTCACCTCGCCAACGCACATGGGCCGGGCATATTGCGGCGTGCCACCTTCTTCGGCCAAGCGCTTCAAAAAGCCCGGAAACTGCTTGAGGTCGCCGGGCGCATTGCGCGGGCTGTCACCGCCAAACCCGGTGTAGCGATCCTTCACATAGGTCGCATAAGAAATCTTCGAGGTTTCCCCGTCACTCACAATATCCACGCCCGATGCAACCTGGCGCGCAACCGTCGCATCAACGGCGCTTGTCATGGCCGCATCAAATGCCGCGTGGTCATAGGCTTCCTCGCGCTCACGGGCAAAAATGAAGTCGACCACTTCTTGGCTGCGCGGAAGCGAGCCCACATGGCTTGTTAAGATTTTGGTCATGAAGTGTCCTCCCGCGGCGCTCTGCTGTGCAGTACACACAGCATATTCGTGCGCGAACTGTGCGCCCATTTTTGAGGTTGCGAAAGCGAAAAGAAATGTTGCGGATCAGAGGCTTGCATTTGCACAGGTCAAAGTACGAAATTCCCAGCAAAAAACACCCCAACCCCATTCCAGTCATTGACGCCCCCAAAGCCTAGCGCTAAGAGCAGTCCAAGTCTGCCCGAGTGGCGGAATTGGTAGACGCAGCGGATTCAAAATCCGCCGCCTAACG
>CAZQMR010000169.1:0-7721 GCA_964594465.1 uncultured Rhodobacterales bacterium
CTGCACTGCATACATGCGATTGCCCCTAAGTTAACGCAACGCACGGTGATTTTAGGGCTATTTTCAGTCTGAAGCCGCAAAAAATTCACCTTTTGATAACCAAACTTTTGGAAGTGTCGCGCGCCTTAGCGTAAACCCTTTTGTGTCTGGAAGCGCACAATTTAGGCGGCGCTGCGTTTTAGGAGCAAAACCCTGAGCTACCGCCACTTGTCCTTAGGCATGTCAGCAAATGGCAGTTCAGAGCCAAAAGTAAGGATCCAATATCACTAACCTTAGCCGGTCAAGCGCTTGGCCGGGGGATGGCGCTTAAATGCCAGAGTGATTCTCTTTATTTTGCAAAATCCGAACGAAGCCCCAGCGTCTTCCTGACGTCACCCAAGCGCCAGCCCGCTGGGCCGGGCAGGCGCTAGACCGGCGCCTTCGGCTTGTTCCGGTCTGGGTTAGCGGTTCCTTCGCAATCGCTTAGTTTCCAATTGCGACCAATGACATTGGGAACAGGCGCATTGTGCCGGTTGGATTGCCAAAGTCGCATAGGGAAAAGGCTTTGCCAATCTGATCGGGATTTGCCTCGGCTGGGCCGTCCGTGGCGGAGGCGAGGAGTGTTTCGAAGCCTTGGTGCTTGGTGACCTCGTGGGCGATGTGGATGCTGAGATGATGGAGCTCTGTGCCTTCAAAGATGTATTCTGTGGACCCGGCTGACAGGATTGCGTCGGAAAACACGAGGCCTTTGAGGCACTCGGGAATGGGCTCTTTTGGCGCTGGTTTGAGTGTTTCCAGCGCCAGATAGCAGGTGGCGGCCCCAAGCAGGGCGCCGGCGATTAAGGTGCGGCCATGCAGCATGACATTGGGCCCAGTTCTTCGGGGTTGGGGGGCGGTGCCATGGCGACGAGCATGGGGGCTTCAGTTGCGGGGCTTGAAAGCACGCGATCTTTGAATTTATCCCATGGGAAAAGGGTGCCGGGGTCTGAGCGGCGGTTTGGGTCGAGTTTGGCGTGGCTGACGACGTGTTTGAGGTTGGGATATTTGGCCCATGCATAGCGCACGATGTCGGCGGTGGCCTGAATTTGCCAATCGGAAAAGCTGTCGCTGGAGCGCTGGGTGTTGACCAGTTCAATGCCAAGGGAGAAATGGTTCACCTTGTTTTTTCCGCCCCAGACGGCGGGGTGGGACACGGCATTGCGCACATGCCATGCTGCGCGGGCTTCGTGGCAGGTGGCCCAGACGAATTTGCCATGCTGGTCTTCGTCTTCATCGGGCACGAGCCAGTGGAAGCTGGCCTTTTTGGCAGTGATGACGCTGGCGGCACCTGCAGAGGAGGAGCCGGCGGTTGCGTGGATGACGATGGCGCGCATGCCAAGCAGGGGGTCGTAGATGCGCGAGGAGGAGGCTTTGAGTGCGGAGGCTTGGATGTTTGGGTACCATTCTTCGGCCAGTGGGGCGTGGGATGGGCGCCCCGAGGCGGGGAGGTCAAATTGATAGGTTTTGGGGTCTGACATGAAATGCTCCTTGAAATAATAAGCTCAACAGAGCGCTTTTTGGTTTGAAAATCAAGTTTGCGTAGGAGCGTATGCAGGGTAGGCGGTATTGCGCGATGCAACTTTCAACCGTTTGCATCGCGCTTTGATTTATTCCCAGTAGACGGCTGTGAGGTCGTTGGCTTGGGTGGGCGAGTTCTGCCAGAGGCCTTTGATTTTGGCGTTGGCGACCCCGGTGCGGGCCAGCTGGAAGAGGTAGCCGTTCACATAGTCATCGGCGATCTTGCGCTGGGCGTCTTGCAGGAGCTGGGTGCGCATGGCGGGATCGGTGGTGTCATTCAGCTTGGCCATGATGGCTTTGAAATCCGCGTCGGAGTACTGGAAGTAGTAGTCATCCCGGGCATAGATTCCGATATCCATAGGCTCGGTGTGGGAGACGATGGTGAGGCCAAAATCCTTACCGCGGAAGACTTGCTCGAGCCACTGTGCCCATTCGAGGTTGGAAATCTCGGTCTGAATTCCGACATTGCGCAACTGGGCTGCGATGATCTCGCCGCCGCGACGCGCATAGGATGGTGGGGGCAGTTTGAGGGTTGTCGTAAAGCCATCTGGGAAGCCAGCTTCGGCCAGCAGCGCTTTGGCTTTCTCGGGATCAAAGGCGCTTTGGGCTTTCAAATCGACATAGGCCGGGTTGTGCGGCGCGAAATGGGTGCCAATCGGCGTGCCATAGCCGAACATCGCGCCATCAATGATGGCTTGGCGGTCGATGGCATGGGCGAGGGCTTGGCGGACCTTTACGTTATCGAAGGGAGGCATTTTGTTGTTGGTGGAGAGGATCGTCTCGCCCTCTGAGCTGCCGATGATGGTGTTGAAGCGAGGGTCCGCATCGAACTGGGGCAGGTTTTCAGGGGCGGGGTAGCCGGGGAAGGCGTCGATGTCTTCGGCCATCATTGCCGCAAAGGCAGCGGTGGGGTCGGAGATGAACTTGAAGGTTGCCGCGTCGAGCTTGGCAGGTGTTCCCCAATAATCCGCATTTTTGGTGATTGTGACGCTGTCGCCCTTGGCCCAGTTGGTGAAAGTAAAGGGGCCGGTGCCGATGGGGTTGGAGGCGTTGCCCTCTACGCTTTCGGGTGCCACGATCACGGCGTCACCCCAAGCCAAATTGAACAGCATGGAGCCGTTGGGTTTGGAGAGGCGGACGCGCACGGTGTTTTCGTCGACTGCGCCGACTTCTGCGATATCAGCGAAGAGCGCTTTTTGGGCGTTGGTGCTGTCTTCGGCGCGCGCACGGGTGAAGGAGAACACCACATCGGAGGCGTCAAAAGCGGTGCCATCGTGGTATTTCACGCCTTTGCGAAGGTTGAAAGTGTAGGTGAGGCCGTCCTCGGAAATGTCCCAGCTTTCTGCCAAGCCGGGGATGATGGAGCCGTCGGAGGCAAAGCGTGTCAGGCCCTCAAAGATATTCGCGTAGACCACTTCGTCGATTGCAGCAGCTGCACCGCCAGTTGGGTCGAGCATAGGCGGCTCAAGCTGCATGCCGATGGTGAGGTCTGCGGCGTAGACGGGTGCAAGGGTTAAGCTGAGTGCTGTGGCCAAGCTTAGGGTTTTGATTGGGTTTTTCATGGAAAGTACCTCCGCTGTGGGGAATTGCTTTGCTGTCTATTGTCGGTGCTTGCTTAAGGCTTGTCCAGCGCAGTTGTGTCAGAATAAACAGGGGCAAGGGATGGAGTGGCCCATGCAAGATCAAGATTTGAACCCGTTTCGCCAGTTTGACAGGGCCAGTTGGGCGGCGTTGCGCCAAGATCAGGCGCTTGAGCTGAGCAGCGACGAGTTGGACGGGTTGCGCTCGCTTGGGGATCCGATCTCGCTGGATGAGGTGCGTGCGATTTACCTGCCGGTGATCCGCTTGCTGGAGCTCTACATCGAGGCAAGCGCGGAGCTGTTTGGCGCGTCGCGTGCGTTTTTGGGATCGCGGATGGAAGAGGGTGCGCGGCAAGCGCCTTACATCATCGGGGTTGCGGGATCGGTTGCGGTGGGCAAATCCACGACAGCGCGTTTGTTGCAAACACTGCTGGGGCGGCGCAGGCGGGTGGATTTGATCACGACGGATGGGTTTTTGAAGCCAAATGCGCGGCTTAAGGCCGAGGGGCTTATGACGCGCAAGGGCTTTCCCGAAAGCTATGACGGGCGGGCGCTGATCGAGTTTTTGAGTGCGGTTAAGCGGCGGGAGCGGGCCGTTGCCCCGGTTTACAGCCATCTGAGCTACGATATTGAGCCGGATCAGGAGGCCGTGGTCGATTGTCCGGATGTGCTGATTTTTGAAGGGTTGAACGTGTTGCAGCCGCCGGATTTGAGCAGTGGGCTGCCGGTGGTCTCAGACTTTTTCAATTTTTCGATCTATATTGATGCGGACACGACGCAGATCGCGGATTGGTATGAGCGCCGGTTTATGCGGCTGCGAAAGACGGCGTTTCGCGATGAGAACGCCTTTTTCCACCGCTACGCGTCTTTTAGCGAAGAGGAGGCGTTGGCCAAGGCGCGGGAGCTTTGGACGACAATCAATTTGGTGAACCTCGAAGAAAATATCCTGCCCACACGCGAACGGGCGCAGTTGGTGCTGAGAAAAGGGACAAATCACGCGGTGGATCAAGTGAGATTGCGTAGAATTTAGACAGAGGTGTTTTTGAACTTCGGTATAGGTGTTTTTGACTATAGCGAAACGCGCACGGCACACTTACTTCAAGGTGGTGGCACAAGCCACGTACAACCAACCTTGGAGGACGACATGGGAATTGGTGATATGCTAGGCAAAGCCGCAAGTGTACTTGGTGGCGGCGGCGGTGATGATTTTGATATCATGGGCAAGCTGGGCGAGTTGGGGATTGATCCTTCCGCGCTGACTGGAATGGGCGTGGATGAGGCAAAGTCGATGCTGGCGGACAAGGGGCTTGATCTGAGCATGCTTGAGGGTCTTGGCCTTGATGTTGATGACATCATTGGCAAGCTGACAGGCGGCTGACTCTAGCGCTGAAGTGAGATTTTGGGCCAAAGGTGCTGAGCGCGCCTTTGGCCCTTTTGCTATTTTGAGACCAATGCCCAGAATTCGGCGGTGAAGGTCTCGACCTCGCGCTTGGCTTTGGCGCTTGAGGTCATGCGCATGGCAGCGTGTTCGATCGTGCCAAAGAAAATGTCGCGCACAAGGGATAGGTTCAGGTCGGTGCGGATGATGCCGTCTTTTTGACCGGTGATCAGAAGGTCGATCATGAAGCGGGTGTATTTGCGGTTCAGCTCGTCGATATAGCTGCGCTCGCCGATGACTTTAGCCCGCATTTCGCGCACCATGAGCTGAGCAATGGCGGCGTGATCGCTGAAGACTTTGAATTGATGCTCAACAGCGAAGGCGAGTTTGCTTTGGGTGCCATCGCGTTTGGCGATGCCGCTTTGCATTTGTTCTGACATCTCGGCGTACCAACGCTCAATCACTTGTTCCAGAAGGTCGCGCTTGGTTTTGGCGTAGCGATAGATTGTGCCCTCGGCCACATCGGCGCGGCGCGCGATTTGCGCTGTGGTGGCTGCTTCAAAGCCTTGTTGGGTGAAAACATGGGTTGCGGCAGCCAAAATTTCAGCATGGCGATCCCGGTTGTGAACACGGGCGCGGGGCTTTGGCTGTGGCTTCTTTTGCACGTTCATGGTGTAAACATAGACATGGAATTACAAAATGAGCAACACTCATTTTGTTTGACGCCATCAAATCAGCGCCATAAGGTGCCGATCAAAATCAGCGAAGTTTGGACTTTATGTTTCCGTCTTTAATTGCCCTTGATCCGACCCGATTGCGCCTAGAGGCGCGGGGTGTGCATTTGATTGTGACGCTGGATCATGCGCCTACGAAGAATGCGCTGACGCAAGTGTTGATGGAAGAGTTGGACGTAGTGTTATCCGCTGCGGCTACCGATCCTGCCATTCGTTCATTGACGCTGCGGGGCGCCAATGGGGCGTTTTGTGCGGGGGCTGATTTGAAGGCGGCGCAAGAGGTTCTGGCGACCTCTGGCGGGAGTTTGGCGCCGTTGGAGGAGATGAACCGGCCTGTTGGCACGCTTTACGCCAAGCTCAACCGTTTTCCAAAGCCGGTGATTGCAGTTGTGGAAGGGCCTGCTTTTGGCGGTGGCTTTGGCATGACGTGTTGTGCGGATGTTGTGCTGGCGGGGCCGGGTGCGCTTTTCGCGTTGTCCGAGACATTGCTGGGACTGCCACCGGCGCAGATTGCACCATATGTGACCGGGCGGCTTGGTATGGCGGCGGCGCGGCGGTTGGCGATGACGGGGATGCGGCTGGATGGGGACGGGGCCTATTCGGTTGGGCTGGTTGATGAGGTGCTAAAGGACGATGCGGTTGAGGCGCGGCTGATGGCGACGCTCAACATGATCGGGAAATGTGCGCCGGATGCGCTGGCCGCGACCAAAGAGATTTTTCTGGCATCGCGCGAGGGTGAGCCTGAGGCGATGATTGACCGGGCGGCGACGGCATTTGCCACCTGCATGGCGTCGGATGAGGGGCGCGAGGGCGTTGCGGCGTTTAATGAAAAACGTGCGGCCAATTGGGTCAATAAGGTCTGAGGAGGAGAGCTTATGTTTATGGCATCAATGAATTTCGCGCTGGGCGAGGATGTGGAAGCTCTGCGCGAGGCGGTGCATCGCTTTGCTCAAGACCGGATTGCGCCCCAAGCCGCTGAGATCGACAAAAGCAACAAGATGCCGCGCGAGTTGTGGACCGAGTTGGGCGAGCTGGGCCTGCTGGGTGTGACGGTTGAGGAAGAATATGGCGGCGCGGATATGGGGTATCTGGCCCATACGGTTGCGGTTGAGGAAGTGGCGCGGGCCTCGGCCTCGGTTTCGCTGAGTTATGGGGCGCATTCGAACCTGTGCGTGAACCAGATCAAGCTGAATGGCTCCGCTGATCAGAAGGCGAAGTATTTGCCGAAACTGATCAGTGGCGAGCATGTGGGCGCTTTGGCGATGTCGGAAGCGGGGGCTGGCTCAGACGTTGTTTCGATGTCGCTCAGAGCGGAAAAGCGCAATGATCACTACCGCCTGAATGGGACGAAATACTGGATCACCAATGGGCCGGATGCGGATACATTGGTGGTTTATGCCAAGACCGACCCGGATGCGGGGCCGCGGGGGATGACGGCGTTTCTGGTGGAGCGCGATATGAAAGGCTTCAGCACCTCGGAGAGCTTTGACAAGCTGGGGATGCGGGGCAGCTCTACGGGCGAGCTGATCTTTGAGGATTGCGAAGTGCCGTTTGAGAATGTGCTGGGCGAAGAAGGGCGCGGCGTGAATGTGCTGATGTCCGGTTTGGACTATGAGCGCGTGGTGTTGTCGGGCATTGGCACGGGGATCATGGCGGCCTGTCTGGACGCGGTGATGCCCTATATGCACGAGCGCAAACAGTTTGGGGAGCCGATTGGGAATTTCCAGCTGATGCAGGGAAAGATCGCGGATATGTATACGGCGATGAACTCTGCAAGGGCTTATGTTTATGCGGTTGCAGGGGCCTGTGATCGCGGGCAGGTGACGCGCCAAGATGCGGCGGCTTGCGTGCTTTATGCTTCAGAGGAAGCGATGAAGGTGGCACATCAGGCGGTGCAGGCCTTTGGCGGTGCGGGCTATCTTAACGACAACCCGGTGGGGCGGATTTTCCGCGATGCCAAGTTGATGGAGATCGGGGCAGGGACCTCGGAAATTCGCAGGATGCTGTGCGGGCGCGAGTTGATGCGGGTGACGAAGTGAGCCACCCGCACCGAGCTTTAGTGAAAGACGACTGGATGCTTGGGACCGCGCGCGGCCACGAGCTGGTAGCTGTCTTCCCAGATCAGATCGCCGGGATCATCAGAGCGGATCTCGCGGGTGGGCAGGCCAAGCTCAGACAGCAACCAACCGATATGACGCGCACGTGCAATATGTTTGGCCGCAGTAGGCTTGAACCAACACACGCCCGCGATGCGACGTTTGCGCGAGGCGCGCTTGGTCAGCTTGTCCGGTGCATCAAGCCAATCATCGAACCAATCAAGCTCGTGGCTGAGCGCGTCGATGTACCAAGGTTCATGCTCGGGCGCGGGATTTCTACGCAAGGCGTAAGCAGCCGTGAAGAAACCAGTTTCGCTGCGCGCACGGTCGCAAAAGCGGGGAACCACAATTCGGATATACATGAGATGTCGCAGGCCGCGCCTCTGCGCGTGCCGTC
>CAZQMR010000170.1:0-7713 GCA_964594465.1 uncultured Rhodobacterales bacterium
GGCGCCCGCACGTGTCTTGCACGATTTCAACAAGCGGTTCGTGGTCTGAGGACCAGTATTTCGAGTAGATGCCGGGGCTTGGGTAGAGGCTGCCCATGAGCGAGCGGGTTGTTGTGGGGTCGATCTCGCGCTCAAGGCCTTTGTCGAGCGCGCGGCGCGAGAAGGCTTGGAAATCGGAGCATTCGCGGCCCTTTACGTCTAGGACTTGGACGAATTCGCCCTTTTTGACCTCAAATGACTTGGCCTCGCCCGGTTGAATGTTGATGTCTTGCAATGGGTCGGCGAGCGGGTCTGGTGGCCCAAGCTCTGCCTTTGGGTCGCCGGGATTGGCGCGTTTGATGTAGAGGGTGAGTTCGGTGGGCGGGTTTTGGTTGTGCGGGGCCATGGGGCCGCCGATGGAGGCGACGATCAGCAGGCCGTCGCACTGGGCGGTGAAGTCGGACATGTCGCCGGGTTTGGAATCGGCGGAGGTGCGGGTGCAGTCGGCTGAGGCGAGGTCAAAGCTGGCGGTTTTGAGCGCCTTGAGAGTGCGGATGCCGGTGCGATCGCCGCCCGCTAGGATTTCAATGGTGCCGGTGGGGGGGCCGCTGGATTTTGCGCCGAGCATGGCCGCGCTTGAGGTTGTGTCCGGTGCGAAGAAGGTGAGTTCTGCGGCTTGTAGGCCTTCGCGGTCGAGCACGGTGATTTCATCGCCTTTGGATATTGGCAATGCGCGAGAGCCGCCGCCGGGGATCGGGTGACGCTCGGTGCCGTGGGGTAGGATTGGCAGGCCGGGTGTGATGATGCCGCGGCGCTCAAATGGGGTCTCGAAGGTTGGTTTGACTGTCATGCGAGCCCCAGTGCGGCTTTGCGCCGCTCGGCCCATTCTAGGATGGTGAGATCGAAAGTTAGCGCCATGAGCGAGACGCAGATGCCGAGCACGAAGTTTTTGCCAAGGTCTGCGCCGGCCAATGTGCGTTGAAGCTCTTGGCCCAAGTCTTGCGTGCCAATGAAGGCGGCGATGATGACCATGAAGAAGGCGAACATGATGGCTTGGTTGAAGCCGACGGCCATGGTGGGGAGCGCCAGCGGGAGTTGGACGTTGATCAGCTTTTGGCGGCGTGTTGCGCCGGACATATCGGCAGCTTCGGTCATTTCAGGCGGGACGGAGCGCAGGCCCTCGATGGTGTAGCGCACGAGGGGGACCATGGCGAAGATGAGGATCGAGAAGATCACGGCGACGTCGTTGATGCCAAAGAGCATGATGGCGGGCAGCAGGTAGATGAAGCTGGGGAAGGTTTGCGCAGTGTCGCAAACAAGCAGGATGCGGTTGGACCAGCGCTCGGATCTTGCGGCCCAGATTGCGAGTGGCAGGCCGAAGAGCATGGCCAGCGCGACCGCAGAGATGACGGTGTAGAGCGTGATCACGGAGCGGTCCCACCAGCCGGTGCTGGCGATGATGCAAAAGAAGATGCAGGCGTAGATTGCCGGTTTGCGCCCCCCGAGCCAGAGGGCGAAGGCGGTGATCAGCGCGATGAAGCCGGGGGTTGGGATCCAGAGCAGGAAGTCGCGAAACGGGATCAGGACTTGGGTGATCAGAAACCAGCGGATCCACGTGGTGATGGCTTGCACGGTGTCCAGATCGAGGAAACCCTTGATGATGCCGTCGATCTCTTTGCCCATGGAGAAATCTTGCTTGCGGCCGATCTGGTCGAAGACTTGGATGAATTGGGCGAGGATGCAGAAGGCGACAAAGGCGGCAATGGCGCCGAGCAGGTAGATGTGGCGCTTCCAGAACGGGGTGCCGCGCTCAAAATGCTCGGGCTGCTTGATGACCCAGGCTTTGGAGAGACGGTCGAGCATGACGGCCACGAGTACGATGGTGACGCCGATCTCAAAGCTGCGACCAAGCTTGAAACTGTTCATCATCGCCAGCAATTTCGCGCCAAGGCCGGGCATGCCGATGAAGGCGGTGAGCACGACCATCGCGAGGCAGAGCATGATGACTTGGTTGACCCCGACCAGGATCTCGGTGCGCGCGGCGGGGATGTAGACGCGGGTGAGCATTTGCCAGCGCGTACAGCCGGACATGTGGCCTGCCTCGACGATTTCGGGGCTGACCTTTTTGAGGCCCAGCGTGGTCATCAGGATCATGGGCGGCATAGCGTAGATCATGGTGGCAATGGCCCCGGCGGTGGGGCCGACAACGAAGAAGATCACAGCAGGCAGGAGGTAGGTGAAGAAGGGGAGCGTTTGTAGGACCGAGAGGATTGGGCGCAGGATTTTGTCGAATGTTGGCGATTTCCATGCGGCTATGCCGAGCGAGATCCCGAAGGCGAAGGCAAGCGGGGCGGCGACGGCGATCACGGAGAGCGTTTGCATGGCGAGCTTCCACTGGCCGATGAGCGCGGTCCACACGAATGTACCACCTGCGAGCAAGGCGAGGCGCCAGCCGCCCAAATAGTAGCCGATGACGGCGGCGGTGGCCGCGATGGCGGTCCATGGGATAGGGCCGAGATTGGGCCAGCGGCGTTTGCCAAAGAGCAGATTGGCGGTGGTATCCAGCATGGCCTCAAGAGGGCCTTTGGCGATCCAGCGGGTGATAGCTTCAAGCCCGAGGTCAACGCGGATGAAGGTGAAGAACGCATCAAGGCGGGTGGCATAGTCGGGGATTAGGGCCTCGGGGATGCGGTTGAGCGCCTCAGGCAGAACGCCGAGCGTTTTGGCGAGCATCAGCAGGGCCGCGATTGCGAGCAAGATCAGTGCGCCCTGCCCGCGTGGGACCGCGAGCGGTGCGCTGGTTGGGGCTTGCTCGGCGGTGACGGCCATCAGCTGCTCCCGAGCAGAACGTCGAGCGCTGCTTTGCGATTGAGCGTGCCGATAAGTTGGCCGCCCTCTTCCACTGGCAGGCTCTCTTGGGTTTGGTCGACCAGTTGGCGCGCCAGTTCTTGCACGGTGGCGCTGGCGGCGACGGGAGTGCCCGTTGGGAAATCGCTGCTTTGGGCGGTCATCAGCGAGCGGATATGGACGACGCGGGCCTTGTCGATGTCTTCAGTGAACTTGCGCACGTATTCGGTGGCCGGGTTGAGCACGATTTGATCGGGGGTGTCGCATTGCTCGATGACGCCGTCTTTCATGATGGCGATGCGATCCGCAAGGCGCAGTGCTTCGTCGAAATCATGGGTGATGAAGACGATTGTTTTGTTCAGGAGGGCTTGGAGGCGGAGGAATTCGTCCTGCATTTCGCGGCGGATCAGGGGGTCGAGGGCTGAGAATGGCTCATCGAGGAACCAGATGTCGGGCTCAATGGCAAGGCTGCGGGCGATGCCGACGCGCTGTTGTTGGCCCCCGGACAATTCGCGGGGGAAATATTCTTCACGGCCCTCAAGGCCCACAAGTTTGATGACTTCCAACGCACGTTCGCGCCGCGTGTGGCGGTCTTGGCCGCGCATTTCCAGCGGGAAGGCGACGTTGTCGAGCACGCTGCGGTGGGGGAGCAGGCCGAAGCTTTGGAAGACCATGCCCATTTTGGAGCGGCGTAGCTCAATCAGCTCGCGCTCTTTGAGGGACATGATATCGGCGCCATCCACGGTGATGGTGCCCCCGGTGATGTCATGAAGGCGCGAGAAGCAGCGCACGAGGGTGGATTTGCCCGAGCCTGATAGGCCCATGATCACCAGCATTTCGCCGCGATGAATGTCGAGCGTGACGTCGCGCACCCCGGCAATATAGCCATCACGACGGATTTCCTCGAAGCTTTTGGTGGCTACTCCTCTAGAGAAGTAACGCAGTGGTTCTTTGCCGAAAAGCTTCCAGACCTCGCGGGCGGAAATGACAGGTGCAGCGGTATTCATTGGTGACCCCTAGATGACCCCACGCCATGATCAGAGCACGGCGTGGGGTGTTTTTACAAGCGGTTAGAGCGGCTTACTGGGTCCAGCTCTTCCAAACGCTTTCATTGGCTTCGAGCCATTCAGCGGCTGCATCTTCTGGCTCCAACTCGTCGATATCGACCATTTTGGCCATTTCAGCGATCTGGGGGTTGGTGAAAGAGATCTTGGTCAGCACGTCATAGGCGGCTGGCCATTTGTCCTTCATGCCATCCCAAGCAGCTTTTTTGAGGTAGCCGGTTGCTGGGTTGCCGCAATCGTAAAGCGCTTCTTTGTTGGGGCCTTTGGCAGGGTCTTTGTCGCAGCCTTCTTCCCATGCGGGGAATTCAACGAACTCACCCGGCCACACGGCTTCGGCAAAGTTTGGGGTCCAGTTGAAGACAACGACTGGCTTTTTGTCTTTTTCAGCAGCACCGATTTCAGCCCAAAGTGCTGCGGCGGAACCGGCATTGATCACGGTGAAATTCATGCCAAGGGCTGCGGCGCGTTCCTGACCATGCTTGAGCCAGTCAACCGGGCCATCCAGATAGCGGCCTTTGTCGCCGGTTTCAGCGGTCGTGAAGAGATGGGCGCAATCGTTGAGCGCTTCCCAAGATGGGAGGCCCGGACAGGCTTCTTTGGTCCACATTGGGTACCACCAGTCCTCGCGGGTCACAGCGTCATGGTCGCCTGCATCGTGCAAACCGCCTTTTTCAAGCGCTGCATTAAAGGACGCGCCAAACGCGCCCTCCCAGACTTCCAGCTCAAGGGCCACATCGCCAAGACGCACGCTTTCGTAAACGGCTTGGCTGTCCGTGGTGACGAATTCCACGTTGTTGCCCATGCCCTCAAATATCTGGCCAACCACATGGCTCATCACGATTTGCGAGGACCAGTTGTGGATTGGGATCACGATGGGGTCGGAGCTGTCGGCGGCGAAGGCTCCCAATGGCAGCGCGACGAGCGCGGTGGCTACAAGTGCTTTTTTAAACATATTCATTAAGTTACTCCCTGTTATTCACGTAAATTCTTCACGTGTGGTTGCGGGGATTCTCCCCGTTTTTAGGGCGTCATGTCTTGAGATATGACGCCATGCTGTCGTCCAGCGCATCTTTCCAGACGGTGTGATGCGCGGGGGCTTGCGTTCCGGTCATGGGGCTGATGTAGCCGTTGTCACGGAAGGTCATGATGTTGGCTTTTTTGTGCTTTTTCCAAGCGTAGAAGGCCTCGTTGGCGGCTTGCACGTTGAAGCTTGGGTAATCGGTTTCCTCGATCAATTCTTGAGTGTAGGCACCTTGGTAATCGATGCAGGCGTAGTCATCGGCGAGCGCGCCCTCTTCCGCTTTGCGCTTGGCGACGTCGGCTTCGCGGGCTTTGAGATCGGGGACAGAAATGCGGTCCATAATGATATCGCGCACATACCAGGCTTGGGCGTCGAACATGTTGAATGTGTACCATTGGTCCTGCATGCCGAGATAGAAGAGGTCCGGATTGGCGTTCCAGACGACGCCCTTATAGAGGTCATCTGCAGCGAGGATGTTTGCCGTTTTGAGGCGCAGATCATCGGGCAGAAACGGGAAGTGGTGCTTGTAGCCGGTGCAGAGGATGATCGCGTCGACCTCGTGAGAGGAGCCATCGGTGAAATGGGCGGTTTTGCCGTCCATACGCTCAAGGCCTGCAACTTCTGTCCAGTTGTCAGGCCATTTGTAGCCGGTGACGCCAGAGCGGCAGGATTGGATGATGGATTTGCAGCCGTATTTCCAGCACTGGGAGCCGACATCTTCGGCGGAGTAGCTGGTGCCCATGATCAGCAGGCGCTGGCCTTCGAATTCGCGCGCGTCGCGGAAGTCATGGGCGTGGAGGATGCGGCCATTGAATTGGTCAAAGCCGGGGTATTCTGGGACGTTTGGCACGGAGAAATGGCCTGAGGCAACGATGACATGGTCAAACACTTCGGTTTTCTCGGTGTCTGTTTCGCCGTTGCGGATCAAAACGGTGAATTTGCCGCCCTCATAGCGCACGTCGCGCACGTTGGTGTTGAACTCGATCCAGTCGCGCACGCCAGCTTTTTCGACGCGGCCTTTGATGTAGTCAAACAGCACTTCGCGGGGTGGGTATGAGGCAATGGGCTTGCCGAAATGTTCCTCAAATGTGTAATCGGCGAATTCCAAACCCTCTTTAGGACCGTTGGACCAGAGGTAGCGATACATGGAGCCGTGGCAGGTGTTGCCATGCTCATCCGTGCCGGTGCGCCATGTGTAATTCCAAAGACCGCCCCAGTCGCTTTGCTTTTCATAGCAGACCACGTCGGGAATATCGGCACCCTTTTCTTTGGCAGATTGAAATGCGCGCAGCTGTGCAAGGCCCGATGGCCCTGCCCCGATGATGCAGACACGTTTGGTCATAAAAGAACTCCCTCGACGATGGTTTGCACGCTGGTGGAGGCTGCTTGGCGCAGCGCTTTTGCCTCAGCGTAGATGTCAGAATGGTACCAATCCTGCGCGGCTTGGTAGGATGGAAATCGAATGACGACAGTGCGATCCCCCGGTGGTTTGCCCTCAAAACTCTCAGATTTGCCGCCACGGACCAAAAATTCACCACCAAAGGCATCAATGGTGGGTTGGACCAGCTTTACATATTGCGGATAGGCGTCTGGATCGGTGACGTTGATCTGGGCAACAACATATCCATAGGCCATGGCGCTTATCCCAGCTTCGGATCAGAGGTTGAGGCCGCCCAATCCGGCTCAAAGCCAAGGATTTCAGTGTCAGGCGGCAGATCCGGGTTGAAGAGCATGTTATGGGCGATGGTGGCTTGCGCGATTGGGTTCTTGGGCAGCAAGCGCCAGACTTTACAGGTGAGATCAAAGCGCTGGGCATAGGCCTCAAAGGTGAGGGTCACGATATCGCTGCGCCGGATCGTGGCGGCGCCTTGAGAGCACGGCGGAAAGGTCGCCGTCAGGATATCGCTGAACTCTTTGTGCTTTTGGTAGTAGGTCGCCGAGAGATAGCGCAACGCCGCCTCGCGCACCTGCGCCATGTCGTTGGTTTTGAGGCGCATATGGTTCAGTTCGGCGGTTTGATTATGCGCCGGAGCCTTGTTCAAAACGGTGATGATGTGCCCCATCGGTTCAGTTGCGCCGGCGAGCGTAAGGGCAGGCGTGAACGCATCATCGGGCCGCCCCTCGTTTTCGCGCATGGCGATCTGGCGGACATGGCACTGCCATTTCAAGAACGCATCCCTGAGGGGGTGCGTAGTTGCATTGAGGCCAAGAAGGGCAGCGGCAGCACTCATCAGAACTTCATATAGGCTTTGCGCAAGGTCACGAGCGGATGGCGATCTGACATCTGGAATTTGAGCAGCATTTCGCGGGCGATCATGTCCCGATCTTGCTGGTTGTCCGGCAGTTCGATGCTATCAGGCACCCGCACCCAGCCGTTAATGTTGCGATCAAAGACAGCCGGTTTGCCATCTTCGTAGCCCATATGGATATCTTCGAGCCAGTTGAGATCGTCCCAACCCATGACTTCCATATACTGCTTCAGATACGGTGTGAGGCGATCGTAATCGGGCACAAGGTTCACGTCATAGCGATAGCCAATGTGCTGCCCGATTTCCTTTTCGCGCTCAGAGCCGAGGCCCTCTTTGTCGTTTACGAACTGATCGACATCGGTGATTTCCGAGCCGCGATATTGTGTTCCTGCCATAAGTAGTCTCCTAGCCGGTGGGGTATAACCCCACCCTACGAAATGACGTAGGGTGGGTTTTCAACCCACCGTTTTTACAGGTGGTGATAGTCTTCGACGCCGACGGTATGGTTCGTTCCCGCCAAGGGCACGCCAGCCATCGCTGAGGCTTCCATTGT
>CAZQMR010000171.1:0-7638 GCA_964594465.1 uncultured Rhodobacterales bacterium
TTGCCTGCGGTCACAGTGCCGTCTTTTTGGAACACGGTGCGCAACCCGGACAGCGCTTCAAGCGAGGTGTCCTTTGGGTGCTCATCGGTGTCAAAGCTGACCATGTCACGCTTCACTTTGATCTCGATAGGCGCGATTTGGGATTTGAAATGGCCCGCTTCAAGCGCTGCGCGCGCGCGGGTCTGGCTTTCCAATGCGAAAGCGTCCTGTTCGTCGCGGCTGATCTGGTTTTCGCTGGCGACATTCTCAGCCGTGATGCCCATATGGCCGGTGCCAAAGGGGCAGTTGAGCGCGCCCAGCATCATATCAGTGGTATTAAGATCGCCCATCTTTTGGCCCCACCGCGCTTGGGGCATGATGTAGGGTGAGCGCGACATGGTTTCAGAGCCGCCCCCGATTGCAAAATCTGCATCGCCCAGCATGATGGATTGTGCTGCTGAAACAATGGCTTGCACGCCCGATCCGCAAAGGCGGTTGACGTTCATTGCCGGCGTGCCGTCGGGGATGCCGGCCTCAATGGCGCTAACGCGGGAGAGGTACATGTCGCGCGGTTCGGTGTTGATGACATGGCCCATGGCTACATGGCCGATTTGGCCGGGATCAACGCTGGCGCGCTCCATCGCTGATTTCATGACATGGGCACCAAGGGTTGTGGCAGGCGTGTTTGCAAGCGCGCCGCCAAAGGTGCCGATGGCGGTGCGGGTGGCGTCGAGAATAACAACATCTTGAGTCATGGTTTTGGTCCTTACTGAGGGGCGCCGACAACATCCGGGTGGGCGGCGGCGATTTCAGGTATGTCGCTCAGGGCGGTTTCAATTTCGATAAGCCGGGCAAGGGGGGCGAGGTCTATCTCCCAGCGGCGTGCGTTATAGAGCTGAGGCATCAGGCAAATATCCGCAAGGGTGACGTTGCTGCCAAAGCAATAGGGGCCGTCGGTTTGGCCGAGCATCTTTTGGGCGGCGGCAAGGCGGCTTGGCATGAAGAGGTGCATCCAGTCTTTCATGCTGGTTTTGCCGTCTGTGATCTCTCCAGCAGCTTTTGCAACAGGAAGGTTCAACACAGGGTGAATATCGACCGCAATGGCATGGGCAAAAGCGCGAATGGCGATGCGTGAGTGCGGTGCGCCGGGCAGGAAACGTGGCCCATGGGTTTCCTCAAGAAATTCGAGGATAGCCAGCGATTGGGTGAGGTTTTGCCCCTCAACGGTCAGCGTTGGCACCATGCCCTGCGGATTGCGGGCAAGATTTTCGCTGGATTTATGGTCGCCCTTGAGCAAATCAACGGGGATTGATTGGTATTCCAGACCCAGCAAATTGAGCGCAATGCGCAAGCGATAGGCCGCCGAGGAGCGAAAATAGTCGTAAAGAGTGATCATGCGTCAGGCTCGGTGAGGCGGTCCAGCAGAGTTGTCAGCAGTTTTTTGTTGGTGGCACCCAGTTTTTCGAGGAGCTTTTCCTCATATTGACGCGCAATCGGGATCATCTGGGCAAAGAGCTTTTGGCCCTTGTCCGTCAGGGTCAGCTCCACGAGGCGTTTGTCCGACGAACTGGTTGTTTTTGCGACATAACCAGCCTTTTCCAGCCGGGCAGCCGCACGGCTGACTTTGGGCTTGTCCATGTCAACGCGGGTGTGAATTTCACGCACGGAAACCGCTTCTGACTGGCCCAAATGGGCAATGACGCGCCACTCAGAGGTCGAGATGCCAAATTGCTCTGCGTAGAGCTTGGCAAAGTCGCGACTGACCTGTGCGGCAGAGCGCGCAAGCTGGTAGGGTAAGAAGTCATTTAGGTCGAAATCTGGTTGATTCATTTCATTTACAACGATATGGTTTGGCGCAGAAGGGCATGAATTTGGATCAGTTTCAAGGAAAAGCTCCCGATGAATAAAGAAAGCGATATTTCAGGTGCTGTAAAGGCCATTGGCGTTGCAGACCTTCACGCTGGCTATATGCCCGGTTTTGGCAATGATTTTGAAAGTGAAGCACTTCCCGGTGCTCTTCCGCAAGGGCGCAACTCGCCGCAGCGGGTGAATTACGGGCTTTATGCCGAGCAGCTTTCCGGCTCGCCTTTTACAGCACCACGCGGGCAGAACGAGCGGTCTTGGATGTACCGTATTCGCCCCAGTGTGCGCCATGTGGGGCGGTTTCAGAAGGTTGAAATGCCCTATTGGAAAACCGCACCTCATGTTTTGGACGATGTGATTTCGCTGGGCCAGTATCGCTGGGATCCGGTGGAGTTCCCGGCTGAGGGCTGTAATTTCGTAACTGGCATGCGCACCATGACCACAGCGGGGGATGTTGGCACGCAGGTGGGCATGGCGAGCCATGTTTATCTCGCCAATCAGGACATGGTGGACGACTATTTTTACTCGGCTGACAGTGAGCTGTTGGTGGTGCCCCAAACCGGTCGGCTGAAGATTTTCACTGAGTTTGGCGTGATTGATCTGGAGCCGTTGGAAATCGCAGTGCTGCCACGCGGCATGGTGTATAAAGTGAGCCTGCCTGATGGTGAGGCGCGCGGCTTTGTGTGCGAGAATTATGGCGCGAAATTCACGCTGCCGGGGCGCGGGCCAATCGGAGCCAATTGCTTGGCCAATCCGCGTGATTTCAAGACGCCTGTTGCGGCTTACGAGGACAAGGAGTCGCCTTGCCGCATCTGGATCAAATGGTGCGGGCAATTTCATGTGAGTGAGATCGGGCATTCGCCGCTCGATGTGGTGGCCTGGCACGGGAATTACGCGCCGTTCAAATATGACTTGCGAACCTATTCGCCGGTGGGTGCGATCGCGTTTGACCATCCCGATCCGTCGATTTTCACGGTGCTGACGGCACCAACGGCGGAAGAGGGCACGGCCAATATCGATTTCGTGATTTTCCCGCCGCGTTGGTTGCCCCAAGAAGACACGTTTCGCCCGCCTTGGTATCATAAGAACATCATGTCCGAGCTGATGGGCAATATTTATGGGCAATATGATGCCAAGCCGCATGGATTTCTGCCCGGTGGGATCAGTTTGCACAATTGCATGTTGCCTCATGGGCCGGATAATGATGCCTTTGAAAAGGCGACGACGTCTGGCTGGGATCCGGTGAAGTTGGACAATACGATGAGTTTCATGTTTGAGACCCGGTTTCCGCAGATGCTGACAGAATTCGCTGCCAAAGAAGCGCCAATTCAGGATAATTACGTGGATTGTTGGGATGGGCTTGAGCGCAAGTTTGATGGTACGCCCGGATTGAAATGAATGCCCCCTGGGTTGGGTTGAACGAGAATAGGATGTCGCGATGACGTTGCAAAAATCATGGGTTGCCTCAGCTAATGCGGCGGATGCGGATTTTCCGCTCAACAACCTGCCATATGGCGTGTTTTCCAAGGGCGGATCTGAGCCGCGCCCCTGTGTGGCGATTGGCGATCAGGTTGTTGATCTGTCGGTGCTGGAGGAAAACGGAGTGATTTCTGCGGGCGATGGTCCGGTGTTTGATGTGCCCTATATCAATGAGTTTATGGAGCTTGGGCCGGAGATTTGGTCTTCTGTGCGGGCACGTCTGATGGATTTGCTCGGTGAGGGTGCGGATGAGGCGGCTTTGAAAGGTGCCATGCATGGCATGGGCGATGTTGAGATGCACATGCCTTTTGTTGTCTCTGAATACACCGATTTTTATGCGGGCAAGCACCATGCAACCAATGTGGGCACGATGTTTCGCGGCGCGGAAAATGCGCTGCCGCCAAATTGGCTGCACATTCCCATTGGTTACAATGGTCGCGCCTCAACGGTTGTCGTTTCTGGCACAGATGTGCGTCGCCCGATGGGACAGCTGAAGCCGCCAACCGCCGATGTGCCGCATTTTGGGCCCTGCAAGCGGCTGGATATTGAGCTGGAAATGGGCGCGGTCGTGGGCTTTGGCAATGAGATGGGGGAGCCTATTTCAACCGTTGAGGCTGATGAAATGATCTTTGGTTATGTGCTGTTGAATGACTGGTCGGCGCGCGACATTCAGGCGTGGGAATATCAACCCTTGGGGCCGTTTCAGGCGAAGGTTTTTGCGACGTCTATTAGTCCGTGGGTTGTAACCAAGGAGGCGTTGGAGCCGTTTCGGGTGGCGACGCCTGCGCGCGAGGTGCCTCTATTGCCCTATCTGGAAGAAGAGAAGCCGGGGCTTTATGATATTTCGCTTGAGGTTTGGATGGAGCCTGAGGGCGGGGCGCGCGCACGCATTGCGGCGACGAATTATGATCAGATGTACTATTCCTCTGCCCAGCAATTGGCTCATCATGCCAGCGGTGGCTGTGAGATGAATTGCGGGGATTTGCTGGGGTCTGGCACGATTTCGGGGCCTTCTAAAGAAGAGCGTGGGTCGTTGTTGGAGCTGAGCTGGGGGGGCAAGGAGCCGATTGATGTGGGCGGGGTTGAGCGCTCGTTTTTGGAAGACGGGGATGCGGTGTCGCTTGTTGGCTATGCTCAGGGCGACGGGTATCGGGTTGGCTTTGGCAGTTGCGACGGTCGGATTGTTTCGAGCGTAGAAAAATAACGGGCAGGCTAGCAGGCACCCCGAGCGCTGGCGCTAACGCGCCATCACCGGCCCGCCCGCCAGCCAATGCCCTAACTGGGAGAGATCATGTGAGTAAGAAATTTGCCAGTCAGGCGGACCTGACCGAGAAGAAGATTAGTTGGACTGAGATTGGGCCAGATCTTTGGGCGTTTACGGCTGAGGGGGATCCCAATTCGGGGGTGATCATCGGCGATGAGAGCGTGATGGTGATTGAGGCGCAGGCCACGCCGCGCTTGGCCGAAAAGGTGATTGAGAAGGTGCGGTCTGTAACGGACAAGCCGATCTCGCATCTGGTTTTGACCCATTATCATGCGGTGCGGGTGTTGGGCGCGAGTGCCTTTATGGCGCCGCAGATTATTATGTCCGAAAAGGCGCGCTCCATGGTTGTGGAGCGGGGGCAGGAAGATTGGGACAGTGAATTTCAGCGCTTCCCACGTTTGTTTGAGGGCCATGAGAGCATACCGGGGTTGACCTGGCCGACGACGACGTTCAATGGGCGGATGTCGGTTTATCTTGGCAAGCGTCGCGTGGATTTGATGCAACTGGGCCGCGCGCATACGGCTGGTGATATTGTGGCTTATGTGCCCGATGCAAACGTGATGTTCACCGGCGATATCATGGAGTACAAATCGGCGTGTTATTGCGGCGACGGGCATTTTCATGACTGGCCCAAAACGCTGGAAGCGATCCGATCTTTTGACGTGGATGCGGTGGCGCCCGGGCGTGGTGATGCGCTTGTGGGCAAGGCGATGGTCAATGAGGCGATTGATCTGACGGCCGATTTTGTGCGTTCAACTTATCAACCTGTGGCGCAAGTCGCGCTGCGCGGTGGGAGCATGAAAGAGGCGTGGGATGCGTGCCGGGCTTCTTGCGACGAGAAGTTCAAGGATTACGCGATTTACGAGCATTGCCTGCCTTTCAATGTGGCGCGCGCCTATGATGAAGCACGCGACATAGATCATCCGCGGATTTGGACAGCGCAGCGTGATATTGAAATGTGGGAGGCCTTTCAGGGCTAAAATCGCTCTTCGAGTTTCCAAAAATACTTTCGCCGAAGGCTTCCAACAGCAGAGGTAGAAATGGGCTATCAGTATCAAGAATTCCCCTTTGTCGCGCCACCCGGTCTGACAGCGCCGGAGCCGCGTCATAGGGTTTTGATCGTAGGTGCAGGGCCAATTGGGCTGGCAATGGCGATTGATCTGGCGCAGCGCGGGATAGGCTCCAAAGTGCTTGATGACAACAATGTGGTCTCGCTGGGCAGTCGCGCGATTTGCTGGGCCAAGCGCACGCTTGAGATTTTTGACCGGCTTGGCATTGGCGAGCGCATGGTGAGGAAAGGCGTCACTTGGAAGGTCGGGCGCACTCATCACCGCAGCCAAGAAGTGTTCAACTTCGATTTGTTGCCCGAGGATGGGCACAAGATGCCCGCTTTCATCAACCTCCAGCAATATTACGTGGAGCAGTATCTGGTTGAGCGGGCGCAGGAGTTCCCGGACCTGATTGACCTTCGTTTTTGCAATAAGGTCACCGGCCACGAGGACCGAGGCGATCATGTGCGCCTTGAAATTGAAACGCCCGATGGCACCTACAGCCTTGAAACCGAGTATATGCTGGCCTGTGATGGGGCCGGTTCGCCCACGCGCAAGCGCATGGGGCTGGAATTTGATGGGGAGCTGTTTGAAGAGCGCTTTCTGATTGCGGATATCGTGATGGAGGCGGACTTCCCGTCCGAGCGCTGGTTCTGGTTTGAACCGGAGTTCCATCCGGGCCAATCTGCGCTGTTGCACAAGCAGCCGGACAATATCTACCGCATTGACCTTCAATTGGGTTGGGATGCCGATCCAGAGGAAGAAAAGAAGCCGGAAAATGTGATCCCGCGCATCGAGAAGGTCGTGGAGGGGCGGGAGTTCGAGCTCGATTGGGTCTCCGTTTATACATTCCAGTGCCGCCGTCTTGCGGAATTCGTGCATGGCCGCGTGCTGTTTGTCGGTGATAGCGCCCATGTGGTCAGCCCCTTTGGCGCACGCGGCGGCAATGGTGGCATTCAGGATGTGGACAATCTGGGTTGGAAGCTCGCCGCCATTCTGAACGGGGAGGCCGGCGATGCACTGCTGCACTCCTATAATGCGGAACGTGTGCATGGCGCGGACGAAAACATTCGCAATTCAGCGCGGGCCACCAAGTTTATGTCGCCCGAAGAAGGGCCGGAACGGCTTTACCGCGATGCGGTGCTCAAGCTTGCCTCCGAGCTGCCCTTTGCCTCGGGCATGGTCAATTCAGGTCGGCTTTCGCTGCCGTGTGTTTATGACGGGATGCCGCTCAATGGCGCGGATGATCCTATGTTGCCGCCTGTGTCGCGCCCGGGTGCGGTGAGCCTTGATGCGCCGCTAGAGGATGGCTGGTTGCTGGAGAAGCTGGGCGATGGGATCATATTGCTTGCGATTGGCTGCACCCTGCCGGAAATCGACAAAACGACTGTGCTTGAGCTGGAGCCGGATCAAATCCTGCGCGAGCGCTATTTGGGCGAGGCCGATGCGGCCATTTACCTAATCCGCCCGGATGGGGTGATTGCTGCGCGTTGGCAAGAGGCGAGCAAGGCAGAGATTTCCCACGCGATGGAGCGGATGATGGGGCAGGCATGAGCGACGGTCATTTGAAAACCGACATCAATTTGGTCGACCGGGATGGCTTTTACGCAGAGCTGATCGCGGCGCAAAAGGGGCTAACGGCGGAAGCCGGGACGGCTTTTTCTGCGCGTCTGGTTCTGATCCTTGCCAATCACATTGGTGACAATCTGGTGCTGTCAGAGGCGATCAAAGCCGCCAAGGGGCCTTAAGCGGCTTAAGGCGCGTCGATCTTGATGCTTTGGCGCAGGGCACCTGTGTCTGGGTCAAGGATGTGAAAGCTCTGCTGGCCATCTTTCCCCGTTGTGACCGCGCCGATCCAACCTTTGCCCGCCGTGATCGCTTCAGCCTCCTCACCTTCAGGCAAGGCCAGCGTTTGGGGCAGCTTTACTGTGATCTTATCGCTGCTACCTGACAAGGTGATGACAATCGAGCCAATGATCACTATGAGGCCAAGGATCATGGTTG
>CAZQMR010000172.1:0-2048 GCA_964594465.1 uncultured Rhodobacterales bacterium
AACAATGGCCTCTCGGGCCTGCAAAACCTGCCCGGCCTCGATGATGTGCCACAATCCACCATCTCGATCATCTTCTTGTGGATCTCCGCACTGGCCCTCGGCCTCGGCTACATCCTCTGCGCTTGGGTCGTGTCCGGCAAATTCGGCTCCGTCATCCGCGCAATTCGTGATGACGAGGCGCGGGTGCGCTTCCTTGGCTACTCGGTCGAGGCGTACAAACTGTTCATCTTCACCTTCACCGCCGTGCTCGCCGGTATCGCCGGGGCGATCTATTACCCCCAAGCGGGCATCATCAACCCAGCGGAAATAGCGCCCATCGCGTCGATCTATCTCGCCGTTTGGGTCGCCATTGGCGGGCGCGGGCGACTGTATGGCGCGGTGATTGGCGCGGCCTTCGTCTCGCTCCTCTCAACATGGTTCACCGGGGGCCAAGCGCCTGACGTCAACCTCGGCTTCTACACGATCCAATGGGTCAATTGGTGGACCATCCTACTGGGCCTCAGCTTCGTCGCCGTCACCCTTTTCGCCCCTCGTGGCATCGGGGGCCTGTTCGACATGATCGCAGCCCGCCGCACCCCAAACCGCCAAGGGGCGGCCCTTGGCCCTGATGCTGGTTCCCTACGCGAAAAGGAGGCAGATCAATGAGCGCGCTTCTTGAGGTGTCCGGCGTCTCCGTCTCGTTTGACGGTTTCAAGGCGATCAACAATCTGACCTTTCAAATAGGCGAGGCGGAACTGCGCGCCGTAATCGGCCCGAACGGTGCAGGTAAAACCACCTTCATGGACATTATCACCGGTAAAACCAAACCGGATGAGGGCAGCGTGCTGTGGGGCGAAAAATCCCTCTCCTTGCTAAAAATGTCCGAAAGCCGCATCGCGCAAGCAGGTATTGGCCGCAAGTTCCAACGCCCCACCGTGTTCGAAGACCAAACCGTGGCCGACAACCTGATGCTGGCGCTGAAAAAAGACCGTAGCCCCTTCTCAGTCCTCCGTTTCCGCGCCAGCCGCGAGGATCAGAACAAAGTGGCTGAACTGGCCGAACAAATCGGACTGCAGGAGGCGCTGCACCGGAAATCCGGCGAACTTTCACACGGCCAGAAGCAATGGTTAGAGATTGGCATGCTTCTGGCTCAAGACCCCCGACTTCTGCTGGTGGACGAACCCGCCGCAGGGATGACGCCAGCCGAGCGGGAACACACGACCGAACTTCTGGTCGACGCCGCCAAGACGCGCGCTGTGGTCGTGGTGGAGCACGACATGGAATTCGTCCGCCGCCTCGATTGCAAGGTTACGGTGCTGCACGAAGGCTCTGTTCTGGCGGAAGGCTCGCTCGACCACGTGACATCCAATGAACAGGTTATCGAGGTGTACCTTGGCCGATAACATCCTCGAAATCCGGGACCTGACACTTCACTATAGTGGTTCGCAAATTCTGAACGGAATCTCCATGCAGGCTGCCCGAGGGCAAGTGACCTGTGTCATGGGAACCAATGGTGTGGGCAAAACGAGTTTACTCAAGGCGGTCTCCGGAACACATGGTCGTAGTGGCGGTGATTACACCCTCGATGGCGAAGTCATTGGTTCCGCTTCGGCAAATGCGCTGGCTCAAAAAGGAGTCGCTTATGTGCCGCAAGGGCGCGAAATATTCCCGTTTTTGACAGTTCGAGAGAACCTTGAAACTGGCTTTGCTTGTTTGCCTAAATCCGAACGGACGATACCCGATGAAGTTTTTGAGCTCTTCCCGATCCTCAAGGAATTTCTTGGGCGCCGCGGCGGCGATCTGTCGGGTGGGCAACAGCAACAACTTGCTATCGCCCGAGCGTTGATCACGCGTCCCAAACTGCTGCTGCTTGATGAGCCGACCGAAGGGATTCAGCCGAATATCATCAAACAAATAGGCGAGGTGATCAAACTGCTTCGCGACCGAGGCGAAATGGCGATTGTTCTGGTAGAACAGTTTTTTGACTTTGCTCATGATCTCGGCGACCATTTTGTCGTCCTTGAACGCGGGGCAGTGAAACTCGAAGGCTCGTCAGAGCAAATTGACCG
>CAZQMR010000172.1:2148-7593 GCA_964594465.1 uncultured Rhodobacterales bacterium
ACGAAAAAGGCTAGCTTGAAAGGTAGCGATACGATTGCCGGCGGTACCATCATCATGCCCATCGACATCAGAACGGCCGCTACGACAAGGTCGATAAGTAGGAATGGAAGGAAAATTAGAAAACCAACTTGGAAGGCCAAAGAGATTTCAGACAGAATGAAACTGGGCACTAAGAGCGATAGTGGTGGCTCACCAGCAGGGAATCTAGGCCGAAACTCTGCGAAGCGATCTAGAACATCTGGGTCAACACGCAAAAGCATGAAATCCCGAAATGGTTGAATCCCCCGTTCGAACGCTTGTTCCGCCGAAATCTCGCCTGCAGAGAAGGGCTGGAAACCCTGATCCCACGCAGCTTGTAGCGCCGGTTCCATGATGAAAAAAGTCAGGAACAAAGCTAATGAAACCAACAACATGTTTGGCGGAGACTGCTGCAAGCCAAGCGCTTGCCGAAGAATTGAGAACACCGTTATTAGAAATGGGAAACAGGTGATAGTCACCACAATTCCCGGCGCCAAGCTTAGCACCGAAATCAATAAGAGCAGTTGAATTGTGCTTGCACCCAGACTTCCATCGCCGTCGACAGAAATAGTCACGCCCTGTGCCAAGATCGCCGTCGGCAAAGACAGCGAAAGTAGCATTAGCAGGATCTGAGAAAAGCGTCGCACGTCAGTCCTGTTCAGTGGTATCGGCCAAAATTTCAGTCAAGCGAACAGAGAGGTTACCCCCAGGGCCCGCGCCCGCCGTTTCTTCCAACGTACCTCGTGCAATTAGTTTTTCGCCAACGTAAAGTTCAACAGGGTCATCGACTTTGCGATCCAACTCAAGCACTGCATTGCGACCTAGCATCAATATATCCCTGATCATTGGACGCGCTTTTCCAACTGAAACAATCACATCGATTGGGACAGATGTGAATGAGTTCGCGATGTCTGGCTTTTCCAGTTTTTCTTCCATTTAGCTGTTTTCCTCATGTAGCGTCTTGAATTCCGCAAGCAGGCTTTTCAGATTCGACAGAATTTCTGGGAAATCCATTTCCAAAGCACTGTCGTTATACTTTACGCTGAATTGGCCTTGCTTCAGCGTGGTAGAAACTGTTGGTTGCGAATGTAGATTACGCTCTTTGCAGGCTATCGTGAGCGTTTCTAAGTCTTGTTCACTGCATTCGATAACAAGGTGCAGCATTTTTTCATCTTGGGTCTGCTCCTTAACGACTTGAACCAGCCGGTTCGCTATGAGTGAATTTGTTCCATCCCCAAAAACGACTTCCGCCCATTTTTCCGTTAGTGGAAGAACTTGAGATAGCATTTGAGACTTAGCGTCCCGCAAATCAATTTCGGCTTTTGAGATGGCTTTCGTCAGTGTTTCGGCCAGAACCTGACGACCATCTGTATACGCGGAAATTGCGTCATCCCAACCTGACTTGTAACCTGCGTCAAACGCGGCAAGTTTTTCGTCTTCTAAACGTTCCCGCGAGGCCGCTGCTTTGCTGGCTTTTGTTGGCTGTGGAGTGGCGAAGTTTTCGAAAATCGCTCCGCGCGTTGTCATACGACCTCTTCCTTGTCTTCAAGCCAGCCACGCAGAATTTCGACTGTTTCCGCTTGCCGGTCTTCGATCATGTTGCGCAGTCGTTCGGCAGGGTCGTCGCTTCCAAAACTCTGCATGTCGGACAGTGATGGCAGCGACATTAACTCTTCTTCCGCGCCAGCATCAGATCCGAGCCCATCAAGCGGAGAAGATCCGATATCATCCATGCTCGGCAGGTCGAAGTCTTCGCTGGCCCCGTCTTCGGTGTAGTCAGGGAGGCCGGCAGCCTCGGTTGCTTGTGCAGGTGCTTCGCGGCTTGCTCCGGCAATAATTGGGCGAACGACAAACAAGCCAAGGATCAGTGTGACAACAGCAAGTATAATCATTTGCACGGCGGACATTATGTCGAGAGAGAAGCCGTCAAACCAAGACGGCTCGAACTCGGTTCCAGCGACTGTGACAGGTGTGAGCGCCATTGATTTTAGAGTGATCACATCTCCACGGTTTTCATCGAAACCTACTGCGGATTCGACCAACTCTCTGAGCGCCCCCAGTTCTTCCTCGCTTCGAGGGCTTCCAATGCTGCCAGTTTCCGCGTCGTCTGCCGGTAAGTTATTGACCAAAACAGCGACCGTAAGGCGTTTTATGGCACCCGGGGCACGAACAATTTCGCGCTCAGTCTCGGAGATTTCGTAGTTAATGCGTTCTCGAGTTTGGTTGTTCTGTGAGCTTGAGTTTTCTCCGCCGTTTCCGTCCCCGTCAGGCAAATTAGACGCGACAGAGACTTGTCCGCCGCCTGCTTCCGACGAAGAATTGACGGTCTCTTCGGTGTCCGTACTGATTGCAACACGCCCTTCCGGATCAAACACTCGTTCTCGAATCGCTTCCCGCTCGAGCACGGTGTCGACGCTCACTTCAACAACAGCGTTGCCCGTTCCAACGCGGGCCTCAAGCAAACGTTCAACTTTTTCTTTTAGCAAGTCGGCTCTTTCATCACCTGTATTGGGTTGATCAGATTTTTCTGCGCCACCCAGAAGTGCTCCGTCTCCTCCGATCACCGCAACATCGTCCGGCGAAAGACCTGCCACCGCGGATGCGACCAAGTACTTGAGTGCTTTGACCTGATTCCCGGTCAGCTCTTGTCGCCCACTACCTATGGCAACGGAGGCTGTTGGCTTTGCATCGCGCTGGAAAGGGGCGCCTGACGTGTTGGCGATATGGACACGTGCCGACGAAATGTTCGGATTCGCGACGATCGTCCGCGCAAGCTCGCCTTCTTTTGCGCGCCAATACGCGGCGTCGAACATCTGAGACGTTGTCCCAAATCCGCTGAGCCCATCCAACAGTTCGTATCCGCCTGACCCGTTGGCGGGCAACCCTTCGCTGGCGAGTGTCATACGCAACTCATCGCGCTGAGTGTTGTCGACGAATATCGAAGCACCACGGACTTCGAATGCAACGCCTCGGGTCTCCAAGGAACGCACGACCTCTCCCGCGGCGGACGAATCCAAACCGGCATACAGAAGCGACATAGATGGCGCCGCAGCCAAACGCGCCATTGCCATGATTGCAAGAAACATCCCGACGGTTGATGCCGTCGCGACGATTTTCCGGGTTAGAGTCAAGCCGTTCCAGGCATTCAGTAACTGCAGCAATTACGCCTCCGTCCTGCCAAACCTTCTGTCTGGCGTTAAGGTTGTTTTGAACTGACTCGCTTAACATTCGGTTAGTGCATGTACGGTAATGATCAGCCCAGCAAAGCCGAAGGTACAGTATGTCCGAAGAAGAAGTTGACACCGAAGAAGCGCCTAAGAAAAAGAGCAAGCTTCCCCTGATTCTGGGTCTAGTGCTTGCGCTTGTCGGTGGAGGTGGCGGGTTTTTCGCCACTTGGTCTGGCATGATCCTCGCGCCTGCACCCGAGGTGCCGGAAGAAGCCGCGGTTTTACCCGAAGATGACCTCCCAGATATAGCATTCGTTGAATTGGAACCATTGGTCGTGGCGATCACCGGACGATCGGAATTGTCTCACCTCAGGTTCCGCGCTCAATTGGAAGTCCCTACCTCCAAGACTGAAGATGTGGAGTTGCTCAAGCCTCGTGTGATTGACGTGCTGAACGGATACTTGCGGGCGCTTCGCACGAGTGACATCTCTGATGTTTCGTCGCTGGCGCGGCTTCGCGCGCAAATGCTTCGCAGGGTACAAGTTGTGCTTGGACCCGACCGCGTAAACGATCTTTTGATCATGGAATTTGTTATAAACTGATGGAATCAATCATGGCTTTGATCGCTGACTTTTTACTGGCCGCTGGCGCGCTCGGTGCAGCTTTTTATTGTTTGGTCCTAAGCCGGCGTCTCAATAAGTTCAATAATCTTCAGGGTGGAATGGGCGGTGCCGTCGCTACTCTTTCCGTTCAGGTCGATGACTTGGAAAAGACGTTGGAAGCGGCTCGGGCCACAGCACAAATTTCGGCTGATCAGCTGCAACAGCTCACTCAGCGCGCGGAAGACGTCCGGCGGCAGTTGGAAATGCAAATGGCAGCACTTCACGACGTTGTTCCATCGCAGCCCCAACACGTATCTGAAGCTGACGAGTTAACACCACAGGCAGAAGCAGAGCCATCCACTGAGGGCCAAGAAACTTCGCAACTTGTCTTCAGTCGCAGGCGCAGCGGATAGGAGGTCTGAATGAACAAAAAATCGAAGCAATCGACGCGAGCACGCGGTACGCTGGCGGTTCTGGCGGCATTCTTAGCTATTTCAGCTGGAATTCGAATAGCAACCAGCGCGACGGAAGCGTTCGCCGCCGCCAACGCTACGAACGCCAACTCAGCGCTCGAATCTTCCCCAGACATAGGTCATCAAATCCCATCAAAGGAAGGTTTGCAGCGTTTGCTTGATGCGTTTCACGAACGAGAGCAAAAAATTGAAGAGCAAGAAATCAAAATTCTGGAGCGCTTGAAATACTTGGAGGCGACTGAGGCCAAGGTTGAGCGACAGATAACTGAGTTGAAAGCTGCAGAAGACGCATTGCGGTCCACATTGGCTCTGGCAAACTCTGCAGCAGAAAATGACCTTGCCAAGTTGACTACTGTATACGAAAACATGAAACCCAAAACTGCTGCGGCACTATTCGACGAAATGGCGCCAGAGTTTGCAGCCGGGTTCATTGGCCGGATGCGTCCGGACACCGCAGCTGCGATACTGGCAAGTATGAATCCGAAAGTCGCATACATGATTAGTACGATCATTGCCGGTCGAAACACGAATGTACCGACTGAATAATTTTCTTACCACATCTGTCAAAGACAGATTTATATCGAGGCCATTATGATTGGTATTGTTGGGATAATTACAATTTTTGTCATGGTCTTCGGTGGCTACCTCGCTGCTGGCGGAAAGATGGGGATCATTCTGAAGTCGCTTCCGTTTGAAATGACAATGATCGGCGGCGCAGCGGCTGGCGCCTTTTTGATTAGTAACGACCTTGCGGGTGTAAAGCACACTCTGAAAGACGTCAAAAAAGTTTTCAAGGGGCCAAAATGGGTGCAAGATGACTATCGTAATCTTCTTTGTCTTCTTTTCGAACTTATTCGGCTAGCTCGACAAAATCCCGTCGCCATTGAAGAACATATTGAAGATCCAGAAAACTCGTCCATTATTTCGAAATACCCCAAAATTCTTGCCGATAAAGAGGCCATTGCTCTGATCTGCGATACGATGCGTTCAGCGTCCATGAACTATGACGATCCACATCAGGTTGAAGAGGTGCTTGAAAAACGCATGGACGCGAACCTTCATCATGCAATGCATTCCAGTCATGCTCTGCAAACCGTTGCTGATGGTCTACCTGCTCTTGGGATCGTTGCCGCGGTTTTGGGGGTTATCAAAACCATGGGATCGATTGACCAACCGCCTGAAATT
>CAZQMR010000173.1:0-2618 GCA_964594465.1 uncultured Rhodobacterales bacterium
AGTTCTGGAGGGCCGCGACATCCTCTTTGGTCCAATCGCGCGGCGTGCCTTGAATGATGCAAAGCGCGCCAAGCACTGAGCCATCTGGCTTTGATATTGGCACCCCAAGGTAAGCGACGACATTCAGGTCAGTAATGGCGAGGTTGCTTTTGAGCAGCGAGTGTTTGCGCGCATCACGGATCAAGAGCGGATCGCCGGTGCGTTTGACATGTTGGCAAAAAGAATGGGACAGCGGCGTTTCCTGCTTACTGCACCAAGGTTCTGGCAGACCGTGATGGCTGATAAAGAACTGGCGGTCCCTATCTTCTTCTACGATCGAAATGAGTGCGACGGGTACATTGAATATGCGTATGGCAAGGCGCGTCAGAGAGTCAAAACTTGCGGGCGTTGGTGCGTCCACCAAGCCGAGGCTTGCTGCTATGTCTCTCTGGTATTCAGTTGAATTTGCTTTGTTATTTCCACAATCCATGTGATCTCTCCCCACTGGATGGAACTACCCAGAAAATGGTTTAGGGGGGTTAAAAAAGTCTTAACTCTAGTATTGGCATGATTGCCGTGCCGCCAAAAACCCTTCTTTTATTGGTGTTTTTGGCAAAAGTTCATCCCAATAGAGCCGCTGTCAGATCACTGTTTTCGTCGCTTAAGCCGTCAATTACATCAAAGTGATGCTTATTGGGTTCAACGAATACTTCTGCATTCCAAGCTTTTCCAAGCCATTCACTTTGCTCGATAAAGGCAGGTCGTTCATTGCCCCCTACCCAAGCAACAACCGGGCATTTGGGGCGAGGGTGCAGGACCACACTTTCAGCCTTGGCTTCCTGAGCATCGAGCCGCAGATCAGCGTTGATATCGGTGTGAAGCAAGGGGCGCAGGTCGTGCAGGCCGCTGATCGAGACCACGCGGTCGGCCAAGTCCGCAACCCGCGTAACCAGATGCCCGCCTGCGGAGTGGCCCGTGATGTGCAGGGGGCCGTCAAACTTGGCGCGGATCGTCGTGGTCAGCGCGTGAATTTCAGCGCTGATTTGCGACACGCGGACTGCTGGTGCGAGGGTATAACCTGCCATTACCACCCGCCAGCCACGGGCCAGCGGGCCAGCCGCGAGATGGGACCAAACGGATTTATCAAAGGCGCGCCAGTAGCCGCCATGCACGAAAACGACGGTTCCTTGCGCTGTGCCGGTTGGTTCAAAGAGGTCGTACCGCTGACGTTCTGACGGGCCATAGGCGATATCAAGATGCGCTTGAGCGCCGAGGCTGTCGCGAAACGCTGCGGCCTCAGCCATCCATCGCGGCGGGTAGTATTGGGCGTTGGCGATATAGGCGCCGTTGGCATAGGCATCGCTGAGGTCTTCGCGCATTGGGCGGCTTTCTTTGTGGTATCGGGTTTTCGCTAAGCGTCCAAAATGACACATATTTTGGGTGAAATTCCCAGCGGGTACTTCACAGGGCGTAGTTTACTGGTTTAGCTTCAACTCACAAGACCGTGAAAACGCGGCTTTAAATGAGGCAGAGCAAGTCCCCCCTTGCACCGGTTTGACACGCAGTTACTCTCCCGAGTTGCGTCACCGTCCTGGGATCGGACGACATAGGTGATCAAATGACGCGAGTTGTTCCTCTCGTAACGCGAGGTTTTAGCGCCCTACTTATGGGTGTGAGTGCTATCGCATTGACCGCATGTGCGGAGCTGACTGCAACGTCAGAACTTGAAGCTCCGGTTCAGCCTGAGGCGCAAACGAGCAAAACCAAAAAGAAGACAAACGCGCCCAAAACAGCGGCAAAGGTTCAGGACGTCCCCGCTCCGACTGCCTTTGCCGCAACTGATACTGCGATCTGGGATGGTCGCCCTTCGCTTGGTGCGATTTGGGTGGCCCATCCTGACGCCCCGCAAGCTGAACGTGTGCAGATTGTGAACAAGGCCACCGGCAAGAAAGTTGCCGGGGCGCTGTTCACGCGCAAGGCCCGCACGGCTGGCCCGCCGATCCAGATGTCCTCGCAAGCCGCTTTGGCGTTGGGTGTGGGCCCCGGGCAGACAACGGAGTTGCAGATCACCGCCATTCGGCCTGAGGATGACATTCCGGTTCAGATGGCGGCCGCGCCTGCCAAGGTTGAGATTTGGGGCGACGCTGAGCCTGCTGAGGCGCCCGAGACCGAGCTGCTTTTGGCCGCACAAGATGCGCCGGTTGAGGAGATTGGGCTGGCGGGTGCCGTTCCGATGGGTGTTTTCCCGGATTATGATGCGGCCTTGTTGGTTCAGGCGCGTTTGTCGCAAGCCGGTGTGCGCTCCGAAATTCGTGAGACCTATCTGGATGAGGTGATTTTCTACAAGGTCTTCGCAGAGCAGGCTGACAGCACGATCATGGTTGCCGAGGCTGAGCCCCCCGCCCCGCGCGGATTTGAGATGGCCAGCATCGAGCGGTTTGTTCTGCCCGATCAGCAGACAACGGTGATTACAAACCCTTTGCGCGACGACGCTCCGGTTGAGCTGAGCGTTTCGGATGCTGTTATTGTTGCACAGTTGAATTTGCCTAGCGTAGCCGCGCCCGCTGAGAGTGGTTTGGGTGTTACTTTGACACAGGCGCAGGGGGGCCCATTGGGGGGTATGCCGGCGTCTGTTAAAG
>CAZQMR010000173.1:2718-7589 GCA_964594465.1 uncultured Rhodobacterales bacterium
GTCGCAAGCATTTCGCGCCCCACGGCGCCCCCACAAAGCGACCGCGCTCATGTTCGAGCGGCCTTTGGATCGCATGACCCTGTTGCCCGGCCCGCAATGCCGGTTTCCTTGGCAAAGGCGCTTGATGCACCGGACGCGCCTGCAGGCAAATTGCTGGAGCGTGGCGATGTGACTGTCATGGCGTCACTCGCGCCACTAGGCGGTCAGAAGTTTGCCGCCAGCGATATGCACGCGCCCAAAACCACCGCTCAGCCGAAAACCGGAGCGACCCCGACAGCATTGACCACGGCAAATAGCCCTACGCAACTGCCCACACGGCCCACACAGCAAAAAGCGGTCACCTTGATGGCAGCTATTGTGGGGAGTGTGGCACCAGATGCGCTTGCCCGCGCCATTGAACCATCGCTGATGTTGAAACCACGTATGCTGCCCGCGACCGGGATCGAAGTGGCGATGCTGGGTGATGGCTTGCCAACTGTGGGCGCGACTTTTGCCCCAATTGCAGACGCCAGTGCCGCGGCCGGAACGCGCATCTTGGCGCGCGCAACACCGCGGCCACAGCGCCAAGTCAAAAAGAAGCCACCTGAAGTTATCGTCATTGCCAGCATTCTTGACCTGGACATGGGCAGTATTCGCGATGCAACAAATATTGAGATGCGCGCCAAACAGCCCGGTGCCGGGATAGCGGAAATTCCAAACTTCAACTTTGGCGCAGCGCAAAGCGGTGCTGATGACGCCAACTGGTTTGGCCTCGATTTGTTAGGGTCCAAGCGCAAGAGATAAGCGAATAAGCTGCCGCGTATTGGCAGCTTGCCGAGTTAATCCCCCATTAACTCGGAAATTCCGCCCGCGATGCCATACTGGGATTTGGTATCGCGGGTGGGGTGTCGTTTTCAGACCAGCCCTTAAGGGATTTGAAATGTTTTACACGGGCATTTTAATTGCTCGTAATAGGATTTTCGCGCATTTGAGAGGGAATGACTCTCTTTGATAGGTATCCCATGCGACCCAGTTTCAAGTTTTTCGCGGCTCTTGCGGCCTTCATCGCCCTGAGCCTTCCTTTAGGTGCCAGTGCTAAAGATTTGCAGCGTGCAATCTTTGCCGGTGGCTGTTTTTGGTGCGTGGAAAAGGATTTCGATCAGGTGCGCGGCGTGGTCAAAACCACGTCTGGCTATATCGGCGGCAAAACGAGAAACCCGACCTACAAGAAGATCAACAAGGGTGGCACCGGCCATTATGAGGCGGTTGAGGTCGTATTTGACGCGGATATCGTGGATTATGAGCAGCTGCTGTACGTTTTTTGGCGCACGGTTGATCCCATTGATGCAGGCGGTCAGTTTTGTGATCGTGGGGACAGCTACCGCACGGCTATTTTCACCACCACGGGGGCGCAAACCAAGGCGGCAAAAGCCTCCAAGGCTGCGGTTGATGCCTCAGGTGTGCTGCCCAAGAAGGTGGTGACGCCGATTATTCGCGCGGGCGAGTTTTGGAAGGCGGAAACCTATCATCAGGACTACCATAAGAAGAAGCCGACCAAGTACAAGTTCTATCGCTGGAACTGTGGGCGCGATCAGCGGGTGCGCCAGCTTTGGGGTAAGCAGGCGATCAATTCTTGAGATGAAGGGCACGGGTTTTGTAGGCCCGTGCCGTTTTGTTTTAAAGGCTATCGCGCAGGAAGCGGCGCAGGATTTTGCCTGAGGCTGATTTCGGGATTTCATCCACGAAACGCACCTGATGGACTTGCTTGTAATGAGCGAGTTTGGTGGCGAGGAAGGCTTTTATATCGTCTTCGCTTGGCGCTGGATCGCCCGCCACCACGAAAGCAATCGGCAGCTCGCCTGCTTCCTCATCGGGCAGGCCGATCACGGCCGCATCTGTTATGCCATCATGAGAGACCAGCATGGCTTCGAGTTCTGCCGGGGCAACTTGGAAGCCTTTAAATTTGATCAGTTCTTTGAGGCGGTCGGTGATGAACATGTAGCCGTCTTCATCAATCAGCGCGATGTCCCCGGTGCGCAGCCAGCCATCGGGTGTGATGGTTTCGGCGGTGGCTTTTTCGTTTTTGAGGTAGCCCTGCATGACTTGGGGGCCTTTGATCCACAGCTCGCCCTCTTGGCCTGGGGGCAGATCGGCGCCGGTTTCGATGTCGATGATGCGGCAGTCGGTGTTTGGCAGAGCGCGGCCTGATGCGCCGGAGCGGTGGTCTGTGGCGGAGCTGGCATGGGAGACCGGGCTGAGCTCGGTCATGCCATAGCCCTGCATGGAGATGCAGTTGAGGCGTTTGCCCACTGCGTCTGCGACTTCAGCGCCAAGGGGGGCTGCGCCGGAGAAGACCTGTTTGACGCTGCTCAGATCGTAATTGTCGACGATGGGGTGCTTGGCGAGCGCGATGGCGACGGGGGGCACGATCCACATGCGCAGCGCTTTGTGATCTTGGCTGATCTGGAGGAACATCTCCAGATCGAAGCGGGGCATGGTCACGAGACCGCCGCCGCCTGCCAGATGCGTGTTCATCAGCACGTTCATGCCGTAGATGTGGAAGAAGGGGAGGAAGCAGGCCGCCACCTCGCCGCGCTCAAAGGTGCTGGCTGCAAGGGTTTGATCGACATTCACCACGAGGTTGCGATGCGAGAGGCGCACGCCTTTGGGAAGGCCGGTTGTGCCCGAGGAATAGGGGAGGACGACGGTGTCTGCGTCCAGATCGACAGGCACTTGGGCCTCGATCGGGGTGCCCATGAGGGCGCTCAGGGGTTTGGCGCCTTCGGCCTCGCCAATCACGACGATCTCTTTTGCGCCGGTGCCTTTGCTGCCTTCTTGGGCGGTTTCAAGGAACATCGGGATGGTGATCAGGATTTCAGCGTCGGAATCATTGAGCTGATGGGTCACTTCGGCGGCGGTATAGGTTGGATTGAGGGTGGTGATCGTGCCCCCTGCCCATGCAACCGCATGAAATACAACACAATATTCTGGAATATTGGGAGCCATGAGCGCGACGACATGGCCTTTGCCAAAGCCCGCAGCGGTGAGGCCACCGGCGAGGCTTTTGACTTGGGTCATGAAGGCGGCGGCGGTCAGGCTGCGCCCGGTTGGGCCGTCGGTGAGGATCACCTCATCGGGGCGGGTTTCTAGATTGGCGAACACATGTTCGGTGATGCTGCGATCCAGAAGTGGGACATCTGGATGCGGGTTTTTGTAAATTGTCATGCGATTCCTCCTCCGCGCGTTTGGTGCAGTTTACACAAGCGCGCGGCGGTGTCTCGCAAATGCGACTTTGGTAACCTTGCGTTACATCAAAGCGGCAGCATTGTTGGTCAGGATGATGCGCAAGGCGATGATGCCGAAGATCACCACCAGCGGGGCCAGATCGATGCCGCCCATATCCGGCAAGGCGCGGCGGATGGGGGCGTAAATCGGTTCCAACAGGCGGGTGAGGCCGGACCAGAGTTGATAGACAAGCGGTTGGCCCGTGTTGAGCACCTGAAAATTGATCAACCAGCTCATGATTACATGGGCGATCACGATGAACCATAGGATATCGAGTGCGACGTTCAGTATTGCAAAGAGAGACATCATGATTTGGCATTCCCTGTTGTTCTGGCGTGGGATGTGTTGTGGCAGAGGTAATAGGCCAAAGGGGTAAACGCAAGGCGACTGGTTTTGCGCTTTTTTTGCGCCAAGGGCGCTGACTTTGGGTCAGTGTTGACTTGTGGATACGGGCGACTAGCTTGACCTTAACGTCAACATTGCCAAGGATTTCGCCATGTTCCCCTTCATCCGGTTCGCGATTGAATGCGCCATTGCCGCGTCAAAGCCGCCGCTGCCGCCCGGTGGCATCCATGTTTCGCACCATACTTGCATGCCTTGGGATATCGACTTTGCGATGGAGCTGAACAATGGGCGCACGCTGACGCTTTACGATTTGGGGCGCTTTCCGCTTGGGGTCCGGGGCGGGCTACTGACCGTTTTGCGCAAGAAACGATGGAATTTCACGATGGCGGGAGTGATTGTGCGCTATCGACGCCGGGTGACGATGTTTCAGCGCCTTGAGATGCACAGCCAGACCATTGGGCGGGACGACAAATTCATGTATATCCAGCAGGTGATGTATCGCAAAGGCGAGGCGACGTCTTGTGTGGTGTACCGGGTGGCGGCATTCAACAAGGACGGGATTGTGCCGTCACAGGATTTTGCCGAGGCGCTTGGATGTCCCGACTGGAACCCGGAGCTGCCGGGTTGGATCCAGACTTGGTGCGCGGCGGAGGCGGAGAGGCCTTGGCCACCCGTCTTCAATCCAGTGCCCGACGTTGAAATCGCAAAGAGTTAGCGCAGCAAGACAATACCACCAAACCCCTGCGTCAGCCTCGATGTGTAACGCCACAACTATGGGGCGCTGCTGTGGAAATTCCAACGTTGCAGTTGCATCCCATACGCAAGGGCCAGAGATAGGGCGAGCGATTTCCAAGGGAATCGTCAGTTGCCATCAAGGCCCGCCTTTCATCTTTCACGCAGATACGACCGCCCTGATTGCCGCCGAGCAGTTTGAACCCGCCCGGGGGTGCGCCAACGTTTCCTCTGGGGCTTGAGGGCAGGCCTTCGCTTGAGGCCAGCAGACCGACATGCATGCCACCACGCCCGACCACGACCACGCAGCCAACACGCGGCTCGGGGATGGCGTGAAAGAACCACTTGTTGCGGTCCAGAAACGACCGAGCATAGCCGTTTCCGGTGTGGTTCATCCCCGCTCTATGCAAGCAGTAATTGACGAATGCGCTGCACCAATCCGTGTTGCGCGCAGGGCGGCACTCACCGATATTGTGAACGCTGCCCCCAAATTGCGGAACAGCTGCGAAATAGGCTTCGTCCCAGTTCAC
>CAZQMR010000174.1:0-7539 GCA_964594465.1 uncultured Rhodobacterales bacterium
CGGAGGCAGGCGTCGCTTTGAAGCCGCCATAGCACCAGCCGCCATTGAGATAGAGCCCCTCGGTCGGGGTTTTGTCGATGATGGGCGAGCCGTCCATGCTCATATCCATTATTCCGCCCCAGCTGCGCAGCATGCGTGCTTTGCCGATCATAGGCATCAGCGACATGCCAGCCTCGACCACATGTTCCATCATGGGCAGGTTGCCGCGCTGTGCATAGGAATTGTAGAAATCGAGGTCGCCGCCAAAGACCAGGCCGCCTTTGTCTGACTGGCTAATGTAGAAGTGGCCCATGCCGAAGGTGATGACGCCGGGGATGATTGGTTTGAGGCCTTCTGAGACGAAGGCTTGCAGGACGTGGCTTTCAATCGGCAGGCGCAATCCGGCCATTTCGGCCACTTGGCCTGTGCGCCCAGCCACGGCCATGCCGACCTTGCGCGCACCGATGAAGCCTTTGGTGGTTTCCACGCCGATGATACGGCCGTTCTCGATGCGCATGCCTTTGACTTCGCAGTTTTGAATGAGATCGACGCCGCGCATATCCGCGCCCCGCGCAAAGCCCCAAGCGACCGCATCATGGCGTGCGGTGCCTGCACGTTTTTGGTAGAGCCCGCCATAAATCGGGAAGCGGCCATTGTCGTGATCCAGAAACGGCGCGTGCTCGCGGATCATCTTTTTGTCCATCAGCACGGCATCGTCGCCCTGCTGGATCATCGCGTTGCCGCGCCGCGCAAAAAAGTCCATCTGGCCGTCGGAATGGGCCAGATTGACGATGCCACGCTGGGACATCATGGCGTTGTAGTTCAGCTCCTGCTCCAGCCCTTCCCAGAGCTTGAGGGAATGGGAGTAGAACTCAGTGTTGCCATCAATGTGGTAGTTCGCGCGAACGATTGTGGTATTGCGCCCCACATTACCGCCGCCGAGATAGCCCTTCTCGATGACCGCCACATTGGTAATCCCGTGATTTTTGGCGAGGTAGTAAGCGGTGGCAAGCCCGTGCCCACCGCCACCGATGATGATCACGTCATAACGCGCTTTGGGCTCGGGCGAACGCCAGACCGGTTTCCAGCCCTTATTGCCGGTCAGACCTTCCCAGATGACTTTGAACCCTGAATAGCCCATGCGTGCCTCTTTGCCTTTGGTGTTGGGGTATTGGTGCCATCTTGTTGGGCGCAGTGGCAAGCGATTTGCGTCAGGTTCTTGGGCAGAGGCGACGGCGTTCTGCGTTACTCCTCTAGAGAAGTAACGGAAGCAGAAGGAGATTTAAGAGATGTATTACAGTAGCTTGAAGGCCAATCCTTACGCAAAAAAGTGGTTAACAGCGCATTCTTGAGCCTTTGAAGATAAGAATGGTTTGAAGCCACTGGTTGCACGCCACACGCGGCTCACCTATAGAGCGGCCAAGCCTTTGAGCGAAGGAGCAGGAAATGCCAAAAATCAATGGAAACGAAATCCGTCCGGGCAATGTTCTGGAACATAATGACGGGCTGTGGGTTGCCGTGAAGGTTGGCCATGTGAAGCCGGGCAAAGGCGGGGCGTTTGCGCAAGTGGAAATGAAGAACCTGCGCAATGGCTCCAAGCTCAATGAGCGATTTCGCGCGGCCGATAAGGTCGAGAAGGTGCGGCTTGAGCAGAAGGACCAGCAGTTCTTGTATGAGAATGACGGAATGCTGGTGTTCATGGACACGGAAACCTATGATCAGATCGAGCTGCCTGCGGATATTCTGGGCGAGCGTCGCCCGTTTTTGCAGGACGGTATGACGATCACGATTGAATATCATGAGAACGAAGCGCTGAGCGCGTCGCTGCCGCAAAAGGTGATCTGCACGATTGTAGAAACCGAGCCTGTCGTGAAGGGCCAAACCGCTGCCAACAGCTTTAAGCCTGCGGTTCTGGACAATGGCGTGCGCGTGATGGTGCCGCCCTTTGTGGGTCAAGATGAAGCGATTGTCGTCGATACGATTTCGATGGAATATACAGAGCGAGCGTCCTGATCCATGCTACAGCAAGGCTCCGCCAATATTAATGTAATGATCATGGCTGCGCGCAAAGCCTCGCGCAGGCTGTTGCGGGATTTTGGCGAGGTCGAAAAGCTTCAGGTCACGTCCAAAGGTCCGGGCGATTTCGTGAGCCGTGCGGATCACATGGCGGAGGAAACCATCCGCGAGGAGCTGACCGAAGCGCGCCCGAATTATGGCTGGCTTGGCGAGGAAAGCGAAGAGGTTAAGGGCGCAGACCCGACCCGGCGCTGGATCGTCGATCCGCTGGATGGCACAACGAATTTTCTACATGGTCTGCCCCATTGGTCGATCTCGATTGCACTGGAGCATAAGGGCGAGATTGTTTCAGCGATTGTGTTTGACCCTGTTAAGGACGAGATGTTTGTCGCTGAAAAGGGTGCCGGTGCTTGGATGAATGACACGCGAATGCGGGTGTCTGGGCGACGCGATCTAATGGATATGGTGTTTTGCACGAGCTTCCCATCCAGCGGCAGAGGTGACTTGCCAACCGCCCTTCAAGATATGGCGCGGATTGCACCCGCTTGTGCCGCGATCCGTCAATCCGGGTCAGCAGCGCTTGATTTGGCTTATGTTGCCGCTGGCCGCTATGATGGTTTTTGGGAGCGCAAGCTGGAGGCTTGGGATTTGGCCGCCGGGTTACTGTTGGTCAAAGAGGCGGGCGGCATGGTTGGCCCTGTAACGCCAGATGCAAATGTCATGAACAATGGCGAGGTGATTGCCGCGTCTGAGCCTGTATTTGACCGTCTCACCAAACTCGTGCGCAATGATTAAGGCGGTCAGCCTTTTCCTTGCCCTTATCGCAGGCCCGGCGCAGGCGCTGGACCTGATCTCACCCAATGAGTTTGAAGAGCTGAGCAAAGACAAGACGCTTTATTTCAGCTTTGAAGGCACGCCCTTTGGTGCCGAGCAGTTCTTCAAAGGGCGTCGCTCGCTTTGGCAACACCGCGATGGCACTTGCACGGCGGGTGCATGGCACAATGATGGGTCATCGCTTTGCTTCCTCTATGAAGACAATCTCGATCTGCAATGCTGGCAAATGTATCGCCGTGATGGGGATATTTTTGTACGTGCAGACGAGGCGCCTGAGGATCAGGAGCTTAAGCTGGACCGCATGGACAATGTGCCCCTGCCGTGCATCGGGCCGGATCTTGGTGTTTGATTTAAAAGAGTGAGCCCTGCTCGCCTTTGGGAGCAGGTTTTGGCTTGCGTGCGGGCTTCTTAACAGGCGCGCCTTCTCCGACTTTCAACCGGCCATCGCGGAATTGCAGCTCAAGGGCGGCTTCTTTCTCGGCCTTCGCCTTTTCCGCAAGCAGCAAGCCATCGGCGCCCCGCACAACCACATAACCTCGCGCAAGCGTTGCCTCGTAGCCCAGCGTCGTGCGCACACGGTCTAGTTCGTTGAGCCGTGCCCGCAGACCTGTTGTTTGCCTCGTTGCGAGGTTCGTCAGCCTTGTAAGCGCGAGAACCAGCGGTTCAGATTTGCGCGACATGAGCGTTTGCAAGTGACGTGGATGCAAGCGATTGGCGATACCTGACAGTTTGGAAGAACCAAGTTCAACTCGACGCGACAAGAGCGGTGCGAGCGAATTTGCACGGGTTTCAAGACGATCGGACGCACGCAACAGGCGCTGGGTGAGCAAGGCGGGGCCAAAGCCACCTGCCCGGCTGGCAGCCAGTGCTGCGCGCTTGTTTGACGTGAGTTGGCGCAAAGCGCGAGGCAGATTTTCGGCACTGCGATCAAGGCGTTGCAGGCGCTCTGACAGGATCGCTTCGGGCTTGGGCAAAGCGCGGGCCAAATCGCGCAAGCGTTGGGCACGGGTTTGGAGCGCCATGCCGCCAGCGCGAATACGGCGTTCATCAAGGGCGGCAATATGGGCGAGAAGATCAACGCGCACGGGCACGGCCATTTCAGCGGCAGCGGTGGGTGTTGGCGCGCGGCGATCAGAGGCGAAATCGATGAGTGTGGTATCTGTCTCGTGACCCACGGCTGAAATCACTGGAATGTCGCTGGCCGCAACGGCACGGATCACGGCTTCTTCGTTGAAGCCCCAGAGGTCTTCGACCGAGCCACCACCGCGCGCGACAATAATCAAGTCCGGGCGGGGAAGCTTGTGATCTTCATCTATCGCATTGAAGCCGGCAATCGCAGCACTCACTTCGGGCGCGCATTTATCGCCCTGCACCACGACGGGCCAAAGCAGCACTTTGCGCGGGAAACGATCCCGCAAGCGGTGCAAAATATCCCGGATCACAGCCCCCGAAGGCGAGGTCACAACGCCGATCACCTCAGGCAGATAAGGCAGTGGCATTTTGCGCTCTTCGTCAAACAGGCCCTCAGCGGCAAGCTTCTTGCGACGCTTTTCCAGCATCGCGAGCAATGCGCCCTCACCCGCTACAACGATGTCGTCGACATTCAGATTGTACTTGGATTGCGGCCCATAGGTGCTGAGCTTACCGGTTACGATAACCTCAAGCCCTTCCTCAGGCTTGACCGTCAGGCGCGAGGCCTGCCCTTTCCAAGTGTTGCAAGCAATGACGCTGTTTTCGTCCTTGAGATCATAATAATAATGTCCAGAACGCGCAAGCATCACCCGCCCGATTTCACCACGCACGCGCACCCTCTCAAAACTACGCTCAAGGGTGCGTTTGATGGCCCCCGTGATCTCTCCAACGGAGTATTCAGGGGTGTTTTGGCCGGGTTCCGGGTCGTCGATCAAATCAGACATAGAGGCTCGCTTGTTTCTCGTCTGTGAGCAGCTTAGAAGACGCGCAAACAAAGGCCAAGGAGCAAGCGCGATATGAACATTCTGATTTTGGGAAGTGGTGGGCGCGAACATGCTTTGGCCTGGGCGGTTTCACAGAACCCCAAATGCGATAAGCTTATCGTCGCGCCGGGCAATCCGGGCTGCGCAAAGGTCGCGGAATGTGTCCATCTAGACATTCTGGACGGAGCCGCTGTCGTGGAATTTTGCGCCGAGCAATCCATCGGCTTTGTGATTGTTGGCCCCGAAGCGCCATTGGCTGCGGGTGTTGCGGATGACTTGCGCCGGGCTGGCATTTTGACCTTTGGCCCCTCACAGGAAGCGGCTCAACTGGAGGCTAGCAAGGCGTTCACGAAGGAAATTTGTGATGCTTGCGCCGCGCCAACTGCGGCTTATGCCCGGTTCACGGATAAGGCCGAGGCGATTGCCTATGTGACCGCGCAAGGCGCGCCGATTGTGATCAAGGCCGACGGATTGGCTGCGGGCAAAGGCGTGATCGTGGCCATGGATATGGACGAGGCGCTGGCGGGGCTTGAGATGATCTTTGACGGCGCGTTTGGTGATGCCGGATCAGAGGTGGTGATCGAGGAGTTTATGGAAGGCGAGGAAGCGTCGTTCTTCGTTTTGTGTGATGGTGAGAATTTGCTGCCCATCGGCACAGCGCAAGATCACAAGCGGGCTTATGATGGCGATAAGGGGCCCAATACCGGTGGCATGGGGGCTTATTCACCCGCACCGATCATGGATGAAGCGGTTACAGCCAAGACGCTCAATGAAATCGTGGCCCCTTGCGTGAAGGTTATGGCTGAGCGTGGCACGCCTTATCACGGCGTGCTGTTTGTTGGGTTGATGATCAAGGACGGGCAGCCGCGCCTTGTTGAATACAACGCGCGGTTCGGGGATCCGGAATGTCAGGCGCTGATGATCCGCCTTGGGGCGCAAGCACTTGATGCGATGCTGGCTTGTGCGGAGGGCCGCCTTGATCAGGCTCAGCTTAATTGGGCTCAGGATCATGCGCTGACGGTTGTGATGGCGGCCAAGGGGTATCCGGGCTCCTATCAAAAAGGCAGTGCGATCAGTGGCTTGGAAGATGCCGCCAGCGATGACGTTGTGGTGTTTCATGCGGGGACAAAGGCTGGCGCAAATGGAATTGAAGCCAGTGGTGGGCGTGTTTTGGCAGTTACCGCGCGTGGATCATCGCTCACCGAGGCGCGCGATGCGGCCTATAAGGCTGTTGAAACCATCCAATGGGAGGATGGTTTCTATCGCAAGGATATTGGCTGGCGGGCGATCACTTAACCCGCCATCAGCATCACTTTGCCATCGGTTTTCTTGAGCGCGGCGGGCATCTCCGCCATGGCTTTTGACAGCGGCACGCGGGCAGAAACATCTGTGCTCCAGCGGCCATCGGCAAAGCGGGCTTGCACCTCTTGGACGACCTTCATTTGCACGTCAGGCGGCGTTGTGCGCATCCATTTGGTGAGCCAGAATCCTTCGATATGCTTGTCCATAAAGATGAACTGGCCCATTTGCGTGAGCTTTGGCGGCTCTGAGCTAAGCTTGCCGTAGGACACCCAGCGCGCGCGGTTGGGCATCATGGAGAATAGATCAGCGGCGATTTGATCTCCAACCGCGTCAAGGAAAACGCGCGGCTTGAGATCGCGAAGAGTTGCAGCGGCAGTCTTGGCGAAATCCGGCTCGGACGTGACCAGCACGGCCTCAGCACCAAGTTCTTTGAGCGCAGGCGCAGTTTCGCCGCGACGCACGACAGCAATCGGTTTCATGCCCCGATCCCGGCCCGCTGCAATCATCAGCTTGCCAAGCTGCGAGGTTGCGGCAGAAGCAATGAAGCTGTCGCCCTCACCTGCCGCGATTTCAACCATGGCCATGGCCGTGAGCGGGTTGACGATTTGCGCCGCGCCATCTTCGTCGCTGACATCAGGGCGCAGAGGAATGCAGGTGATCGCGTCTGTCAGGGCATAATCGGCCCAAGACCCTGAGGCGGTTGCGACAAACGCCACGCGCTGCCCGATCAGCCCTTCCGCGCCTTTGCCTGCCGCCACCACATCACCGCAAGCTTCAAACCCGGCAGGCGCATCTTTCACACGCGGCTGGCCGTATTCGCCTTTGATGAAGTGGATATCCGACGGATTGACCGAGGCCACACGCAGTTTGATCAACGCTTGGCCCGGCCCCGGTGTGGGTACGGGAATTTCGCGCTCCTCAAGGTAGGGCTCAAGGCTTTCGATATAGGGGCCAGTCGCGGTTGGCTCGTAGCCCTCGCGCAGCTGCACAAGGGCTTTCATGGTTTGAGGGATGTCGCTCATCAGGTGATCTTTTCCTGCGTATATTTTTTCAGCTCGTTGCGGGCGACCTGACGGCGATGCACAGCATCTGGGCCGTCCGCGAGGCGCAATGTGCGCACATGGGTCCATTGACGCGCAAGCGGCGTGTCTTGGGAAATGCCCTGTGCACCGAACATCTGTACCGCCTCGTCGGTGACGCTAAGGGCCACATTTGGCGCGACCACTTTAATGGCGCTGATCCAAGGGGCAGCGGCGCGCGGATCGCCTTGATCCATCATCCAAGCGGCCTTGAGGCACAGCAGACGGGCCTGTTCGATTTCCATGCGCGCATTGGCGATGATGTCGAAATTCGCACCCAGCGTTGCGATTTTCTTGCCAAACGCCTGGCGATCAAGACCGCGTTTGCACATCAGCTCCAGCGCTTTTTCGGCCTGACCAATGGCGCGCATGCA
>CAZQMR010000175.1:0-7519 GCA_964594465.1 uncultured Rhodobacterales bacterium
CGCGTACATCCCAATTTCGCATAATGGTAATTATGTTAAATAGGTCATGCTATCACAGCCGTTGCCTCGATCTCAATCAATGCCTCATCTTCAACAAGCCCAGCAACGACCACCATTGTCATCGCAGGGAAATGTCGGCCCAAAACCTTGCGATAGATTTCGCCAACCTCACGCTGACGGCGCGCGTATTCTTTCTTGTCAGTGACGAACCAAGTCAGCCGCACAATATCCTCCGCTGTGCCTCCAGCCTTTTGCACAACCGCCAGGATATTGCGCAGAGTTTGCTCCATCTGGCCTATAAAGTCGTGGGTTTCAAAAACCTGCTCTGCATTCCAGCCGATTTGACCACCCACAAACAAGTGGCCGTCAGCGGAGAGAAAGCCGTTGGCATACCCTTTGGCAGGTAACCAGCCATCAGGGTGAATATTTGAATGTGCCATCTTGAGGCATCCTTATCATTGAAAATTTGTTGGATCGCGAAGCTCGCTCTTGCGCTATGAATTTTGCCGCAACCGAAACCGCTGGATCTTGCCTGTTGGGGTCTTGGGAAGTTCATCGATAAACTTGACACTTCGCGGATACTTGTATGGCGCAATCATTGCCTTAACATGATCCTGAAGCGCCTGAACGATCTCAGCACTTTCGATATGCCCCTCAGCAAGCACGACATGGGCTTCCACAATGGCACCACGGTCTGGGTCAGGTGCCGACACAACACCGCATTCCACAACGGCCTCATGCGATAATAGCGCCGCTTCAACCTCTGGCCCGGCAATATTGTACCCAGAGGAAATGATCATATCGTCGTTGCGCGCGACGAAGTAAAAATATCCAGCCTCATCCTGGCGAAAACTATCACCCGTCACGTTCCAACCGTCTTTGACATATGTCGCTTGGCGGTCATCTGCCAGGTAGCGGCACCCGGTAGGACCACGCACTGCTAATCGACCAACAGAACCAAAAGGAAGTTCCTTTCCATCCTCGCCAATAATTTTGGCCTCATATCCCGTGACTGGTTTGCCGGTGCAACCCGGGCGGTGATCTGCAAAGCGATTGGAAATGAAAATATGGAGCATTTCTGTCGCGCCAATGCCATCAAGCATTGGTTTCCCGGTTTTTTGCATCCATTCGTCATAAACCGGCGCAGGAAGGCTTTCCCCCGCAGAGACCGCAGCGCGCAAGCTCGATAAATCCGCGCCCTCGTCCATCGCGCGCATCATTACGCGGTAAGCGGTTGGTGCAGTGAAGCAAACCGTCGCTTTATACTTCTCAATGATTTCAATCATGTTTGGCGGTGTCGCCGCTTCCAGCAATGTTGCGGCTGCACCAAAGCGCAGTGGAAAAATCGCGAGCCCGCCCAGACCAAAGGTGAAAGCAAGCGGTGGTGAGCCGACAAACACATCCTCTGGAACAACGCCCAGAATTTCCTGAGCATAGCCGTCAGCAACCATCAGCAAGTCACGATGGAAATGCATGGTTGCTTTGGGATTGCCAGTCGTGCCGGACGTAAATCCCAGAAGGGCCACGTCATCGCGTCCAGTGTCCGCCGCTTCAAATTGCACCGGCTTTTCTAGCGCAATCCGATCCAATTCTGCATTGTGATTGGAAGTCCCATCAAAGCCCACGACCGACTTGAGATACTTAGAACTCTTTTCCGCCAGCGCCAATTCATCCATCAACCGCGTGTCACATAACGCATGGCTGATTTCGGCCTTATCGATGATAGCTTCCAGTTCGCCGCTGCGCAGCATTGGCATTGTATTGACCACCACAGCGCCAACTTTTGTCGCAGCAAGCCATGCGGCAACCATAGCCGGGTTGTTGGCGGATCGGATCAGCACGCGGTTGCCGGGCTTGATGCCAAGATCATCGCGCAGTGCATGGGCCAAACGATTGGTCCAGTCTGAAAGTTCTTTGTAAGTGCGCCGCCGGCCATTCCCGATCAATGCGGTGTTGTCGCCAAACCCTTTTCCAACCATCGCATCCGTCATCTCAACCGCAGCGTTGATCCGGTCTGGATAATCGGTTTGCCCACTCAAGAAATCAGGCTGAACTGCGGCTGGTGGCAAATTGTCCCGCGAAAACGTATCAATATGTGCGCTTGGTCCAAGCATCACCGTCCTCCTTGAAACTCTGCTAATGTTTGGCGTGCGATCACAATCCGTTGCACGTCCGAGGCACCCTCATAAATGCGCAACGCCCTGATATCCCGATAAAGTTCTTCGACCTTCTGGCCAACTCGCACCCCGTCGCCCCCATGCAATTGCACGGCACGATCTATGACGCTTTGCGCTTGATCCGTGGAAAAAAGCTTGGCCATAGCCGCCTCACGGGTCACACGCGGTGCGCCACTGTCCTTGGCCCATGCCGCACGGTAAATCAGCAAAGCACTTGCATCCACATCCACCGCCATGTCCGCGATGTGACCCTGCACCATCTGCAAGTCTGCCATGGGCGCATCTCGAATGTGCCGCGCCGTGACCCGCGCCAATGCCTCGTCCAACGCACGTCGCGCAAAGCCAAGTGCTGCGGCCGCTACGGTCGAGCGAAAAACATCGAGCACGGACATGGCAATCTTGAAACCAGCCCCCGCCGCGCCAATCAGCGCAGATTTCGGAACGCGCATATCGCTAAACCGCAAATGCGCCAGCGGATGCGGCGCCATCACTTTCAAACGCTCAACAACGTCAAATCCGGGCAGATCAGGCGTCACAACAAAGGCCGACAAACCACGCGCACCCGGCGCCTCGCCGGTCCGGGCAAAAACTGTGTAAACATCTGCGATCCCACCATTTGAGATCCACGTTTTTTCGCCGTTCAGAATGTAATCATTCCCGTCCTCAACAGCTGTCATCTCAGAATTGGCAACGTCCGAGCCAGATTGTGGCTCCGTTAAAGCAAACGCCGAGATGGCCCTACCACTGCGCGTTTCTGGCAGCCAGTCTGCTTGTTGATCGGGCGTCCCGAACAATGAAATCGCGCCCGTGCCAAGCCCTTGCATTGCAAAGGCGAAATCTGCCAATCCATCTTGGCGCGCCAAAACCTCCCGCGAGAGGCACAAGCTGCGCACATCAAGCGCTTCACCCGACATCGCAGCCGTTGAATTCAACCACCCATCGCGGCCCAGCTTAGCAACCAAATCGCGGCAGGACTGATCAATATCGCTGTGATCGACATCCCCAAGCTCGCGCACAGCCCATTGATCCAACGCGGCCGCATGCGCACGATGCCTGTCCTCGAAAAACGGCCAGCTCAGGAAAGACGTATCAGCCATCAATCCCCCTCAAACACAGGTTTTTCTTTGGCAACAAAGGCGTCATAGGCGCGTTTGAAATCACCCGTCTGCATACAAATCGCCTGAGCTTGTGCCTCCGCCTCGATCGCTTGCTCAATCGACATGGACCATTCCTGCGCCAACATGGTTTTCGTCATCATATGCGCGAAATTTGGGCCGGCAACGATGCGCGTGGCGATCTCCTTTGCGGCACTATCCAGCTCCGCACCCGGCACAATCCGATTGAAATACCCCCAACGCTCGCCCTCATCCGCTGACATTGCGCGCCCGGTATAAAGCAGCTCTGCCGCGCGACCTTGGCCAATGATACGCGGCAGGATCGCACAAGCCCCCATATCACATCCAGCAAGACCCACGCGGGTAAACAGAAACGCGGTTTTTGCCTCTGGCGTCGCGATCCTAAGATCAGACGCCATCGAAATGATCGCCCCCGCCCCCACGCAAATCCCATCGACCGCCGCAATCACCGGCTTGCCGCAATTCACAATCGCCTTGACCAGATCGCCGGTCATGCGCGTGAAGGTCAAAAGCTCCTTCATGCTCATCTTGGTGAGCGGACCAATGATGTCATGCACGTCGCCACCAGAGCTGAAATTGCCACCATTTGACGCGAAGACCACTGCATCAACATCGTCACGATAGACCAGATCGCGGAACCAATCGCGCAGCTCAGCATAGCTGTCAAAAGTCAGGGGATTTTTGCGCTCAGGCCGGTCTAGCGCCACCCGCGCGATCCGGTTCTCGACGTTCAAGAGGAAATGTTTGGGATCAGCTGCCATGGCTCTCTTCCTCAGTCTCAAGGATTAACGAAGTGTTGAGCAAATCGGCAATCGACGCACTTGTGGCACCATCAATGCCGCCCAGAAGCTCGCTCACCCAAGCCTCATGCTCTTTGGCCTGAGTTTCAAACTCCTCGCACCCCTTCTTCGTCAATCGCACTAGCGCAGCACGTTTGTCGCCCGGCACCGCTTGTCGCACGAGAAAACCTTCTTCGCTCAGCCGGTCCACAATTCCAGTCACATTGCCGTTTGATACCATCAAGCGCCGCGACAGCTGGCTCATTTTCAATCCACCATCCGCCCGATAAAGCGCCGACATTACGTCAAAACGCGGCAGTGTTGTTTGAAACTGAAGCCGTAAGCGTTCGCGCAATTCAGCCTCGACCAGCCGCGTGGTTTTCAATAGGCGTAGCCAAAGCCGCAAACGCTCCTTGGAAACGGGTTCTTGCATCGGTTTTTCTTGTGCTGTCATTTTATGTCCCCTCTGATTGACGATCCGACAAGCGCCATGCCTGATCCCGACCCGCATGATACGGCAGCGGCCAATTTGCAGCCCTATCCCCAATTTCTGTTCCTGCATGTAAGGTCCAATAAGGATCCGCAAGATGAGGACGCGCCAAACACACAAGGTCAGCGCGACCGGCCATCAAGATCGAATTGACGTGGTCCGGCTCGTAGATATTTCCAACCGCCATCGTCGCAATGCCAGTCTCGTTGCGAATGCGATCCGAGAACGGCGTTTGGAACATGCGGCCATAAACCGGGGTGCCATTTGGTGTGGTTTGGCCTGCTGAGACATCAATAATGTCCGCCCCTGCCTCCCCAAAGGCCCTCGCAATCTCAACAGCGTCTTGCGGCGTCACCCCCTGTTCCCCGATCCAGTCATTGGCGGAAATCCGAACCGAGAGCGGTTTTTGCGCTGGCCAGACCGCCCGCATCGCCTCAAAAACCTCAAGCGGATATTTCATGCGGTTTTCCAGCGTGCCGCCATAGTCGTCTTCCCGCCAATTGGACGCAGGCGAGATAAAACTAGAGATCAAATACCCATGCGCCGCATGCAGCTCGATCATGTCAAAACCTGCACGCTCTGCCATTTCTGCGGCAGCCACAAACTCATCGCGCACGCGGTCCATGTCGTCTCGCGTCATGGCCGTGGGAACCGAGTTCTTCTTGGTCCAAGGAAGCGGTGAGGCCGAGATCAATTCCCAATTTCCATCCTTGAGCGGCGCATCCATTTCCTCCCATCCAAGCTGCGTAGAACCTTTGCGCCCTGCATGCCCAATCTGGCAGCAAATTTTGGCATCCGTTTCCGCGTGAACAAAATCGCAAAGCCGCGCCCAGGCGGCCTCATGCTCTGGCGCATACAAACCCGGACAGCCCGGCGTGATCCGCCCGCTTGGCGACACACATGTCATCTCTGTGTAGACCAGCCCCGCACCGCCCTTGGCCCGCTCCGCATAATGCACAAAATGCCAATCGGTCGGCGCGCCATCCACGGCCTTGTACTGCGCCATGGGTGAGACCACGACCCGGTTGCTCAGTTTCATGTCTCGCAGCTTGAAAGGTGCAAACATCGGCGCACGCACCTGATTGCGGCCCCCGCCTGCCTGCTCCTGAAACCACGCCTCAGCACTGTGCAGCCAATCTGCATCGCGCAAGCGCAGGTTCTCGTGGCTGATGCGCTGGGATCTGGTCAGGAGAGAGTAGTTAAACTGCACCGGATCAAGCCCCAGATAGCGATCCAAATCCTCAAACCACTCCAGCGAGTTACGCGCGGCTGATTGTAGGCGCAAAACCTGAAGCCGGCGCTCCTCTTCATAGATCGCAAACGCCTCTTCCAGCGTGTCCTTTTCAGTTACGAATTTCGCTAAGGCCACTGAACTCTCAAGTGCCAGCTTGGTCCCGGACCCAATGGAAAAATGCGCCGTCGCAGCAGCGTCCCCCATCAGCACGATATTCTCATGGCTCCATTTTTCGCACAAAACCCGCGGGAAGCTGATCCAGGCTGACCCGCGAATATGGCTGGCATTGGTCATCAGGCTGTGCTCACCCAGCCAGTCCTTAAACACCTCTTCACAAACCGCGATGCTCTCTTGCTGGTTCATCTCCCCAAAACCATAAGCGTCATATGTCGACTGATCAGTCTCAACGATAAAGGTCGAGGTCTGCGCATCAAAGGAATACGCATGGGCCCAAAGCCAGCCCTTATCCGTCTCCTCAAAGATAAACGTAAACGCATCGTCAAATTTTTGCTTGGTGCCGAGCCAGACGAATTTACAGGCGCGCGTGTCAATATCCGGCTTAAACTGATCCGCAAAAACCGCCCGTGTCTGCGAATTCAACCCATCGGACGCGACAACCAAATCATACTCTTTGGCCCGTGCTTCCACGTCCTCAATCTGCGCTTCAAATTCGAGCTTCACACCCAGTTCAATGGCGCGTTCTTGCAGCAAAATAAGCAGCGTCTTACGCCCAATCCCGCAAAAGCCATGCCCGCTGGAAACATGGCTCTCGCCACGATAATGCACCGCAATATCATCCCAGTAGGCGAATTCCTTGCGGATGGCTGCCGCGCTGACAGGATCGTTGGCCTTCAAATTGTCCAACGTCTCATCTGAAAGCACAACGCCCCAGCCAAACGTGTCATCAGACTTATTGCGCTCAAAAACCGTGATATCGGTCGTGGGCTGACGAAGCTTTAACGATATCGCGAAATATAACCCCGCAGGGCCGCCGCCAAAACAAGCAACACGCATAGGCCGATCCTCTTGGAACGAGAGATTTGATACAAAGCTATCCTTCAGCCGTTGTTATTTCAAGTCTAAAGTTTTAAACATAAAGTAAATACGAATCTGACCTCGCCCCGCGTCCCCCAAAAGGATCCACCCAGATGTCTCAAAGCTATGATCCGGCAAGTGATGGTGCCAAAATGTCCTTTGCCAAGGACATGAGCTACGGTGATTACCTTGGCATGGATGCTCTGCTGTCGGCTCAAAGCCCACTGTCCCACGCCCATGACGAGCTGTTGTTCATTGTGCAGCATCAAACCTCAGAGCTGTGGATGCGACTGATCCTGCACGAACTCAGCGCCGCCCGTGACACGCTGACCACCGGCGACCCAAGGCTCGTCTTCAAAATGCTCTCCCGCGTGGCCCGCATCTTTGAGCAGCTCAACAACGCATGGGACGTCCTGCGCACCATGACCCCCAGCGACTACACCACGTTTCGCGAAGACCTCGGCGCCTCCTCCGGCTTCCAGTCACACCAGTACCGCCTGATCGAATTCATGCTCGGCAATCGCAACTTGAACCTCATGAAAGTCCACGAACATCGCCCCGATCTCCACGCCGCCCTAACCGCCGAGCTGGCCCAGCCCTCGCTCTACCACCTCGCCCTGCGCCTGCTCGAAAAAGAACTCAGCGTCAGTTTCGATCAAAGCACTTTT
>CAZQMR010000176.1:0-7464 GCA_964594465.1 uncultured Rhodobacterales bacterium
TTGATTACCGCATCCCGGTCGCCTCTGATTTGCCAATGATCGACACGGTGATTGTTGAAGTGCCAAATCCGGGCCACCCTTACGGTGTGCGCGGCGTGGGTGAGACATCAATTTGCCCACCACTTGCGGCGATTGCCAATGCAGTGTCTGGGGCAGCTGGTGTGCGTCTTAAAGAGCTGCCGATGTCACCGCCCCGCATCCTCGAAGCGCTAGACAACCAAGCCAAAGGCTAAGTGCAATCCTTTTGAACAGAACCAGAATTCGCTGCCTTTCCATGTGCAAATGCACATTCCAAACGCGAATTCTGGTGCGCTATTCAATCAAAAAAGGATTGCATCCCAATGGTTGAAGTAAACCTCTGGTCCGGCCTGCGCAAATTCGCAGGCGGGGCCGAAAGCGTTGAGGTTGAAGCCAAAAACGTGGGCGAGGTCCTGAGCGGCCTCGTCAAACTCCACCCTGGCCTCGACGAAGCAATCGAGGCAGGAGTCTCCGTCGCCGTTGATGGCCGCGTGATCGCCTCCAGCCTGACGGAGCCGGTGGCCAAGGACAGCGAAGTCTGGCTAATGATGCGCCTGCGGGGCGGGTGATCGCTAGCGTTTGAACCGTTGGAGGAAACTTGTGACGGGGTTGCCTTTTTTTGATCGGGATTCAAATCGTCCTCCGAGCGGAAATTGACATGTCCTACGCACTGCCAATCATCTTTATTGCCTAAATATGTATCGGTCTCACACTCAACCAACCCGGTAAAACCGCGCTCCTTCATCTTGCGAAATGTTGCTCGATTGAAAACCGGCGTTTTTAAATCTAACCCAGCGGAAAAAATCGGAAACTGAGCTGCAAACAGTTGCGCCGCCTTCATTTTTTCAAACGCAACCCGGGTTCGCTTTGCGGCAAAATCAACCCCCGCATTTTGAGGTTCAAGCCCATCATACGCATCACCCTCATACTGAAAAAACCGCCGTGGCATGACCGCAAAGCGCGGCTCATCGCGTTCCCGATCCGTTTTTGTCGCCACAATTCTGATGGGGAAAAACTGACACCCTTCAGGGTCTTCTGTGATAAAAAAATCCCGGACAGTTTCCGTTACAACGGCGTGATTGTACGTAGAAAAAATATCGGGAAGCAGGTCCAGCCCTTTGTCACGTATCGTAAAATCGCAAAAATGGTGCGAGATGTGCTCGTCTGCAAGGCTGACATAATCATAGACCCAGCCTTTCAGTTCTGACGGCAAAGCACGTACTTCATATGTTGCCACAGCTCGATAATGATTCTTGTATGCGAAGCGTGTACAAACCGGACGAACTAGATCGTTTATCTGAGTTAGAATGCGCGCGTATTCTAGGGCGTAAAAATCCGCATCCCGCAGTATTTTATATCGGATCTCCGGATCCCAAGGGTCCTTCATTGCACTCCCATAATTCTATTACGCAAAAGACCCAAAGCCTAAGCCCTGTACGCCTTTTGTGCCATCGCCAATATCTCATCAAACAGCGCAGGCGGCCCGGCAATCACCCGCCCGCCATTGGCAATCATATCGTCCGCGCTTTGGTCCTCAACCCGCCCCCCAGCCTCCGCAATCAAGAGCTGCCCCGCAAGGCAATCCCAAGCGTTCATATGCGCCTCCGCGTAGCCCAGCAGCCGCCCGGCCGCGACATAGGCCAGCATCAGCCCGCCCGAGGAGTTGTGATAAAACAGACCGCCGCGCCCGATCAGGTCCCCCAGAAGTTTCGGCACGTCATCGGGGCTGGTGCGCCCGTTAGAGCCGATGCCCAAGCGCCCCTCTTTGAAGCTCGTAGCGGATGAGATGCTCAGCGCGCGGTCATTGACATGAGCGCCGGTGCCCTCCGCGCTCCAAAACGTCTCGCCCACATTGGGGTTGTGGATCACCCCGATCCGGGTTTTGTCGTCACGCACGCAGGCCAGAATTACGCACCACGCCGGAATGCCCTTCACGAAATTCGCGGTGCCATCAATCGGGTCAATCACCCAAGTCCAGCCGCTTTTGCTTGCGACCGGGGCGTGCTCTTCGCCGACAATCCCATCCTGCGGGAACGCCTTGGCCAGCTCAGTGCGCACGAAGGTCTCGACGTCCAGATCAGCGTTGGACACCAAGTCCTGATGGCCCTTGGCTGAGATGTCGAGCTTGGAGATATCGGCAAAGAACGTCATACCGAGCCCCCCCGCTGCGGCCGCGATTTCCTTCGCCTTTTCAAGCCGTTCCAACATGTCAGGCGATCCAGTCTTTGGCATAATAATCCCGCAATTCCCGTTTCAAAATTTTGCCAATCGAACTTCTCGGCATATCTTCACGCGCAACAACTCCCGCCAAACGGTGGCTCTTGCCAAGCCGCGCGTTCGCTGCAGCTTTGATCTGCTCAACCCCTCGCGCAGCCCCCTTTGCCAAAACCACAACGCCCAGCGGCGTCTCGCCCCAATCTTCGCTCGGCATGCCGATCACAGCCGCGTCGTCAACGTCCGGGTCGTCCAGCAGCATCAACTCAAGATCATTGGCGAAAATGTTCAAACCGCCAGAGATGATCATGTCCTTGATCCGGTCGCTTAGCATCAGAAACCCGTCCTCATCGAAGTGTCCCATATCGCCGGTGCGGAAAAACACATCCCCCTCAGGCGAGCGCCAAAGCGTGGCCTCGGTCAGATCCTCGCGCCCGAAATACCCGACCATCATCGCAGGCGAGCGCCCGCAAATTTCGCCGACGCTGCCTAGAGGCACCTCGCGCCCCTCCTCATCGATCAGGCGTATTTCTACGTCAGGGGCAGGCGTGCCGACTGTGTGCAGTTTGTCGGGATGCTCATGCGCTGGCAGGATGCAAGTGCCCCCGCCTTCGGTCAGGCCATAATACTCGATCAACCCACCGGGGAACCGCGCCAAAACATCGCGCTTGAGATCGGCCCGCAGCGGGGCGGAGGTGGAAAATTTTGTCTCCATTGAACTCAGATCAAAGCGTCCAAGATCGGGAAGCGCCATGATGCGCTGGTACTGCACCGGGACCAGCATCGTGTGGGTGATGCGCTCGGCCTCGGCGATTTGCACATATTCGCGGGCGTCAAATTTGGGCATCAGAACAACCGTGCCGCCGGCCACCAGCGTGGGCAGGAAGGCGACAATCGTGGTGTTAGAATAAAGCGGCGTGGAGAGCAGCGTGCGTGTCTTGTTGGTATATCCGCTCAGCTCGATCCGGGCCATCTGCACGGCGCGCATTTTGTGATCATGGAGAATCCCCTTGGGCGTGCCGGTGGTGCCCGAGGAGTAGATGATGTCAAAGCGATCGTTGAAGGTTAGCGGGATCATCGGGTCATCGATGCTGCTCTGAGCAACCAGCGGCTCATACGCGCCCCATCCCTCAGCCGCAAAATCCAGCGCAATCAACCCACCGGGCACCAGCCCGTCCAAATCCACGGCAAACTCATCGACCAGCGGGCGCATCGCTTCGCTCACCAAAAGCACTTTGGCCCCACTATCCACGATCATTTTGTGAAGCGCCTCGCCAGCAGCCATAGTTGAGAGCGGCGTAATGCACGCCCCGGCCCGCAACGCTCCCATAAACACCTCGGCAAAGGGCAGCGAATTCTTATCAAGGATCGCGACCCGATCCCCATGCCCTACTCCCAAACCAATCAGCAAATTCGCCACTTTGTTGATGCGCAGATCAAATTCAGCCCAAGTCAGGCGCTCCGCCCCGCAAACCACAGCCTCGTGATTTGGCGCGCGCTTGGCAACAGCACGCACGCGCTCAACAACATGTCCAACAAGCGGCTGTTCGGGGTCAGGCGAAACAAATAAACTCATGCCTAGACTGAAACGGAACAATTCCGGAAAAGCAATAAAGATACAGCGCGCATATAGATTTCGATTTTCCCAAAATACTTCCGCCGGAGGCATCCACCCGATCCACCCTTGCAGCCGCCCGGCGCAAATCCGATACTGCCCCCATGAGTCTACCACCCGGCTTCCTTGACGAGATCCGATCCCGCACATCACTGGCCGCAGTGGTGGCGCGCAAAGTCACGTGGGACAACCGCAAGTCAAACCCCGGCAAGGGCGACTATTGGGCTCCCTGCCCGTTCCATTCCGAAAAAACCGCCTCCTTCCATGTGGAGGATCGCAAAGGCTTTTATTACTGCTTTGGCTGCCACGCGAAGGGCGACGCGCTGAACTTTGTGCGCGAAACCGACAATGTTGGCTTTATGGAAGCCGTGGAAATCCTCGCCCGCGAGGCCGGGCTTGAAATGCCAGCCCAGGACCCGCGCGCTAAGGAAAAATCTGACCAGCGCAGCAAGCTTGCAGATGTGATGGAGGCGGCAACACAACTCACGCGCCTGCAGCTCAACACGTCCAAAGCCACTGACGCGCGGCAATATCTCGAAGGGCGCGGCCTAACCCCGGCCCATCTGGAGCGCTTTGAAATCGGCTATGTCGCCAACGATCGTCGCGCTCTCACAGACGCGCTGCTCGCGAAGAACTTTCCCATAGAAGACATCGTCGCCTGCGGTCTTGCCATCAAACCAGACGATGGCGGCGCACCCTTTGATCGGTTCCGCAGCCGCATTATCTTCCCAATCCGCGATGCGCGTGGGCGTGCCATCGCATGGGGCGGGCGGGCCATGGACCCCAACGCCCGTGCCAAATACCTGAACTCGCCCGAAACCCCGCTCTTTGACAAAGGTCGCGCGCTCTACAATCACGGTCCGGCGCGCGAAGCGGCAGGCAAGGCCCAAAGCCTGATCGTGGCCGAAGGATACATGGACGTGATCGCGCTGGTGAATGCTGGTTTCGAGCATGCCGTCGCCCCACTTGGCACAGCGATTACCGAGGACCAGTTGCGCTTGATGTGGCGCTTGGCCGATGAGCCGATCATTGCGCTCGATGGGGACAAGGCAGGGGTGCGCGCGGCCCAACGCTTGATCGAGATCGCATTGCCGCTGCTGGAACCGGGCAAATCCTTGCGCTTTGCAATGATGCCCGAAGGCCAAGACCCTGACGATCTGATCCGCCTCTCCGGGCGCGCTGCCATGGCAGACCTGCTCAATCAAGCCCGCCCGCTGGTCGATCTGCTCTGGCAACGCGAGACCGAGGGCCGCGTTCTGGACAGCCCCGAGCGCCGCGCCGCCTTTGATGCCTCGCTGCGCACAGCGCTCAATCTCATCAAAGACCCGTCTATTCGCGGCCACTATGATGCAGAAGTCCGCACCCGCCGCCGCGATCTCTTCTCGCCCCAGCAGAAAAAGCAGCAGCGCACCGCCTTCACACCCGGCCAAAGCCGCTTCACCAAGTCGCCCTCCGGCCCGACCCCATCCGCGCGCGCCTCCCTTCTGGCCTCGGCCACACAAAATGCCCAAACCTCGGCGCGCCTGCGTGAGGCCGCCATCCTGCTGGCCTGCATCAATGCGCCCCAACTGGTGGACGAATTTGAAACCGCGCTCGATACGCTTACAATTTTAAATCCTGATTTGAGCCAATTGCGCGATCACATCTTGTCATGCGCCTCAGATACATTAAGTAGCACCCCAGAAGCGCAAGACAGCGATCTGGAAACCCGGCTGACACATATGCTCAGCACAAACCTCATCCCAGACCTGCGCGCACTGGGCCCGATCAGGGCCAACCGCCACCTCGCCAAAGGTGCAGATGTGGGCTCGTCCCGCGCTGTGCTTGTTGAGGAACTGGCAAAGCACATGGCCGAGATTGGCATTTCGCAGGAAACCTCAGAAGCCGAAGCAGAGCTTGCGGGGCTTGCTGACGAGGGCCTGACTTGGCGACTAAACGAGGCCCGTATGGCCAAGGAAACCGCTCATCGCGAGCCGCTGTCAGATGATGGAAGTTCGCAGTCACATGAAACCGATTTGTCGCAACGTTTGCAAAAATTGATCGACGATCAGGTTTGGGTAAAGAAAAAAGGGTAGATAGCATTGCGAATCACTGATTCGCGAGGCTATCTCAGGCAGCCGTAAGTGATTCGCCACCCGTCCGATTTAGGAGAGCCGCATGGCCGCTAAAGACACCAACGAGACCCCTTCTCAATCTGACCAGACAGATGGCTCCCCGCTCGACATGAGCCAAGCCGCCGTCAAGGCGATGATTTCGGGTGCGCGAAAACGGGGTTACATCACGTATGATGAGCTGAATTCGGTGATGCCACCGGATCAGGTCAGCTCTGAGCAGATCGAAGACGTGATGGCGATGCTCTCTGATATGGGCATCAACATCATCGAGGCCGAAGAGGCCGAAGAGGAAGAGGCGAAATCGACCGAACTGGTGGATGCCTCTGGCCCTAAAGATATTGTCACCGCCGCTCAGCAAAACGAAACGCTGGACCGCACCGATGATCCGGTGCGGATGTATCTGCGCGAAATGGGGTCCGTTGAACTGCTGTCGCGCGAAGGCGAGATTGCGATTGCCAAGCGCATTGAGGCTGGCCGCAACACAATGATCGCGGGCCTCTGCGAAAGCCCCCTAACCTTCCAAGCGATCACCATCTGGCGCGACGAGCTTCTGGACGAAGCGATTATGTTGCGCGATGTGATCGACCTTGAAACAACTTTCGGCGACAACCCGGATGACGATAGCGAAGAAGACGTTGTTGGCTCAACGCTTGGCTCCACACCTCATCGCCCGGAACCCGCCAAAAAACCGGAACCGGAACCAGAGCCTGTAAAGGCCGAGGATGATGAGGATCAAACATCCTCTGATGACGACGATGAGGATGATGAGGACGAGGCTGCCAACCTGTCGCTCGCCGCGATGGAGGCTGAACTAAAGCCGCGCGTTCTTGAAACCCTCGACCAGATCGCGTCCTACTTTGACCAGCTCGCTGCAATGCAGGATGACCGCATCTCTGCCACGCTGAACGAGGATGGCAGCTTCACCAAAGCCAACGAAGAAAAATATCAGGCTCTGCGCTCCGAAATCGTCGACCTCGTGAAATCTCTTCACCTTCACAACAACCGTATTGAAGCGCTTGTTGACCAGCTCTACGGCATCAACCGCAAAATCATGTCGCTTGACAGCGCCATGGTGAAAATTGCGGATCAAAATCGCATCAATCGCCGTGACTTCGTCGAAAACTACCGCGGCGCAGAGCTGGACCCGACTTGGATGGACCGCGTTGCGACCCTCAAAGGGCGCGGATGGGCCCAGATGATCGAAGGCAGCGGCGAAAAAATCACCGAAATCCGCGCTGAAATGGCCGAAGTGGGTCAGTATGTCGGCGTCGACATCTCCGAATACCGCCGTTTGGTGTCTCAGGTGCAAAAGGGTGAAAAAGAAGCCCGTATCGCCAAGAAAGAGATGGTCGAAGCCAACCTGCGCCTCGTTATCTCGATCGCCAAGAAATACACAAACCGCGGCCTCCAATTCCTCGACCTGATCCAAGAGGGTAACATCGGCCTGATGAAAGCGGTCGATAAGTTCGAATACCGCCGCGGCTACAAATTCTCTACCTACGC
>CAZQMR010000177.1:0-7403 GCA_964594465.1 uncultured Rhodobacterales bacterium
CCGGAGACCACTATGCTGATCGACCTTCGCACTTATGTCTGCCACGCGGGCAAGCTCAACGCCCATCTCGCGCTCTACGAGAAAATGGGCAAAGCGCCGCAAGTCAAATGCCTTGGGCTGCCCATCGCCTACATGAAAACCGAAACCGGCGACAACAACACCTATATCCATATCTGGATGTATGAAAACGCCGCTGATCGCGAAGCACGCCGCGCGCGCATGTGGGCAGATGCCGAGTGGCTCGCCTATGTCAAAGCCTCCGCCGAACTGGGCGGGCTGGCCTCACAAACCAATTCACTGATGACCGCAGTGGACTTTTTCAACCAACCAAAAAGAGTAGACGCATGATCGATCTATACACATGGGGCACGCCCAACGGCCGCAAGGTGTCCATCGCGCTTGAAGAAATGGGCCTCGCTTACACGATCCACGAGATCAACATTATGGAAGACGACCAATTCGCCCCCGCCTTCCTAAAAATCAGCCCAAACAACAAAATCCCCGCCATCGTTGATCAAGACACCGGCCAATCTGTGTTCGAAAGTGCGGCTTGCCTGATGTATCTGGCCGAGAAAACCGGGAAATTCCTGCCCGAAGGTGCCGCGAAATGGCCGGTCTATGAATGGCTCAACTGGCAAATGGGCGGCTTTGGCCCAATGCTGGGCCAAGCGCATCACTTCCTCCAGTTCAACCCCGGCAAAGCACCCTACGCCGAGGATCGCTTCAAGGGAGAGGCCGCGCGGCTCTACGGCGTGCTCAACACCCAGCTTGGCAAAAACGCCTATGTCGCCGGGGACGCGCTCAGCATTGCCGATTTCGCGATTTGGCCTTGGGCCAGCCGCTATGAGTGGCAGCGCGTGAACCTGAATGAGTTTGAAAACGTGAAGCGCTGGTACACCGAACTGGCCGCGCGCCCTGCTTTCGTGAAGGGGTACGACATTCCGAATCGCGGCAATGAAATCCCGATGCCTTAAGAATGCACACGCAGCTTGGAATCTAGGCATCACGGTGCCTGGGTTCCAATTCTGCACAGGAAAAGCCCAATTTCCCAGTTGCGAACCGGAATTGTTCCCTGTTAGCCTCCCAGCCTAGAGAGGGCGGGACAACGCCTTGGGATATATCAGGGAAAAGGAAGCGCCCTTGCTGGATACCAGCCTATCGGATGCGTTTGTTGCGTTTGACCGCGTTCAAAAGAGCTATGACGGCGAAACGCTCGTCGTCAAAGACCTAAATCTCGCAATTGGCAAAGGTGAATTCCTGACCATGCTTGGGCCCTCCGGCTCTGGCAAAACCACCTGCCTTATGATGCTCGCAGGCTTTGAAACCGCGACCCATGGCGACATCCTGCTCGGTGGCGAGCCGATCAACAACATCCCGCCCCACAAGCGCGGCATCGGCATGGTGTTTCAGAACTACGCTCTATTCCCGCACATGACCGTCGGCGAAAACCTCGCTTTTCCGCTTCAGGTCCGTGGCATGAACCGCGCTGAGCAAGAGGCGAAAGTGAAGCGCGCCCTCGACATGGTCCAGATGGGCGATTTTGCAGCCCGCCGCCCCGCACAGCTCTCCGGTGGCCAGCAGCAGCGCATCGCCTTGGCGCGCGCGCTCGTGTTTGATGCCGAACTGGTGCTTATGGACGAACCGCTCGGCGCGCTTGATAAGCAGCTGCGTGAGCACATGCAGTATGAGATCAAGCATATCCATGAAAATCTAGGTATTACAGTGGTTTACGTCACCCACGACCAATCCGAAGCGCTCACCATGAGCGACCGGATTGCAGTGTTTAATGATGGCGTGATCCAACAACTCGCTCCGCCCGAAGACCTCTATGAGCGCCCCGAAAACGCATTCGTGGCCCAGTTCATCGGCGAAAATAACAAACTGATGGGCGAGGTGGTCGACGCCAAAGACAACCTCCTGACCATCAAGCTGCCCGGCGGCGCAACCTGCCAAGCGCTCGATGTCAATTCCGGTGGCGTGGGCAATAAAACCCTGCTCTCAATCCGCCCTGAGCGCGTGACAATCGCCTCTGAGGGCGAGGTCAACGCCACCAAAGCTCAGGTCAAAGAGCTAATTTATCTGGGCGATCACATCCGCTGCCGCATGTCCGTTCATGGCAGCGACGAGTTCATCGTCAAAGTGCCAAATGCTGCGGGGCATAAGCACCTCATCGCAGGCGAAGAGACGACCATTGCATTCCAGCCGGAAGACTGCCGCGCTTTGGATGCATAACCTAAAGGTGCCGGCGAAAGGCTCATGCGCCGGAACCTCCCCAATCAAGATTTGAGCGACCTAAGGGAGAACTACCCATGAAACTCACCAATGTACTTGCAGGCGCAGTCAGCGTTCTGGCAATCACATCCGCTGCCAACGCAGCCGACAGCATCACAGTTGTCAGCTGGGGCGGTGCCTACACAAAAAGCCAAGTAGAGGCCTATCACAAGCCTTGGATGGCTTCGACTGGCAACCAGATTGTCTCTGAAGATTACAACGGCGGCCTCGCCGAAGTAAAAGCTCAGGTTGAAGCTGGCAAAGTCACGTGGAACCTCGTCGATGTTGAGCTCTCAGACGCTGTGCGCGGCTGTGATGAGGGCCTGCTTGAGCCAATCGATCACTCCATCCTGCCAGACGGCGCTGACGGCACACCAGCTGCAGACGATTTCATCGCAGGCTCACTGCCAGAATGCGCTGTGGCAAACATCGTTTGGTCCACAATCTTCGCCTATGACACAACAAAAACCACAGGCGTTGGCGGCATCGAAGATTTCTTTGATCTTGCAAAATTCCCAGGCAAGCGCGGCATTCGCAAAAACCCTAAAGCGAACCTTGAAATGGCGCTTATGGCAGACGGCGTTCCTGCGGCTGAGGTCTATGACCTGATGGAAACCGAAGAAGGCATCGCCCGCGCATTTGCCAAGCTCGACACAATCAAATCCGAAGTGGTTTGGTGGGAAGCAGGCGCACAGCCTCCACAGCTTCTGGCCGATGGTGAAGTTGTTATGACCACAGCCTATAACGGCCGCATTTTTAATGCTGCTGCTGGCGAAGGTAAGCCGTTTGAAGTGAACTGGGATGGCCAGATCATGGATTTCGACCTTTGGGTGATCCCAAAAGGCGCGCCTAACATGGACGCAACTTTGGACTTCCTGAAGTTCTCAACTTCGACCAAAGCGCTCGCGGATCAGGCAAGCTGGATCTCTTACGGTCCTGCGCGTAAATCCTCTGGCCCAATGGTTGGTCTGTTCAACGACGGCAAGACTGAAATGGCACCACATATGCCAACAGCTGGCCCGAACTTGGCCAATGCGCTTGTGAACAACTTTGAGTTCTGGGCCGATAACCAGGACGAGCTGAACGAGCGTTTCAACGCATGGCTCGCCAAGTAAGCCTCTGAAATAACAGGGCGGTTGCATCCGCTGCCGCCCTGACCTCCCACAGGAATTCCCATGACAGACCCAGTAATTACCGCCGACGGGACGCCTTTGAAAAAGAAGCTGGCCGAGGCTCTTTTTCTAAGTCGCCTCCGCGCTTTCGGCCTCGTGGTCCCGCTTCTGGCACTAATCCTTGCGGCCTTCGTTTTGCCCGTGATCCAGTTCCTCTGGGGCGGCATCTACAACGACAATTATTCTGCGCCGATGTACCGCACCGCCGCGATCATGTCCGATTGGGACGGCGAGGCGATGCCCTCCGAAGATGCCTACGCCGCCGTCGTTGCCGACATCATCGAGGCCTCTACAATCGACCGCCCACTGGCTACCAAAGCCGCCTCGCGTCTCAACCGTGAAATCTCCGGCGCGACCTCTGCCACCAAAAAACTTATCCGCGCCATCGGCAAGCTAGAGCTGACCCTTGATGGCGAGCAGATGGACGCCAAAAAAATCTTCCGCGCAATGGAAAAAACCGATGCAGACCGCGTGCCGCTTCTCTCCAAAGCAGAGCGTGAAACCATCGGCAAAGCCCTCGCGGCCGAGGCGCTCGAAAAGCATGGCCCCTTCGAGCCAATGGTGAGCAAATCCGCCAAACAGTGGAAAGACCTCGAATTCTGGCGCTCCATGAAAGTCGCCTCCCGCACCTACACCCCGGCCTATCTCGCCGCAGCGCTCGATTACAACTACACCTATGACGGCCGCTTTGAAGCCCGCGACGAAGACCGCCAAATCCACGTCAAACTCTTCCTGCGCACGCTCGAAATCAGCCTCATCGTCACACTCGCCTGCCTCGTGCTCGGCTACCCGGTTGCCTATCTGCTCTCCACATTGCCCGTGCGCACCTCCAACTTGCTGCTGATCCTCGTGCTGCTCCCGTTCTGGACCTCAATCCTCGTGCGCACCACCGCATGGATCGCCATGTTGCAGGGCCAAGGCGTGATGAACGACCTCTTCGTCGTCTTCGGCCTCGCCGCTGATGATGACCGCTTCTCGCTGATCTACAACAAGACCGGCACGCTCATCTCCATGACCCATATCCTGCTGCCCTTCATGGTCCTCCCGCTCTATTCGGTGATGAAAACCATCCCGCCCTCCTATGTGCGCGCCGCCAAATCGCTGGGGGCCACCAACTGGACAGCCTTCTGGCGCGTCTATTTCCCACAAAGCGTTCCGGGCATAGGGGCAGGGGCGATCCTCGTCTTCATCCTCGCCATTGGCTATTACATCACGCCAGCCCTCGTTGGCGGCCAAGACGGCCAAATGATCTCAAACATCATTGATTTCCACATGCGCTCTTCGCTCAACTGGTCGCTTGCTGCCGCCATGGGCTTCGTGCTGCTGGTCTTCGTTCTATTCTTATACTGGCTCTACGATCGCATCGTGGGCATCGACAATATGAAGCTGGGGTAACGGGTCATGTCAGAATATAAATGGATGCCCGAGCCAGCCCCGGCATGGTTCACCCCCGCATGGATTGGCCTTCTCGGCCTCATCGTCGGCTTCCTCTCGGCCCAAGGTGTGGGCGCAAACATGATCCCCTACGCCCTTGTCGGCGGGGTCCTCTTCGCTGCGATCTCCTTCGCCATCGCAACCCTGAAGCCGGGCCTCTGGGTCGCCCGCCTCTCAGCCCTCGCGATCCTCTTCATCCTCGGCTTCCTGTTCAAAGGCCTGTCCTACGGCGTCCTCATGGGGATCATCGGCTACATAATTGGCGGCACAGCCCTCTGGCTCTCCTCCGCGCGCTACCGCCTGAACCTACCGCCCTATGCGACCTCAAACCAAGTCCTCTGGTTCTACACATTTCGCGGCATCTGCGGCCTAATTTTCCTCTTCCTGATCATGCCGATCATCATCGTCATGCCGCTCTCCTTCAACCAAGAGCCTTATTTCAGCTTCACCCCCGGCATGCTCGCCTTCGACGCTGAGGCCTTCTCCACCCGCTGGTATTGGGACATCCTGAAAAACGGCATGGCAGCGCCTGAGGCCATCGCCGGTTGGTGGTCCGACATGTGGAGCAACGCCCAATGGGTCCGCTCCATCAAAAACAGCTTCCTCATCGGCATCATGGCAACGCTTCTGGCCACCGCCCTTGGTACGCTGGCCGCCGTCGGCCTCTCCCGCTCAGAAATGCCCTACCGTCGCGGCATCATGGCCCTCCTGATCTCACCCATGATCGTCCCCCTCGTGATCACCGCCTCAGGCCTCTTCTTCTCCTTCTCCGGCATTGGCCTCTCCAAAACCTATCTCGGCCTCGTCCTCGCCCACGCAGTTTTGGGAACCCCCTTCGTCATCATCACCGTCACCGCCACCCTCGTGGGCTTTGACAACAGCCTCGTGCGCGCCGCCCAATCCATGGGCGCTGACCCAGTTCGCACCTTCTTCAAAGTCCAAATGCCGCTCATTTTGCCGGGCGTCATCTCCGGCGCTCTCTTCGCCTTCATCACCTCATTCGACGAAGTCGTCGTGGTCCTGCAAATGGCCGACGTCACCCAACGCACAATCCCGCGCCAAATGTTCTCCGGCATCCGCGAACAAATCAGCCCCACGATTTTAGCGGTGGCCACGATCCTAGTGTTCATCTCAATAGCCCTGCTCACCACCGTCGAGCTCCTGCGCCGCCGCTCCGAGCGCATGCGCGGGATAGCCCCAGAATAACCGCTCTCGTAGGGTGGGTTTTCAACCCACCACTCTCGAAATGACGCTGGTAAAACAGAGGTAGGGTGCGTGATTTCACGCACCTTCCGTATTTTCAATTATGTACGAAGCACTGACCCTAATCGGTCGTTTCGATGGTTGCTTGCGAATGCCCAAAGAACATTCCCCAAAACCAAGTCACCCCACCTGACCCATCCAAATCCCCAAACTCACGAAAAACAGACCCCTGTGCATGGTCTGCACCGTGTTTGTGCAGCCTAATCTAGACGCTCTCAAGCACCCACAACCAGACCGAAGCACTCACCACCGACGCCGCCGTCAGCACCAACACAGACGTCGCCGCAAGCCCCGTCGCGCGGTTATACATGGTGGAGAAAATATAGGCGTTCACGCCCGGCGCCATCGCTGCGGTCAGCACCAAGGAGCGGGTCACGACAGGCTCCAGCGCAAAGAAATGCACCGCCAGCCAGTAGCTCATCACCGGCGAAATCACCAAGGAAAGCACCCCAACCATGCCCACCTCCGGCAGTTCGGCCTGCATCTTATAGCGCGTCAAAATCCCGCCCAAAGCAAACAGCGCCACCGGCAATGAGGCCCTTGCGAGCATCTCCAGCGAGGCCACAATCGGCTCTGGCAAAACCAGCCCGGTAAAGTTCGCAAGCAGCCCAAAAGCCAACGCAATCATCAGAGCATTCTTGAACATCGCCTTGATAACAATACGAAAAGTCGCTCCCGCCGTGCGCCCATCGGCCCGCGCAAATTCCATCGCTGTGATGCCCAAAAAGTAGCACCAAGGCGCGTTCATTGCGATGATTGTATAGTTCGTCGACAGGCTCTCAATCCCGTATGCCCGCTCTGAAATCGGCAGGCCGAGCAGCACTGTATTGGCAAAAAACGCACAAAACCCAACCGCCACAGCCTCCCCCGGCGAGCGGCCAAAAACGTAGCGCGCCAAGAGGGCACCCAGCACGAAAACGAAGGTCACAGGCAGGTAATAAGCCACCAAAATCCGCAGATCAAAGTCGGCTGCCAGATCTAATCGCCAGATCGCAAGAAACAGCAGGCAGGGGATCGCGATATTTTGGGCGAAGAAGGTCAGGCTGTCATTGCCCTCATCCTTCATGTAACCCAGTTTTGTTGCCAGATAGCCGATCCCGACCACAACAAAGACCGGCAGAACTATCTGAAGCAAATCAATCATTTAGCTCAATAACCATACCGTCATAAGCGGCTGAAATATGGTCTGGCGTTTCCGCCTCAAGGGTCGCGTAATCCACGTCATTGTGCAGGTTGGTCAGAATGCCGCGCTTGGGGGCCGCC
>CAZQMR010000178.1:0-7332 GCA_964594465.1 uncultured Rhodobacterales bacterium
TCCAGTTTGTGGAAATCAACGCCGGTTTTGCTCAGGATGCAAAACTCGATCTGTGGAGCTCCATTGTTTGCTGGCATTCCAATCACACCCGCATTGATCCACATCGCACCTTTGCACTCACGCTGAAAAGCGATGCCGCTGTGCCCGGAAATAACCACATCAATAGGCCCACATTCCGCTTTCAAAAGGGAAATTTCCTTCTCAAAAACTGCATCCTCATCGGTTGACCAAATGAATTGTGACACGTCACTCGCACCGCCATGGATAACTGCGTATCGCTTGGCCTCATGCTCAAAGACGATCCGATGCGGTATCTCTGCCATCCATGCAGCCAAGCTGCGCGGCACCAAATTAAGCGCATATGGGTACCAACCTTTAGACAAAAGATCACAGGCCGTGCCTTCCTCAAAGCCGCAACCGCAATCATCTGCCCCCTCTGCAAGCTGAATTTCGCAATTTCCAGCAACCACATGAACACCAAGGGAGCGCACACGCATCGCTACTTCCACGGGATTGGCGCAATAGGCCACAAGGTCACCGGTGCAGATCATGTTACTTGGGGCAATTCCACGCGCTTCGGCCACATCCAGAAGCGCCTCAAGCGCCTGCAAATTGGAGTAAGGGCCACCAAAAAGCAGGATGTCGCCTTTGAGCACACCCAAATCTAGAATTTTTTGCATGACCGCTCCCACCTTGCGACATCGCCGCGAAATCACCATAACACCCCTAAGCCCGTATCTAAGGAGAGACCGCGCCAATGGAAAGCGATCCTGTCGCAATTGTGAGCACTGATTTCAGTATTTGGATCGGCAGCGGCGCTATCGCGTTTTTGCTGCTGTTTTCTGCGTTCTTTTCAGGCTCAGAAACCGCCCTTACCGCTGCAAGCCGCGGCAAACTGCACGCTATGGCGGATCGTGGCTCACGCGGGGCTAAGCGCGCTTTGTTACTGACCGAGGATTCTGAACGTTTGATTGGCGCGGTGTTGCTTGGTAACAATCTGGTCAACATCCTTGCCACTTCTCTCGCGACCGCAATGTTCACAGCCTCGCTTGGGGATAGCGGTGTTGTTGCGGCCTCGCTTTTGATGACACTGCTGGTGCTGATCTTCGCGGAAGTCATGCCCAAAACCTATGCGATCTCAAACCCCGAGGAGGCTGCCACCCGCGTCTCGCCCATCATCGCAACAATCGTGCGCCTGCTCTCGCCTATTGTGCGCACAGTCCAAATCATTGTGCGCTTCGTCTTGCGCCTGATCGGTGTTTCAACCGACCCAGACAGCCCTGTGCTTGCCGCGCGCGAAGAGATCGCAGGCGCGATTGCACTCCACCACTCTGAAGGCGCTGTTGAAAAAGATCACCGGGACCGGTTGCTGGCTGCGCTTGAGCTGAATGATCGCAATGTGGAGGAGGTAATGATGCACCGCTCTGGCATTGAAACGATTGACGCGGATGCGAACCCCACCGTTATCCTCGCCCAGTGCTTGCGCTCGCCCTATACCCGCATCCCGGTTTACCGCGACGACCCGGAAAACATTGTCGGGGTGATCCACGCCAAGGACCTGTTGCGCGCCGTTGAGGATGCACGTCAAACCGGGATCAACATCGCGGATTTCGACATTATGAAGGTCGCGATGGAACCCTATTTCGTACCAGACCGCACCACGCTGGACGAGCAAATGCGCCAATTCTTGCGCCGCCGCTCTCACTTTGCACTGGTGGTCGACGAATACGGCGCGCTGCAAGGGCTGATCACGCTTGAAGACATTCTGGAAGAAATCGTTGGCGATATTGCCGACGAGCACGATCTTGAAGTTGAGGGCGTTGAACGCGAAAAAGACGGCAGCTACGTGATTGACGGCTCCATGACCATTCGCGATCTTAATCGCGCCATGGACTGGTCTCTGCCCGATGAGGAAGCCAACACCATCGCAGGCCTTGTGATCCATGAAGCACAAACCATCCCAACCGAGGGCCAAGTGTTTCACTACCATGGCTTCCGCTTTGAGATCCAGAAACGCGAGGCAAACCGCCTGACACAGTTGCGCCTGCGCAAAATGCAGGCCTAACCAGCACCAATTTCGATTTTCCTGAAATACTTTGGGGGTGTGGGGGCAAAGCCCCCGCGTTAGCCTCCCTTAGCGGCCCTTAAACAAGGACCCCATCACGCCGCGAATGAGCGAGCGCCCTGCCCGGCTGCCAGCAGCACGCACAATAGATTTGGCAAAGGCGGTCCCGATGGAATCCCCGCGCCGCGAGCTGCTGCGCCGTTTTGGGGCTTCATAGCGGCGCGCACGACGATCTTCTTCTTTGCGACGCTTTTCGTCTTCTTTCAGTTGCTTCTCTTCAATCTTAAGCTGCTCTTCCAGAGCCTCTTGCTTTTCAGCTTCCTCAGCGGCTTTTTCGGCCCGGCCACGCAGCACTTCAAAGGCACTCACGCGATCAACAGCAGCCTCATAAAGCCCTGCAATTGGCGAATTGGCGATGACCGCTTTGCGATCCGCCTCCGATATTGGGCCAATCTGGCTGGACGGCGGACGGATCAAGGTGCGCTCCACTACGGATGGTACCCCTTTGCCCTGCAAGGTCGAGACCAGCGCCTCGCCCACACCGACGTCGCGAATTGCATCTTCGGTGTCAAAGCGCGGGTTGGGGCGGAAGGTTTCGGCGGCTGCGCGCAGGGCTTTTTGATCACGAGGGGTGAAGGCGCGCAGAGCGTGCTGGATGCGATTGCCAAGCTGGCCGAGAATGTCCTCTGGCACATCATCCGGGTTCTGCGTGATGAAATAGACACCCACACCCTTGGAGCGGATCAGGCGCGCCACTTGCTCAACCTTGTTGACCAGAGCTTTGGGTGCGTCGTCAAACAGCAGATGCGCCTCGTCAAAGAAGAACACAAACTTAGGTCGATCTGGATCACCAACCTCTGGCAGTTCTTCAAAAAGCTCTGAGAGCAGCCAAAGCAGGAAGGTCGCGTAAAGACGCGGGCTTTGCATCAGCTTGTTCGCAGCCAGCACATTGATCCGCCCGGCACCTGACGGCGTTTTGGCAATCATATCGCCGAGCTCAAGGGCCGGTTCGCCAAAGAACTGCTCAGCGCCTTGGTTCTCCAACACGATCAACCGGCGCTGGATCGCACCAATCGAAGCTTTGGAGATATTGCCGTATTCCAGCGTCAGATCATCCGCATTCTCGCCCATCCAGATCAGGATGGCACGCAGATCCTTGAGATCGAGCAGCAGCATCCCCTGCTCATCGGCCAAGCGGAACGCAATGTTCAGAACACCGTCCTGAGCTTCAGTCAACTCCAGCAAGCGGCCTAATAGCAGCGGGCCCATTTCGGAAATGGTTGTGCGCACCGGGTGACCTTGCTCTCCGAACATGTCCCAAAACACGACCGGAAAATCATCGTAGTCAAAATCATCAAAGCCAATGGTTTGAGAGCGCGACACCAATTTGTCATGTAGCTTATGCTCGGGGGAACCTGCCTTGGCCAAACCAGATAGATCGCCCTTTACATCAGACAGGAAAACCGGAACGCCAGCTTGCGAGAAGCTCTCGGCAAGAATTTGCAAGGTTACGGATTTACCAGTCCCGGTTGCTCCAGCCACAAGACCGTGCCGGTTGGCATATTTCAAAAGCAGCCCTTGCGGCTCACCATAACCTTCGCCACCACCGCCAAGAAATAATTGATCAGACATGTTGCTCACTTCGCTCTAAAACGCACCGTTCGCAGTGATAATACAAACTTAACACCTTTGCGCCATAACGGAATGGTGTTGGATCTAATTCCCTTGGGTCTGACACACTTCCTCCCTGTCGACTGGCCGCGCCAATTGCGCGGTCTTTTTTTTGACTCCCCCAAACTTTGGAGACAAATCCGTTAACACATTTAAAACCCTGCAAAAATTCTGGCATTTTTGAAAAAATCCCAACCAAGGCTGTTGACGAACGAAAATTACTGAGTAGTCTTACGCATAGAGAGATCGGCTGGTCCGACAGGGAAAGAAACTGCGAAAACGCAGAGTAAGGGCGCCTTATAGGCGTCCTTTGCTATTTTGGGCTTTGGATTGCTGAAATGTTGACAGTTCATCCTCAACATGAGACCCCTTCACCTAGACGTCACACGGTCTCCCGAAGAAGGTCAGGCGTGTCAGAATGGAGCAGTCAGTCATGAAATTTGTCTTTCAAACCCTACTAGTTACTGGATTTTTTAGCGTTCCAAGCCTGGGCTTGGCCCAAAGTACCACCGACGAAAACGCAACCGGTGAGAATGCCCCAGCCGTGAGCGCGCCGGTGCAAGAAAATTATCCCACAGAACCCGTTGCTGACAAGCCGCCCACGGATGTTGTTTACGAAATTCATGGGGATTGGCAGGTCCGCTGTGCAGCCGACGATCCAAAGAACTGCTTCTTGTATCAGCTTGGCAAAGATGAAGCCGGCAATCCGATTGCTGAGTTCAATCTGGTTCAACTTCAAAACGAAGGGCAAGCCGTTGCGGGGATTACGATTGTCACACCGCTTGGAACCAATCTGGGCCGTGGTCTGAAGTGGAACATCGACAGCGGCAAGTCTCGGACCTATCCGTATAGCTGGTGCGCACAAGTCGGTTGTTTTGCGCGATTTGGCATGACAGGCGATCAAGTTGCCGGGATGAAGCGTGGCGCAACAGGGTTTTTGACACTGTCTTCGATTCAAAAGCCGGATACGGAGGTTGTCCTCTCTATCTCGCTCACCGGGTTTACTGCCGCCTATGACACATTGACCGAAGTCGTAGCCCAAAAAGCTGAGTAAGCTCTAAATTGCCTTCAGTGCGAGCACCGCGTTCAAGCCACCAAAGGCGAATGCGTTGCTCAGCACATGGCTGACTTTGGCGTCGCGCGCAATATTTGGCACGACATCCAAATCGCACTCCGGGTCATCTTGTTCGTGATTGATGGTTGGTGCAATCACGCCGTCGCGCAGGGCCATGATGCACGCCAATAGCTCGATCGCACCGGTGCCCCCAATGACATGACCATGCATCGATTTGGTCGACGAGATCATGATGTTATCCGCATGAGCCCCAAGTGCCTCACGCACAGACGCGCACTCAGTTTTGTCATTGGCTGCCGTGCCTGTTCCATGGGCGTTGATATACCCAATTTGATCGCCGCTGATGCCTGCATCTTGCAAAGCGCCACGAATGGCGCGCGCCGCGCCCTCTTTGTTTGGCATCACGATATCAGACGCATCCGAGCTCATCCCCGTGCCAATAATCTCCGCCAGAATATCAGCACCGCGCGCCTTGGCTTGCTCGTATTCCTCTAGCACAAAAACAGCCGCGCCCTCACCTTGAACCATCCCATTTCGGTTGGCTGAAAATGGACGGCATCCGTCCTTGGACATGACCCGAAGACCTTCCCATGCCTTGATCCCGCCAAAGACCAACATGCTCTCTGAGCCACCGGTTAGCATCACATTGGCACCGCCCGTGCGCACCATCTGAAAGGCTTGGCTGATCGCATGGTTGGAGGACGCACAGGCCGTCGCAACCGTAAAGCTCGGCCCCTTAAGATTGTGGGTCATCGAGATATGGCTCGCAGCGGCATTGTTCATCAGGCGCGGCACCACAAACGGATGCACGCGATTTTTGCCATCCTCATAAACGGTCCGGTAGTTCTCGTCCTGAGTTTGCAAGCCACCCCCTGCAGTACCCAGGATCACACCCGTGCGCTCTGCCAAGGCGTCGTCAAAGCTAAGGCCAGATTGCGAAACAGCCTCCTGCGCTGCAATCAGAGCGAATTGTGTGAAGCGATCGTAAAGCGCAATCTGCTGACGCTCAAAATGCGTCTCTGGATCGTAGCCATGGATTTGCCCACCGATTTTGATCGTCAGTCGATCCACATCGCGAAAATCAAGTTCGCTGATCCCTGACTTGCCCTCGCGCATTGAGGCCACGGTCTCAACCGCACTACGCCCCAGCGCGCTGATTGCGCCCTGCCCGGTGATCACAACTCTACGCATCGAAGCTTAGGCCTTTTCCTTGACCAGAGCTTCTACCGCCGTGACCATACTTTGGACATTCGAGATGTCGAATTCAGTGTCAGTGGGATCATTTGCATTGAAAGGAACTTGGATGTCGAAACTCTCTTCGATGCCAAAAACCGCCTCAACCAGCCCCAATGAGTCGATACCCAGATCCTCTAACGTGGCATTAAGAGCGACTTCGGATGGCTCCAGCATCGCTTGTTCAGCGAGAATTTCGACCACGCGGGCCTGTACGTCAGACGACATAAGCCACCTTTCTTATTCTTGAGCCTTAATTCGCCTTGGAGTTAAGCTGAGCGACCAGTTTTTGCAAGTCCTCAAAGCGGCTCATCAAGCGCGGCAATCGGCGACTGGCTTTATACATTTCAACACCCTTGTCCATTTTGACAGCTGGTGTCCCCATCATAATTGCACCAGATGCAACATGAACATTTGCACCCGTTTGAGCCGTCAGAATGGCATCAGCACCGATATTGATATGATCAGCCACGCCCACCTGCCCTGCCAGAACCACGCGGTCGCCTATATTTGAGCTGCCCCCGACGCCAACCTGACCACACAACAGACAGGTTTCACCGATTTTCACGTTGTGCCCGATCTGCACGAGATTGTCGATTTTCGTGCCTGAGCCAACGGTCGTATTGGCAATGGTTCCCCGATCAATTGTGGAATTTGCACCGATCTCAACATCGTCGCCCAGTGTAACACTGCCAAGGGATTGGATTTTGACATAGGCCTGATCGTTTTGATCGGCCAGTTGTTCACCTGCGCGAAACGCATCAACCGCATTTGGGTCCGGGGTTACAAAAGAGAAACCGTCAGCCCCCACCACAGCGCCCGGCTGCGCGATAAAACGTACGCCAATTTCTACATGTGGGCCAATTTTCACACCCGCATGCAGCAGCGCATCTGCGCCGATGGTGGCCCCCTCATAGATCATACACTGAGGAAAAATCTGCGCGTTGTCGCCGATTGTGGCACCCGCAGAAATGATCACATAAGGGCCGATTGCGACGTTTTTCCCTAAGGTCGCGCTTGGATCAACAAGGGCCGTGGGGTGAATGCCAATAGGAATTGATTGGGGGCGGTAAAACACGTCACTGACAGCGCTAAGCGCATATCTTGAGCGTCGCACAAAAAGCGCTGCTTCTAAGCCCATGGCCTGCCAATCAGCATCTTCCCAAAGCAGCGCCGCCTTGGCGTTTCCTTGGGTCAATGCATCCGCAAATTTTTGCGACATGGCCAACGCAATTTGGTCTGACGATGCGGTTGCAGGCTCAGCGGCGCTGGAAACAACAAGCGCGCC
>CAZQMR010000179.1:0-7301 GCA_964594465.1 uncultured Rhodobacterales bacterium
GATCTGACAGAGGCGCATATGAAGATGCTGCGCAACGAGCATAAGCCGGGAAACATGGCCGTTTTGGTGAGCGCGAAAACGACCGGGCTCAGAACATTTGAAGACACGCTTGAGGCGAGTAAGCAAATATAGTAGTCACTCAGAAGACGAATTTGAGGGCGATTCTTAACTTCTTGAGAATCGCCCTCATCCGTTCCGGTTGCACGTTTACAATTATACATATTCAATAAATTCAATAGGTTAGAATCCCCTTACCCCCCATTTTAGGGGATGCAAAATTCGGGATTGGTTAATTATACTAATACAGGCTATGGTTGAGTTAATGCGTTATTAACCTTTGGGAAAGAATGTCAGCATGTGTAATGAATGGATGATCGAAGTTCTCAAGGACCTGCGAGAAGTGTCTATCCGCAACGGGATGGTCGATCTCGCTGAGATTCTGGACGATACGATCATAGTCGCCGCCGTGGAGCAACGGGACCGGGGGGCGGACGCAAGTATGACTGAAGGTTATGACAGCGAAACTAAACCAGTTCTTAGAACGGCTACAGGGCACGACCAGTCCCAACGACCTCCAAACGCTTGTTGAGAGCCTGCGCGATGTCTATGACATCGGCAACGCGGTTTATCATGCGGTCAATATAGGCGGCGCCCCCTATGCCGCTGTCACCTACGATCCCCGATGGGGGGATCATTATCACGAGAACCAATACGTAAAGATCGACCCGGTAGTGCGTGGTGCTATACAGCGCTTTCATCCTATGGATTGGAAGAGGCTGGATTGGTCCAACCGTGGGGCTCGCAACTTTTGGCATGAGGCAGTGGATTGCGGTGTAGGCAATCAAGGATACTCGATCCCGATCCGCGGCCCTAATGGTCAGTTTGCGCTTTTCACGGTCAATGACAACACGTCGGATCAAAGCTGGCAAACCTTCACGCGGGAGTATGGGCGCGATATGCTGTTGATCTCGCACTATATGCACCAGAAGGTGCTGGAGGTGCTCAAAGCAGACGAAGTCGTCGCGGCCAAAGAGCTAAGTCCACGCGAACGCGACGCGCTCTCTCTGCTTGGCATGGGCGAAAGCCGGGGCCGCATTGCCGATGCTCTTAACATCTCAGAGCACACGCTTCGGGTCTATATCGACAGCGCGCGGCACAAGCTTGGGGCGCTCAACACGACCCATGCTGTAGCACTGGCCCTGATGCGCGGGGCGATCATGCCTTGAGCGACCACCGTGCGCTCTGTTGCGTCTCAGCAGAGTTAGCGCACGGTTAAACTTCGTTAATTTCTGACCTTGTATCCCTTTGGGCAACACAACCTAAAGGAGATCATACATGATCAGTTACATCTATGCCGACAGCCTTGACGCCTTCCCAGGACTCGCTTCTTCTATGTTTGCAGACCGGGCAGACCAGTTCAAAGCGCGGCTTAACTGGGATGTTGATGTGGACGCCAAGGGCCACGAAAAAGACGAATATGACGACATGAACCCGCTCTACATCATATATCGCGCCCCTGATGGCAGCCATGGCGGCTCCATGCGCGTGCTGCCCACAGTCGGTCAAACCATGGTCAATGACCACTTTCTCGACCTCACGGACGGCGTGCGCATCGAAAGCCCGCTGATCTGGGAATGCACCCGCTTTTGCCTCTCCCCCAAGATGCGCGAAGACGCGGGCACCGTGGCCTCCTCGCTCATGCTGGCAGGCTGCGAGCTGGGCCTGCGCTTTGGTCTTGAGCATTCCGTCGGTGTGTTTGACGCCCGCATGGTGCGCATTTATCGCCGCATCGGATGGTCCCCAGATGTGCTTGGCACAACTGAAGAACAGGGCGAAAAAATCAGCGTTGGGCTTTGGCCCATTGATCAAGCCAGCAAAGCCAAAATGTGTGATCGCGCCGGGATTGATCCACGCATTCCAGAAACATGGTTTGACGCATCCTTCCCGGAATATCGTGATGTGATGGTCGCCTGATACCAGCACGAACCCCAGCCCGGCGCCCGAGAAAAGGCGTCGGCGCGAGGCGGGTTATTGAACAGCGGCCCAGAAATACCCTTCCGCAACTTCTTCAACACGCATCACGGTCAATTTCTGCCCCGCCGCAACCCGTTCCAAAACCGGACTGTCTGACCACCCGGTTTTAACGTCAAAAACCGAAGGGTCTGCTCGTAAATTTACCTCTGACTTAGCAACAATCACATCACCCTCCCCCGGCTGACCATCCTTCACAGTCCAATCAAAATTCGTCTGCCCCCAGCTCTGGCCATATTTCACACCCAAGAACACCCATCCATCCCCCGAAACCTCGACAGGCTCTGCATTGGATTCATCACCCAATGTCAAAGACCGCGTTTTAACCACCGTTTTGGAGGTAATGGATTTCTGGCGCGCCGTCACCGTTTTGCGCATGGCCGCTGGCAGTTTCTTGGAAATTTCTGTCAAAGCAAAGGTCGCATTATAGCGCCCATTCGCTGTGGTCGCAGAATCCTCAAGCGTGCCCAACAAAGCCTCCACGCCGCTTTTACCGCCAAGACGCACCATCGCAGCCGTCGACCACTTGCGCAGCGTCTTGTCAGAATGCCCCATCAGCTTTGACATCAACTGATAATCCTTAGCGTTCAGGGAGGCATTCATCGCCTTAACATCATGCTGCTTGGCCATATTGGCAATCGATACCATCGCACCCAAAGCATAGCGGTAGTAGCTAGATGATCGCTCGCTTGGGATCGCCCCCATCAATTCAGGCAGAATTCTCGGTCCGTAGGCTGCAACTTGATCTCGCGCGGCGCGGCGCACAAATGCGTCCTTGTCATTGAGCTTGCGGATAATATCGGTGGAACTTTTGCCCACCGCAAAGGCGGTCATGAAACCCGACCAGAACCCCGGCTTCTTAGGCCCTGCCAAAGACGCCACTTGCGAGAACTCATCGCATAAATCCGGCGCGTTCAGCGGCGGTGGCGCTTGCTCTTGGCTTAGGGGGCGGTCAAACATCGCCTTGCTCGAGATGTCGAAAAACACCGGGAAGCGATGGCGGAAAACACTTTGGTCGGGCCGTTTCTCCAGCTTATCCTTGAAATACGAACTTGGCACCTGAAGGTTAAACGGTTCCGGGCTGTGCGTGTTGCTTTCTTCTGGCGCCTTGGGGACGAACGAGAATGCAATACAGCCCGCGCTCAGGTTATCCTTCTCGATCAAAACACGCACATTGTTGAGCATCCGATCAGGGGCAACAAACAAGCGCTGGTTCTTGTCATCTGTCACTTCAATCGACTGAATATGGTCGTAAAGATCCGGGTTGGTAATTTTCAGATCAAGGGCTGCCACCCGCGTCGGGGGTTCATCCGCCCCCCATGTCATCAGCAGAAAAAGTGCCACAACGGTCGCCGCTGCACCACCAAAGGTCCAACCCTGCCACTTCCCAGACGCATATCCACCCACCGCCGTCAGAAACAATCCAAACGCCATAGCATAGGATAGAAAACTGATTTTTGGCGGCATCATCGCCTCATTGACCATTGCGCCCGCAAAGGGAAACGCCAAGCACAAGACGCCCAGCATCACGCAGAGCATGGCGGTTCTAAAAGACGGCTGATTGGGTTTGGCCGGGCTGCTCTCAGGCGCGGGGTTTGCGTCGGTCGTATCTGACATAGCGGGACTCTCGAATGGATTTCAAAAAAGGATGGTCTGATAATGCACTGAATTTTGCACTTTAAACGTGTAAAATCAAGCATCTTGACCAATGCGCTCCAAGTTTCGTGATCCGGCGGCGCTCTACCTTGTCTTCGCTGGAAACATCCCGACACACCGGATAAGACCAAAGAAGGCAGTCTAAAACCCGGTGCGCACAGCATGAAATTCTCCTCCGATCAGGCCGAAGCCTTTGATACCATCAGCGACGTGCTAAAAGGCGCGGGTGTCGATATCGAGGACGCTCAACTGCTGCCGCCGGGCAAAGCCAAGGCCCGCACGCTGGCGATTTTGGGCAAGGCAGGTTCTGGCAAGACCATGCTTTTGGCCAAGATCGTGGAGGCGCTGGAAGAGGCTGGGGCCGAAGCCGTTTCCGCTGACTATGAGGGCCGTAAAAAAGCGGATCGGCGCAGTTTTGCGGTGCTCGCCCCCACCAACAAAGCCGCCTCAGTGTTGCGCAATCGCGGCGTGCCTGCGACCACCATTCACCGCATTCTCTACACGCCCGTCTATGACCCCGAATATGAGAAACTCGCGGAGTGGCTGACCGGCGATGGCGAAGCGCCCGAGATTGAGGGCCTGAGTGCAGAAAACCTAGATCGCGCCGCGCAATACTACAAAAACACCAAAAGCATCCCCGGCGCGTTGGCGGCAGCAGGCTTGCGCGGGTCCGATTTCATCACCGGCTGGAAACGCCGCGATGATCCGCTTGATATTGGCCTGATCGACGAAAGCTCGATGCTGGATGATCGCCAGATGGAGGATTTGGCAGAAATTTTCCCAACCCTCCTGCTCTTTGGCGACCCAGCCCAGCTCGCACCCGTCATGCAATCAGGCGCCATGGCGTTTGACAAAATCCCGACCGAGCAAACCTGCATGCTCAACCGCATCCACCGCCAAGAGGCCGACAGCCCCATCCTCGACCTCGCCCACGCCCTCGCCGACCCCGAAGTCGACTTTTACCGCTTCGAAAAAATGGTCGAGGAAGCCGCCAGCCGCGACGAGCGCGTGCAAATCGCAAGCCGCGTCGATGCAGCTTTGATGGCCCGCTCCCCGGTGCTGGTCTGGCGCAACGCCACCCGCATCCGCCTGATCTCCGCCTTTCGCGGCGCGTATGGCGCGCCCGAAGACGACCTGCTGCCCGGCGAACCGCTGATCTGCGACGGCATCGAATTGCCGCTCAAACACCGCAAAAAGCGCATCGACCTTGAGGCCCGCGGCCTGATCAAAGGTGCGCAATGCGTCTATTTGGGCGAGGGTCGCCGCGCAGGCTTCGCACGGCTTCACGTGATGGGCGCGGAAGACCCGCAGATTTCGGCGGCCTCCATCATCAAAATCGAAAAACCCGGCGAAGAAGAACCCTTCATCCCCGCCGCCGCCCGCATGGGTGCTGCCTTCCTTCACGGCGCTGCCGTCACCATCCACAAAGCCCAAGGCAGCCAATGGGAAGACGTGCAAGTCTTCGCCCCCGACATCCAGGCGGCCGCCAATTTCGGCAAAATGGAAGCGGGCCTGCCGCTTTGGAAACGCCTCACCTACGTCGCCATCACCCGCGCCGAGCACCGTCTCCACTGGGTCACCCGCTACATGCTCGCAAAACCTCTGGAGCCACTAAGCGCCGACGACATGCGCCTCTCCAAACCCGTAGATTTGGCACTAAGCGAGCCTGAAATTTAGCACGTAGGGCAAAGACGTTCGGGTGCTTAGCGCTAAGAGCGAGATACCGATCTGCGTGAAAGCGGCACGTGAAGAGTAGCGCGGCGATCAGAGCGCAACGGTCTTTGCGAAATCCATTTCGCGGCCGGGCGCTGCGTTTAGCAGGCTTTGCGTGTAGGGATGTTGCGGATTTGAATAGACCTCAGAGGTCAAGCCTTCCTCAACAACTTTGCCATGCTGCATGACCATGATCCGATCACAAATCTGAGCAGCCACGCGCAGGTCGTGAGTGATAAAAAGCATAGCCAGATCGTAACGCTCGCGCACATCTTGCAGTAGCCGGATCACCTGAGCTTGCACGGATACATCCAAAGCGCTCACGGCTTCATCTGCAATCAGAACTTTGGGCTCCATCGCGAGTGCACGGGCAATGCAAATACGTTGCCGCTGCCCACCAGAAAACTGGTGCGGAAAGCGATCAAGAGCTTCAGGGGCGAGACCAACGATCTGCATGAGCTCTTCGGCGCGGGCCAGCGCATCACTTGCAGAAAGCCCGAAATTCATCGGGCCCTCAACAATGGACTGACCGACGGTCCGGCGCGGATTGAGCGAGCGGTAGGGATCCTGAAACACGATCTGGATTTTCTGGCGATACCTGCGCAGCTGTGCCTCAGCCATTTGAGCGATATTTGCGCCTTCGATCTGAATGTCGCCGCTTGTTGGATCAACAAGGCGCACGATGCACCGCGCCACGGTCGATTTGCCGGATCCGGACTCGCCGACCACTCCCAACGTCTCCCCTCGGCGGACCACAAGATCGACATCCTTGGCGGCATGAACCACACGGCCTTTTTCCAGGAACCCGAGCTTGCCATAGGTTTTGTTGACGCGGCTTGCCTGCAATGCGGTTTCAGCGCCCGCAATGGTTCGCAGTTCAGGTGGGTTCAAAGAAGGCACAGCACCAATGAGCATCTTTGTGTAGGGATGCTCAGGCGCGCGCAGAATTTGATCGCGCGTGCCTTGTTCCACGACGCGACCGTTTTGCATCACCACCACGCGATCCGCGATATCAGCGACCACGCCAAAGTCATGGGTGATGAACAAAACGCCCATGCCGTGACGGCGCTGGATGTCCTTGATCAGCTCCAGCACCTCGGCTTGCGTTGTCACATCAAGCGCTGTGGTTGGCTCGTCAGCGATGAGCAGGCCCGGCTCAAGGGCCAGAGCCATGGCGATCATGATCCGCTGACGTTGGCCGCCAGAAAGCTGATGTGGATAGGAGTTATACATCTTGCTGGGTTCTGGCAGGCTGACATCTGTCATCACCTCGATCACCCGTGCCTTGCGCTCGGTGCTCGACATGTTGGTGTGGATTTCCAACAACTCACTGATCTGATCCCCGACTTTGATGACTGGGTTGAGCGCGGTCATCGGCTCTTGAAACACCATTCCCATCTTTTCGCCGCGAAGCTTGCGCATCTCTGCATCACTTTTCTTGAGCAGGTCTTCGCCCTCAAGCAAAACTTCACCAGCCACCGGGGTCAGGTCTTTGCGCGGGATCAGGCCCATCACAGTGAAAGCAGTCACAGATTTGCCGGACCCGGATTCCCCCACGACGCAGACGATTTCGCCCGTGCCGATGGTGAGCGACAAGTCTTCGACCGCGAATTCGCGATCCGCACCTTCGGGCAGGCGCACGGTCAGGCCACGGACATCAAGAACCTTGCTCACATCTTCCTCGCAATCCTAGGATCAAGCGTGTCACGCAACCCGTCACCCACGATGTTGACGGCCAAAACAGTCAACGCCAATGCCACGCCGGGGAAAAAGATAATCCAAGGGCTGATCTGAAAATAGGTCCGCCCCTCAGACATGATATTGCCCCAACTTGGTATCTCCGGCGGGATCCCGGCACCCAGAAAGCCGAGAATGGATTCCGTGAGCATGGCAGACGCGCA
>CAZQMR010000180.1:0-7277 GCA_964594465.1 uncultured Rhodobacterales bacterium
GAGCCAACACCTCTCTTCACTGTTTCAGTCTTGTTGATCGTGGCAATCGATACCTGACCAGACATTGGTCGAAATTTTGGCCTTACCACTCGTACTGCTCAACTGGACCAAAACACCAGAACCATCATCAGCTTCAAATCTTGCGTCGATGTTTGACATCCGCACATTTCCAGCCATAAACGTGACGATGCTTGTCTTGGGCAGGCCTCTTTTGAGTGTAACATCTTGGACCATGATCGCGAATTGGTCTACGCTGCCCTCAAATGTCCGCCGAATAGCCAACACTCTGTCTTCGCAGACAAATAGACCAGCCCCTCCACCGTCAACGACCCACTCCTTTGGCAGGTACTTTGACAATGGGTGCAGCACCCAGCCATTGGAAGTCGCGTGGTCGTGCGCTTGGGACAGTGTGCCACCAAGTTGAAATCCCAAAACTAGGTCTTCCGCTACCACCATTGCCGGGGACATGATCATCAAACTGCAAAAGGTGAGAGTCTTCCGAAACTGTTGCAAGTCGTACTTTCTCCGAGATTGGGGCACTGACCAATCTGAGCAAAAAAGGCGCATGTCAGACAAACCCTTCATGCACCCCCTCACCTTAAACCAGCCATAACATATTGATTCGCATTCTAAAAAACCACATTTCCTTCCGTTACTTCTCTAGAGAAGTAACGCAAGGGACCGCGCCAGAATTTGGCCCCAAAACCACATAACTCAGCTCAGCTGATCCAGCACCTTCCCCAGCGCCTCAATGGCAGGCAATTCCGGCTCCCGCTTGATCTGCACCAGCCCAATCGGCTCCGTCACAATCGGCTCTTCAAGCTCCAGCCGGATCACCTCACCGCTTTCGCGCAAATTCGTCACGAGCTGCTCTGGTGCAATCGTCGCAACCGTCCCCACGGCCACTTGCGACAGTGCCGCCGTAAAAGCATTCGTCTCCATCACCGGCTTTGGCGACACCCCGATCTGCTCAAACACCCCGTCTACGATTTGCCGATTCTGCATCTCAGAGCTCAGCAAGCACAGCGGCAGCTCAGCCGCCTCGCGCCAGGTCGCACTGCCCTCAGCGCGCGGGCTCAAACTTGGCGGCACCAGCAGCACATAGCGCTCATCATATAGGTGGCGCGTGTGGATCTGTTTGGGGAAACTCACATCGAGGTAGGTAATCCCCACGTCAATCTCCATTGCCTCCAACGCAACCCGAATACGGTTGGACGAGGCCGATTGAATTTCAATCACCAGCCCCGGATGTGCCTCACGCAGATACCCGGAAATCTTCGAGGCATAGGTCAGCGCGGTCGGCACAGTTCCAATCACCAAGCGCCCCGAGATCTCGCCACGGGCCTGCGCCAGTTCTTGGCGCATACCCTCCAAATCCGCCAAAATACGATGCGCCCAACTGACAACAAGTTCGCCCTGCGCTGTAAATCCGATAAACCGATTGCCCCGCTGCACAATCGCCACGCCAAGCGTCGTTTCCAGATTGCGGATGCGCGCCGAGAATGCCGGCTGCGAAATCCCGCAATCATCCGCCGCTCGCGCAAAATGGCGATGTCGGGCCAGCGCTGTGATCAGCTGCATATCACGAAAATCAGTCATCACCAAGACCCTACCCTGCCCGGCCACGGACGTCTTGCGCTTTTTGCATGTGAGCGCCAAACTCTGCGTCATGAGCAAAGTTCACATCGGATGCGGCGCAGGCTTTTCAGGGGATCGCTTCGATGCAGCCCTCCCGATCCTTGAGGATATGAAATCCCGCAGCGGCCCGCGCTATCTCGTCTATGAGGTGCTGGCCGAGCGCACATTGGCCCTCGCCCAAACCCAGCGCAAAAAGGACGCCAGCAAGGGCTACTCGCCCTATCTCGACAATTATCTGCGCCTGTCGCTCAAAGCCGCCAAGGACCAAGGCGTGCGCATCGTCAGCAACATTGGCGCTGCCAACCCGCTTGGCGCAGGCCACGCCGTGCAAACCCTTGCCCGCGAGCTTGGCATCAAAGACCTCAGCATCGCAGTCGTCCTTGGCGATGACCTCCTGCGCACTCAAAGCGAGCCGACACTCCGCAGCTTTGACACCATGGAAGGCATCCCCCTCGCCGACGCCCCGCTCATCGCCGCCAACGCTTATCTCGGCGCGCGCCCCATCGCCAAAGCCCTCGCTACGGGTGCAGATATCGTGCTCGTAGGCCGCACCACCGACAGCGCCCTGTTTCTCGGCCCGCTGATCCACGAGTTCGGTTGGTCAGAGGCCGATCTCGATCTGCTCGCAACCGGAACCATCTGCGGTCATTTGCTGGAATGCGGTGGCCAGGTCAGCGGCACCTATTTCGCCGACCCCGGCTTCAAAGACGTGCCCGATCTCGCCAATGCAGGCTTCCCCATCGCCGAGATCACCGCCGCAGGCGAGCTGACCATCACCAAGCCGCAAAATACCGGCGGCTGCGTCACCCCCGCTACCGTGACCGAGCAATTGCTCTACGAAATGCACAACCCAGCCGCTTATCTAGTGCCCGATTGCATCGCCGATGTCTCCAACCTCAGCCTCACCCAAACCGCACCCAACCGCGTCAAAGTCAGCGGCATCAAAGGCCACTCTCCGCCCCCAACCCTCAAAGCTACCCTTTGCACCGACGCAGGCTGGCTGGCGGAAGCAGAACTCTCCTATGCAGGCCCCAACGCGCTGGCCCGCGTCCGCCTCGCCGCTGACATCATTCGCCAACGCCTCGACCAGCTGCAACACAACCATGAAACTCGTATCGAAATCCTCGGTACGGGCGCAATTCTCGACGCCGCAAACGGCACCCGCTCCGCCCGCGCCACCTTCGATCCCAACAGCGAATATCGCCTCCGCGCTGCAGGTCGCCGCCCCGACCTTGCCACCGCCAAAGCGCTCGCGGACGAAGTGCTCTCACTCTACTGCTCAGGCCCAGCAGGCGGCGGCGGATACCGCCGTCAAATCGTACCCGAACTCGCTACCGCCTCCATCCTGATCCCGCGCGAGCATGTCGAACCTCATGTCACAATCGAGGTTCTAAGCACATGACCCATAAAATCACCGTCCCGCTCCATGCCATCGCTCATGGCCGTGCTGGCGACAAAGGCAACACCTCCAACATCTCCGTCATCGCCTACCGCCCCGAGGCATGGCCGTACATCCTTGCCCAAGTCACCCCAGAAACCGTCGCCAAAGCCTTCGCACATCTCAGCCCCGGCGAGATCACGCGCTTTGAGCTCCCCAACCTCTATGCGCTCAATTTCGTCATCCAAGACGCACTCCAAGGCGGCGTAAACTCCTCGCTTGGCCTCGATCGACACGGCAAAAGCCTGTCATTTTTGCTGCTTGGCGATGTTTCTGTTACAGTTCCGCGCGAGATATTGCCCCAAAACTCACCTTATCTTGAGCTCACAGATCTTTGAAAAGCGCACGCAAATCGCCTCTGCTACCACTCAGACAAACGATCAACGGGAGCTTCATCCACATGTTAAAAAAAGCCATAACCAGCGCGGCATTTCTTGCCGCCTCAACCCTCAGCGCACAGGCGTCCGAGGGCAATCGCATCCAGATCACCGGGGAAATCATCGACACATGGTGCTATTTCTCCGGCGTTATGGGCGGCCCGGACGCCGTTGTTGGATCGGCCCATCACACCTGCGCCCTTTGGTGCTCTGCAGGGGGCATACCCGTGGGCATGCTGACCGAGGATGGCACCGTCTACATGGTTCTCAAGATCGAGGAAGATGATGGCTCCGCCTCAGGCGACACCCAACTCAGCCTCGCCAGCGACGTAATTACAGCAGACGGCATGCATTACGAACGCGACGGCATCAACTACCTCGTCGTCTCCAAAGTTGTGTCCAACGCAGGCATCACCAATCTAAGCCATGACGACTACGGTCCGATCCCCGGCTTTGCGATCCCGGAGCCAAAAGAATGAAAAAGCTAGCACTCGCCCTCGCCTGCCTCATCGCAGCTCCCGCCGCCGCTCAGGATTTTTCCGCAGGCTCCACGGCCAAAACATGGAACCTCGCAGGCGAAAGCCCCGCCATGTTCGAAGCCAAAGTCGTCGATCTGCTCTGCGAAGTCGCAGGCCAATGCGCCCCAAATTGCGGCGATGGTCGCCGCCAACTTGGGCTGTTGCGCTCCGCAGATAACGCTCTGATCTTCCCCAATAAAAACAGCCAAGCCGCCTTTTCCGGCGCCGTGGTCGAGCTGCTGCCATATTGCGGCAAAACCGTTGAGGTCGATGGACTGATGATCACCGACGACGAACTCGGCGCGAAAAACATCTATCTCGTGCAGAAGATCCGCGAACCGGGTGCTGAGAAATGGGTCAAAGCCAATCGCTGGACCAAAGACTGGGCCAAAAAGCACCCCGAAGCGAAGGGTAAAGGCTCATGGTTCCGCCGCGACCCGCGCATCAAAGCCGACATCGCAGCCCACGGCTATCTTGGCCTCGGCCTTGAAGCGGACAAAGTCTTCATCGCGGACTGGTTTTGATGATACGCACGCTTCTCATCTGCCTCTTGCTCGCGACACCCGTCGCGGCCAAGGCCCCCCTCCCATTTGATCTGGGAGGGGCGTTTTCCCTCACCAATGACCAGGGCGAGACCCGCACACAGGCCAATCCAAACGGCCAGCCGCAACTCCTGTTTTTCGGCTACGCCAATTGCCAGCAAATCTGCTCCGTCGCCCTGCCTCTCATGGCCGATGTTGCGCATCTGCTGGCGGAGCAAAACCCTGTCACCCCCGTTATGATCACCGTCGATCCAGAGCGGGATCAGGTCGGCAATATGAGCCCGATCTTGCATGATTTTCACCCGGAGTTTACCGGCCTCACCGGCACACCCGAAGAACTCGCCACCGCCTACAAGGCCTTCTCTGTCGATCACAAGAAGCTCTTTGATGACCCGCTTGAAGGGCCGATTTACTCCCATGGCAGCTTCATCTATCTTCTGGATGCTAAGGGCAAACTCCTAACCCTGATCCCGCCAATCCTCAGCGCGGAACGGGTGAGCGAAATCGTCACCAACCACACCGTACCAACCAACTAGGCCGCCATGACTCTCCTCTCCCGCCGCACATTCCTCACCGCAGGCACACTCGTCCTCGCAGGCGGGGCCGCCGCCCTCTATGCCACCCGCTCGCTCAGCTATGACGGCCAAGCGCTCAGCGTCAGCCAAGCGTTTGAGGCAGCGCTATCTGGCGACATCACCCTGATCGACATCCGCCGCCCCGACGAGTGGAACGCCACCGGCATCGGCTCGCCCGCTCACCCGATCGACATGCGCCGCAAGGATTTTGTTGCTGAGCTCGACACGCTGCTAAATGGCAACCGTGACAAACCTGTCGCCCTGATCTGCGCGCGCGGCGTACGCTCAGCGCGCATGTCCAACCGCCTTTCAGAAGCCGGATTCACCAACATCATCGACGTGCCCGAAGGCATGCTCGGCTCACGCGCTGGCCCCGGCTGGTTGCGCAGCAAACTCCCTGTGCGCCGCCCATGAGGGAATTCCTAGCAGCCATCGCACTCCTAACCCTCCCCCAGGCCGCAGGCGCCAAATGCGTTGACGCCCCAGAACCTTGCGAAATCCCTGAGGGCACATACCACATCGCCCTGCCCCCAAACGCCAGCACCAACACTCCCGCCGTCCTTTTCCTCCACGGCGCAGGCGGCACCGGCAAAGGCACGCTCAACAACAAATCCATGCGCGAAACGCTTCTGGCGCGCGGTTACGCCCTCATTGCCCCAAATGGCCTCAAGCGCGAAGGCCGCCCCAGCACCGGCTGGTCCTTCCACCCACTCTTCCCCCAACGCCGCGACGAGCCCGCCTTCTTCCGCGCCATCGCGGCGGACGCCGCCACCCGCTTTGGCATCGACCCAACCCGCATCCTGCTCGCCGGTTTCTCCATCGGCGGCTCCATGACCAGCTACACCGCCTGCAATGACCCCACCGCCTTCGCGGCCTACGCCCCCGTTGCGGGCAGCTTCTGGCGCCCGCACCCCACAGCCTGCAAAGCCCCGGTCAAACTCTTCCACACCCATGGCTGGCGCGACAAAACCGTGCCCCTTGAGGGCCGCCCCCTGCGCAATGGCACCATCATCCAAGGCGACGTCTTCCACGCCATGGACATCTGGCGCCAAACCAACGGCTGCACCGGCCTGCGCGCCGACCGTTTTGAAACGGACAACCGCTTCTGGCAACGCGGCTGGGACCGCTGCACAAAAGGCTCAGCCCTAGAATTCCTGCTCCACACCGGCGCTCACGGCGTCCCCAAAGGCTGGGCCACCAAAGCGCTCGACTGGTTCGAAAAGCAGGTTCCCCCGGCCTTAAACTAGAGCGCGGTCAACTTCGATTTTCCTAAGTCACTTTCAAGCAACAGCCGTCAGGCATGCTGGAAAGTGACACGGCCCTCACCGCGTCGCGCACTGTAACAACCCGCTTAAAGGCTCTTCGATTTTCCAAAAATACTTCCGCCGGAGGCTCCTACCCCCAGAACCAAATCACTCAGCCGGGCTCTGCAGCATCGCCTGAAACACCCGCCGAAAATGCTGCGCACGCCTAATCACCGCAGGCCGCTCAAACTCCGCAGGCGTGCCCATATTGCGCCGCGACCAGCGCCGCGCCGTCAGATCAACGCCGCTCATCGCCGATAGCGGCACTGCCATCACAAGCGAGGCCGCAATCGGCAGCATCCAAAGCGACACCAGCCCCAAAACCATGCCAAGCACGAGCAAAGCCCCTACCACCGTCTCCACCACATGGAAACGCACCAAAAACCCAAGCGTATACACGCCACCCGCCCGATTTTGCGGCACCCAGCCCTCGCGCAGGCCCAGCAGATTGCGCAGCACCGCCATCACTTGCTGCACCATCAGCACCGGCGCATAAGCAATCGACAGCCCAATCTCACTGACCAGCGACAGCACAAACTGCCGCAACCCTCCAAGAGACGCCAACGAGATCCCGGTGGCATAAATCGCCATCGCTCCCATAATCTTAGGCGCCAGCAACATCGCATACATAAACAGCAAAATCAGCAGGTTATCGACCGAACTCATCACCGGCCATTGAGGCATCAGCGGGTTATGCTCGGAGAAATACGTGATCACGCTCGCCTCCTCGCCCTTGCCCAGCACCGCCCAGATCAGCAGCAGCACAAACCAAACCGGCGACAGCAAATACCCCATCGCGCCGTGAAACAGATGAAACCGTGTCACCGCATGAAAACCGGTTGAACCCAGCAGATTGAGATGCTGCAAATTGCCCTGACACCAGCG
>CAZQMR010000181.1:0-7260 GCA_964594465.1 uncultured Rhodobacterales bacterium
CCATTCATCACCTATCTCTGCATCGCGCCGAGCCATCGCAGAAAAGGCATAGCCAACGCGCTGATCAAACAAGCCCGCGCCGCTCTTCCGCCTGAGCGGGTTTTCATTTCCACCGAAGAAGACAACACCGCCATGCTCAGCCTGTTGAAGAAGCAAGGCTGGACCATGGCCGGTCAGGTAAACGGCGCAAATTCCGGCGAGATAGCCGAAGTCTTTTTCTACGCTGATTAGCCACGCAACCCTCCCTGCAACCACCCTCCAAGGACCTGATGAACAACGCTAGCCTCCATTTGCAAAGACAACCCGATCTGCCCAATCAAAGGAGCGGCGCAGTTGTGAGGCCCTTTGTCATTGGAATCATCTTGGCTTGGTTTGGGACTAGCGCAACAGGCGCACAGACTACCTCGGACAAGGGCAATGACATCATAGGTGATCATTGGCAGCACACAGGCCCGCAAAAGGCGCACAGCACATGCAGCCTTCGCGTAATCCCGCGCCAAACGGCCAGCGACAGTTTTGGCTACCCTTCCAAGGTCACAAACCTCTGTCCAAAAGCTCAAGCTGCATCGTTTGAAGTTAAGGCTGAGCACAACCGGTTTTCATATTTCGTAACTTTGCTCCCAACTACCGACTTGGCCTTGCTTACCAAAATCTTCGGTGCAAACACCCTCCCTGTTAGCGACCTTTCGCCCAATCAAAACCTCCTGTCCGATATATCGAGCCACGGCAAAATCTTCCGCTTGTTCTCAGCCCGCATCACCAAAACGCAAGTCCGCTCCAACGCCCCCATCGTCGCCCCCCTGCGCAAAGCCGCTCCATAAGGACGCCCCATGACCATCGCCCTCAAAATCGCCCTTCGAGAGTTTCGCGCTGGCGTCTCCGGCTTCCTCATTTTCCTGCTTTGCCTCGCCCTCGGTGTCGCCGCCATCGCCTCGGTCGGCTCGATCCGCAAAGCCATCACAGAGGGCCTCACCCAAGAAGCCTCCACCATCCTTGGAGGCGACGCGGAAGCGGAATTCACATATCGAATGGCAACCGAAGCCGAAACCGACTGGCTCGCCGAAAACACGCTGGAAACCAGTGAAATCGTCGATTTCCGCTCCATGCTTGTGGCGGGTGACGAGCGCATCCTCGTGCAAGTCAAAGGCGTCGACAACGCCTACCCCATCTACGGAACCCTTGCCCTCTCCCCCGACCTCACCCCCGCTCAAGCCTTTGAAAACAATGGCATCGTTGCCGAGCAATTCCTGATCGACCGCCTAACCCTCACCATCGGCGACGAGATAAAACTCGGCTCCCAAACCTTCACCCTCACCGCCGCCATCACAAACGAGCCCGACCGCATGGGCGGCGGCTTCGGCTTTGGCCCCCGTGTCATCGTCAAACGCTCCGCCCTAGCAAATAGCGGCCTCCTCGCCGAGGGCACGCTTTTCAACTCCAAATACCGCATGCGCCTCGCCCCCGACGCCAATCTCGACACCCTCAAATCCGACGCCCTCTCCCTGTTCGAAGACACCGGACTGCGCTGGCGAGACCGCCGCAACGGCACGCCGGGCATCAGCACCTTCGTCGAACGCCTAGGCTCCTTCCTCGTCATCGTGGGCCTCGCCGGGCTCACAGTTGGCGGCGTCGGCGTCTCAGCATCCGTGCGCGCCTATCTCGACCGCAAAACCGCCACCATCGCCACTCTCAAAACCCTTGGCGCAACCGGGCGCACCATCTTCCTTACCTATCTGATCCAAATCGGCCTCCTCGCCCTCGCAGGCATCACCCTAGGCCTCATCATCGGCGCAGGTGCGCCAGCCATAATCGGCCCCCTCCTCAAAGACCAAATCCCCTTCCCAGCCCTCTTCTCCGTCTACTCCGAGCCTCTCTTCGAAGCCGCCCTCTATGGCTTCCTCACCGCCCTCATCTTCTCCATCTGGCCACTGGCCCGCGCCCATGACATCCGCCCCTCCCGCCTCTACCGCGACGCCGTGAATGCCGAACTCACCCTGCCCCGCCCCATCTTCATCGCCCTCGTCGCCATCCTCACCGCCTCCCTTGTCGCCATGGCCGCGATCTTCTCCGGCATCCCACGCCTCGCCCTCTGGTCCGCCTTCGGCATCGCCTGCGCCCTCGTTGTGCTGATCATCGCCGCCACCCTCGTGCGCCGCGCCGCCAAACGCCTCGCCAAAAGCCGCGTCGTACAAGGCCGCCCCGCCCTGCGCCTCGCACTTGCCGCCATCGGCGGACCGGGCGGCGAAACCACCAGCGTTGTGCTCTCGCTCGGCCTCGGCCTCTCAGTCCTCGCAACCATGGGCCAGATCGACTACAATTTGCGCCAAGTCATTACCGACGAGCTCCCCGGCGTCGCCCCCGCCTATTTCTTCGTCGACATCCAAGACCAACAACTCCCCGAGTTTCTCACCACCGCCCAAAGCCAACCCGGCGTCACGACAATTGAAACCGCCGCCATGCTGCGCGGCATCATAACCCGCGTGAACGGCCAATCCGCAAAAGATGCTTGGGGCAACCACTGGGTCATCCAAGGCGATCGCGGCGTCTCTTATGCCGCCGCCCAACCCGAAGACGCAAACATTACCAAAGGCGAATGGTGGCCTGAGGATTACTCCGGTCCGCCGCTTGTCAGCTTTGCCGATGAGGAAGCCGAAGAACTCGGCCTCAAAATTGGCGACGAACTCACTGTCAACATTTTGGGGCGCGACATCACCGTCAAAGTCGCCAATCTGCGTGAGGTCGATTTCCGCAATATGGGCATCAATTTCATCATGATCTTCAACCAAAGCGCGCTCGCCGGAGCGCCTCACAGCCATATCGCCACCGTCTACGCCGCCCCTGAATCTGAGGCCCCAGTTCTGCGAAGCGTCGCCAAAGCCTTCCCCAACATCACAGCCATCCGCGTGCGCGACGCAATCGACCGCGTCACCGAAACCCTCAACGCCATCGCCTCTGCCACTAGCTGGGGCGCAAGTGCCACGCTCTTGACCGGCTTCATCGTTCTCATAGGGGCCGCCGCCGCAGGCGAGCGCCGCCGCGTCTATGAAAGCGCCGTACTCAAAACCCTCGGGGCCTCGCGCGCCCGCATCCTCGCCAGCTTTGCCCTGCGCTCCGCTATCATGGGCGCCGCCGCCGGGGCCGTCGCAATCTTCGCAGGCACCATCGCAGGCTGGGCGGTCATCACCCAAGTGATGAATTCCGACTATGTGTTCGAACCGATTTCCGCCACCCTCATTATTCTTGGCGGCGCTCTTGCCAGCCTTTTGACCGGTCTCTTCTTCGCGCTGCGCCCATTGGCAGCCCGTCCAGCTCAAATTCTGCGCGCTGCTGACTAAATAATGGAACAAATCTAAGCGTTTCTGTCAGGATTTTACCTAATTCAACCAACAGAGCACTTGAAAAAAAGCAAAATTAACCCGATATTTCATTCAAACCGTTTTCTGGCACCTAGAGGAGAAATCATGGCCCAGTTCGAAACAGTCCGGCGCGCAAGCACCGGTGCACATTCAGCCCAAATCGACGCGGGGCTTCGTGCGCATATGAACAAGGTCTATGGCCTCATGTCGCTTGGCATGTTCGTCACAGGCATTATCGCTTATATCGTCGGGATGGATTTCAAGGCAGCCTCCGCAGGCCAGCCAACAACATTCCTCTCCCCTGAAATCCTGCAGACCATGTTCTCAAGCCCAGTGCGCTACATCATCATGTTCGCGCCCCTTGGCGTCGTGTTCATGTTCGGCGCAGCTGTCAACCGCATGTCTGAAAATGGCGCACGCGGCGTGTTCCTGCTGTTCTCCGCGCTCATGGGCCTCTCGATGGCATGGATTTTTGCGGTCTACACAGGTGCGTCAATCGCCCAGACATTCTTTGTCACCGCGATTGCGTTCCTCGGTCTCTCGCTCTGGGGCTACACAACCAAGAAAGACATCTCCGCTTGGGGCAGTTTCCTGATCATGGGCGTTATCGGCCTGATCGTTGCCTCCATCGTGAACATCTTCTTGGGGTCCGAAGCGCTCACATTCGCGATCTCCGTGATCGGTGTGCTCGTGTTTGCTGGCCTCACCGCCTATGACACGCAGAACATCAAAAACACCTATATCGCCATGGCCTCCAACGGCCAAAGCGAATGGCTCGGCAAAGCCGCCATCATGGGCGCTCTCAGCCTCTACCTGGACTTCCTCAATATGTTCCAGTTCCTGCTGATGTTCATGGGCAACCAAGAGTAAGAAATACTGCTCAACTCTGAGTAATTCGAAAAGGCCGCGCTCTTAAGCGCGGCCTTTTTGATTCCGTTAATCAGTTTCGCAATTCCCGTTAACTTTGAGCCCATGCAGTGCACTGCACGTGCAATATGCGTGGCGGAACCGTGCACGCTCCCATTGGCCCAAATGCGGGCTTCCAGCCAACCGCCTCCCGGCTGCGTGCCAACGCAAAATAAAGGAATGGCGCAACGCGCCTCAATGCCAAACATCAAAAAAGCCGAGCTGTCACCAGCCCGGCTTTTCCAAAACTCTAAAGCAAGATCAGAAACCTATTTGATCTTACCTTCTTTGTATTCAACATGCTTGCGCACGACAGGGTCGTATTTACGAACGACCATCTTCTCAGTCATTGTGCGCGCATTCTTCTTAGCCACATAAAAGTGACCGGTATCCGCAGTTGAATTCAACCGGATTTTAACTGTTGTTGGTTTAGCCATCGAACCACTCCTAAGAGAGCCCATGCCCTCTGGTGAAAAACTTGAACCCGCCTTCTACTGCATCTCAGCCCCGAGTCAAGTTAAAGCGTCCGGTCTTTAGCTTGATTAATCGAGTATCGCTTTTCGCCTCCCAAACGTAGTGAAAGGCAGCGAATAAGCGGTTCAAAATTAGGCCGGGCGCTCTAAAGCACACCAAATTGCGCCCGCTCATCCTTGTTGTGAAAAAACGGAATGGGCCGGGTTTCATCAGGCGCTTTCAGGATCGCTTCCAGCTCCGCCAAAACGATCTCCGTGATAAACGCCAGCTCAAACTTTTGCACCTCAGCCAGCGCGATCCACTGCAAATGGGACAGCTCGCCCGAGGCGCCCGAAAAGTCATCCGGATCAGAATCTATTAACTCTGCGTTAACCATTATAAAGCGCGCATCAAACCGTCGCGGCCGCCCCGGCGGCGTGATGGCGCGAAAAATGAATCGCATCCCCGTCGCACGCGGCACATATCCTGCACCGAAAAAACCCGCCCAATTCTCTGGCACGACCGCTGCCAAAGATGCCTCATCCTTAACACCCAAAATCAGTCCGGTTTCTTCCCAGACTTCCCGAATTGCGGCATGAACCAAGGCCTCGGGCATGTCCTGCCCCGCTTGGGCCCCGAGTTTTTCGCGCAACTCATCGCCCATTTCCAGACCAGAGGAAAACCGATCCTCCGCATCCACAGCCCCACCAGGAAAGACGAATTTATTGGGCATGAAAGACGCCTTAGCCCCGCGCTGGCCCATCAGAATTTCAGGGCCACCGCCCCCTTGGCGCACCATAATAACAGTCGCCGCATCTCTGATTGCAGTCTTGTCTATGGCTTCAGCGCTCATGACAGACACTCCCATGTGTTCAAAATCCCCCCCTGTTTGACGAGCAAATCTCGCCATGTCCAGCCCACGCAAATTTTTCGCGACGGAATTCCTGCCCTCAAGCGTTTGAGACATATCAAGCCGAAAAAAACGGCTCTAACACTGGAGAAACCTAATGAGCACCAAGACAACCAAACTCATCGCTGCAACATTGATTGCCGCCTTCGCATCCACCAGCCCGGCCTTATCCCACGGCAAACGCGGCGGCGGTGGAATGCTCGATTTTGACGCGATAGACGCCAATGCCAACGGCGCGATTTCAAAAGCCGAGATCAAAGCCCACGGCCTCAGCCGTGCACAGAAAATGGACACCAACAATGACGGCAATCTGAGCGAAGACGAACTCAAAGCCTCATTTGAGGAAAACGGCAAAGAGGGCAAACGCGCCAAACGCATGGAGCGCCGGATTGGTAAAATGCTTGAGCGCGCCGATGCCAATGATGACGGCGTTCTGAGCATTGCAGAAATGACCGGCCACCGCGAAGCGCGTCTTGATAAGATGTTTGAAAAACTCGACGCAGACAGCAATGGTGAACTCAGCAAAGACGAGCTTGAAAATGCCCGTGGCAAGCGTAAATCAAAACGCTCTGAGTGACTTTTGGGCGGAAGCCTTGCCAAACCGGCGCAAGGCTCCTACCCCGTCCAGAGCGCATAAACACGACAGGAAAAACCTAGCCTTGGCCAACAGATCAGACAGTGTCGATCCAGATGCCGAGCTTTTGGCCCGCTACGCCAAAGGCGATGCAACTGCGGCAGCGGCTCTGCTCGACAGCCTGTCGGGGCGGCTTTACAGCCTGTCCATGCGCCTGCTCGCAGACAGTGCCGAGGCCGAAGACGTGGTACAGGAAACCATGCTCAAAGTCTGGAAAGTGGCACCGGACTGGCGCAGCGGTGAGGCGAAAGTCGCAAGCTGGGCCTATACGGTGGCCCGAAATCTCTGCCTTGATCGCCTCAGGAAACGTCGCAGCACCTCACTTGAGGAAGCGCCCGAACAAGTGGACACCGCCCCGATGGTTCTTGATACACTGATCGCCAATGACCGCGCGGCCGCTCTCCAAAACGCCCTGGCACGCCTGCCCGAGCGCCAACGCCAAGCCATCGTGCTGCGCCATCTTGAAGACGCCTCCAACCCGGAAATTGCACAAGCCATAGGCTCTAGCGTAGAAGCGGTTGAAAGCCTTCTGGCGCGGGGCAAACGCAAACTGGCTCAAATGCTCGCCCCACTTAAGGAAAGGATCTAAGCTATGCAGGATCGCCCAAATCCTGATCACGATCTGGCTCCCTTTTTTGAGGCAGCACAGGACAAACAACACCAACTCCCAGAGGCAGCGCGACGCCGAATTCTTTTGGAGGCAGAAGCGCTTTTGCCCAAACCAAAACGGCAATCCAACACCACGAACTGGTCGCTGTTCAACCTGATCAAGTTGCTTCCTGCAGGGGCCGCGATGGCCTCTTTGTCGCTGGGCGTCTTCATTGGCATCTACCAGCCCGACAGCATCAGTGAATTGGCAGGACTCAGCTTTCAAACCGAAGACGTCGGCAGCATGTTCGGCAATGGTTTTGACGGCGTATTTGACGAAAGTGAGCTAAACGGATGAGTGATACACCAACAAAATCTCCACGCTGGATGAAGATCGCGCTTGCCGTTTCTGT
>CAZQMR010000182.1:0-7255 GCA_964594465.1 uncultured Rhodobacterales bacterium
CTCGGCGCGATCTGGTCGCTCTGTGCGCCCGATATGGGCCATGTCGCTGTGATCGACCGCTTCCGCCAGATCGAACCCAAGGTGCTGATCACGCAGGACAACTACATTCATGCAGGCAAGCAGATCGACCGCGCCGAGGTGATTGAAACCATCGCCGCTGGCCTGCCCACGCTTAAGCATCGCATCCATGTTCCAACGCCCGGCCAAACCGCGCCCCACGATGCAACAAACCACCTCTGGGCTGATCTCATCACCGATGACGTGCCCTATACCTCCGCCCAGCTTCCGTTCGAGGCCCCGCTCTGGGTCGTCTATTCCTCGGGCACCACGGGCAATCCCAAACCCCTCGTGCATGGCCATATCGGCACGCTTCTGGAGATTGCCAAAACCGCGCTCCACGAAGACCTCACGCCCACGGATCGCTTCTGCTGGCTCACCTCCTCGGGCTGGATCATGTGGAACTCGCAAGCCGGTATCCTGATCCGGGGCGGCTCTGCCGTGCTGATCGACATTGCACCCAACCACCCGGATTTCAACGCCGTTTGGAAGATCATCAATGACGAGGAGGTCAGCTTCTTTGGCGCAGGGGCCGCCTATTTCGCAAGCTGCCTCAAGGCTGGGATCACCCCCAAAGACCAGTTCCCATTCGAAAATCTGCGCTCCATCGGCTCCACCGGATCGCCGCTTTCGGAGGATTGCTACGACTGGCTCTACCAAAGCGTCAAATCCGACATGTGGCTCGCGCCCATTTCAGGCGGCACCGATCTCGTCGGAGCTTTCGTGCTCGGCAATGTCTGCCAACCCGTGCGCGCAGGCGAGATGCAAATCCCCGCCCTTGGCAACGCTGTGCGCGCCTTTGACCCAGAGGGAAATGTCCTCACCGACGAAGGGGGCGAGCTGGTCTGCACCGAGCCGCTCCCCTCCATGCCGCTCTACTTCTGGGGCGACGAGGGCGGTACCCGCTTCCACGAGAGCTACTTTGACACCTATCCCGGCATCTGGTGCCACGGCGACTGGATCAGCATCGACGCGCAGGGCGCAAGCGTGATCTATGGCCGCTCGGACGCCACCATCAACCGCAAGGGCCTGCGCCTCGGATCCTCAGAAATCTACGCCGCCGTGGAGGGCCTGCCAGAGGTGCTCGACAGCCTCGTCATCGACCTTGAATTCTTGGGACGCGACAGCTTCATGCCCCTATTCGTCGTGCCGAAATCCGCCCCCCTCACGGATGCACTCAAAGCAGAGATCAAAGACGCCATCGCAACCAGCGTCTCGCCGCGCTTCGTGCCAAACGACATCCTCGAAATTGCAGAAGTCCCCCGCACGCTCTCCGGCAAAAAGCTCGAAGTCCCGGTCAAAAAACTGCTGCTGGGCGGCAATCCAGAAACAGTCGTCAACCGTGACAGCATGTCCAACCCCGCCAGCTTTGACTATTTCATCGCCTATGCCCAAAGCCTGAACCAATGAACCGCACCGTCCTCATCGCACTGGGCCTATCGCTGTTTGGCATAATGATGATGGACTTCATGGGCGTGCTGATCCGTATCCTCAGCCCCAATTACAGCGCCCAACAGCTTTCGATCTACCGCAACCTTTTTGGCATGATCCCCTGCACGTTGTTGTTGCTGTTTTACATGCGCACTGAGCAACAGCCCATCCTTATCCGCCAATGGCCGCTTGCGTTTTTTCGCGGCTTTTGCGTGACCTTCGCGCAGGTCTGCTACTACCTCTCCCTCACGAAGCTGGAATTCGCCACCGCCACCACGCTGGCCTATTGCGGCCCGATGATCATCACCTGCCTTGCCGCGATGCTGCTGAGCGAAAGCGTTGGCATCTGGCGGTGGGGCGCTGTCCTCATTGGTTTTGCCGGCATCATCATGGTCATGGGGCCGGGCACAGATGTGTTCACATGGGCCGCCATCCTCCCCGTAGGAGCCGCCTTTGGCTACGCGCTTTCCATCGTGCTGGTGCGCCTGATTGATGACGAAGTCTCAACCTCTGTTATGATCCTCTACTCCAGCTTCTCGGCCTTTGTCGGGTCGCTCATAGTCACCGCCGCCACAAGCGGCTACACCCCCGTCCAACCCCAGCATTGGCCGCAAATCGCCGCCATGGGCCTCATCGGCGGCACCGGCGTGATCTTTCTGGTGCAAGCCTACCGCATGGCCTCGCCCTCCATCCTCGCCCCGTTTGACTATTTCGGGCTGGTCTTCGCCTTCGTGCTCGGCTGGTACTTCTTCAACGAGGCCCCGATTGACCGCCTCTTCCCCGGCGTCTTGCTGATCGTTGCGGGCGGTTTGATCATCGTCTGGCGCGAGGGACGTGCCAAAGCCAATCCACCCAAAACCGATATTGTATAGCGCGCGCTCTCTGATGTAGCCTGCGCCCAAACCCCTAGTTTTGAAAGCGTTCCGCCATGTCAAAATACGCAAGCTACCCTTCCCTAGAAGACGCCGTCGTCTACATCTCAGGCGGTGCCAGCGGCATCGGTGAAAGCCTCGTGCGCGAATTTGCGGCCCAAGGCGCCAAGGTCGGCTTTGTGGATATGAACGGTCAGGCGGGCAAGGCGCTTGCTGCTGAGCTAGGCGAGAAAGTCGCGTTTGAAGAGGTCGATCTGCGCGATATCGGCGCGCTCAAATTCGCCTTTGCAGGCTTGCGCGCCGCGATTGGCCCCGCCACCGTGCTGATCAACAATGCCGCACGAGATGACCGCCATGACTGGCAAAACGTGACCCCAGACTACTGGGACGACCGGCTCAACACCAACCTGCGCCACCAGTTCTTTGCAATCCAGACCGTCGCGCCTGATATGATCGCCGCCGAAAAAGGCTCGATCATCAATTTCGCCTCTGAAAGCTGGATGAAAGGGCAGGGCGGGATGCCCGCCTATACCACCTCAAAATCCGCGATCCACGGCATGACCCGCAGCTTTGCGCGCGACCTTGGCCCGCACAACATCCGCGTCAACACACTTGTGCCCGGCTGGATCATGACCGATCGCCAAAAGGAACTTTGGGTCACGCCTGAGAGCCTGGCTGAGCAAATGCAGCGCCAATGCCTGCCCAGCACCATCCAGCCCGAACACGTCGCCCGCCTCGCCCTCTACCTCGCCGCGGACGATAGCGAACTCTGCACCGCGCAGAACTTCCTCATCGAAGGTGGGGCGTTGTGAAAATCTCGCGCTTAAGAACCGGCACCACCTTATAACACCGTCCCATGCGTCAATAGATCTGCGTAGCCCCCCAAAAGAAGCCAAAAGCAGCAATGGCGCTGGAGGCGAGTGCCGCGAATAGGAACAGTTTGGCAATCGAGAAAGGCCGCTCTCCAAATGTGCGCCCCTGAAGCCCACGCGTGACGATTTTCATCGGTTTGCCCTTCCACTCATAGTGCAAAATCCACACCGGCAGCAGAATCCGGCGGTACTTAATGCCGGTTGTGTCTGTTTTATAACTGATCTTAACAATGCGAGATTTGCCGGAGTGTTTCTTGATCCGGTTGCGCAGCAAAAGCGCCTTGTCTGCCGCGTTACTGCGCAGTCCATCACTCACCGATTGGTGGTGCCGCTCAGCCGCAAAACCAGCAAGATATGCGGGCTCAAGCGGGCGGAATTTGTCTGGATCAAACTCATGCAAAATCCTATCCCGAATAAGCGGCGACACATGGGGAGAAGCGGGCATCAGCAAATCGTCAAGCTCGGTTTCCATAAACCCATGCACAAAGCGCTTAACCGATTTCTCCCCCCTCCGGACCTTATAAGTCAACGAGTATGTGACGGCCTCTTTGCTGTCGAAGGTCCAGAACGGGACATAAATCCCGACCATGCGGCCACGCGCCACAACTTTGCTCAACCGTGCAGGAGCGCCCACCCGACTCGCGCACCATGCTTAAGCGCGCTCTTGTGCGCTGCTTTGGGTCAAAGAAAATGGGATCACGCCAAGCGTTTGGTAGCTTTCATCATTGGAAATCTCGACCAAACTGCCATTGCAATAGGGACAGTGCTCGGAAAACGAGTGGCCCTGAAAAACCACCTCACCAGCGCATGTCCCGCACTGATATGGCCTGTCTTGGGTAAATCTGGGCTGCTCCGTATGCGGAAGGTCTGGGTGGTAATGCTGCTCCTTTGCGGGATCAGCATCCTCGTCCAGAACAATCGCATGTTCTGATCCGCAACTTTGGCACTTCAGCGCGCCAGCTTCGGGCGCATAAATGCATTGGCCAGCGCAATTCGGGCAAAGCAAATCCGTCTGAACGATATGTGACGCCTCAGTCATCAGCCAAGGCCGCCAATATTTTCAGCAGCACTTCAAGGCGTTTGCCGCTGCGCACTATCGCGCCTTCCAAATCGCCGGTTGCCCACCAATCACCTGTTATTGTTGCAAAAAACCAAGTCACGGCCAGCCATAGGACGATGATGATCCAGCCGGACATGGTTTGAGCGAAGCCAAGCGTGCCGTGTTTCAGCTCATGCTTGGCCTCGCGCACTTGGATGAGTTTTTTTGATCGGGTAAGCACCCAAACAAGTGGCCAGAAAAATCAGCGCAAATGTCGCGATGATGGGCTCAAAGGAACTCATCATCGCCAGCCTCTAGTTTTATAGCACGCGATCAACAACCTCACCGAGACGCCCCATCGTGCGGTCCACATCGGTCAGCTTGTCCAGCCCAAACAGCCCCAGCCGGAAGGTGCTGAACGCAGCCCCCTCACCCACTTGAAGCGGCACACCAGCCGCGATTTGCATGCCCTCGTCGAGGAACTTCTTGCCGTTCTGGATCTCAGGATCCTGCGTAAACGAAACCACAACGCCCGGTGCGCCAAAGCCCTCAGCCGCTACAGACGCCACGCCTTTACCAGCCAGCATAGAGCGCACATTATTGCCCAGCTCCCACTGCGCCGCTTTCATCGCCTCAAAGCCGTGGCTTTGGGTTTCAAGCATCGCATCGCGCAGCTGCACAATCGCATCCGTTGGCATGGTCGCGTGATAGGCATGCCCACCACCCTCATAAGCCGCCATGATCGAGCGCCATTTTTTCAGGTCAATCGCAAAGGAATTCGAGCTGGTTTCCTCCAAACGCTCTGCCGCGCGCTCAGACATCATCACCATCCCCACAGCCGGGGATGCAGACCACCCCTTTTGCGGCGCCGAAATCAGCACATCAACGCCAGTTGCGGCCATATCAACCCAAATGCAACCCGAGGCGATGCAATCCAGCACCATCAACGCGCCAACCTCATGGGCCGCCGCGGCCATTGCGGTGATGTAGTCATCTGGAAGGATCAACCCAGCGGAGGTTTCCACATGCGGGGCAAAAACCACATCCGGCTTGGCCGCTTTGATCTTGGCCACAACCTCGTCAATTGGGGGCGGCGCATATGGCGATTGTGGATCATTGCCAGCGGGGCGGGCCATCACAACGGTCTCGTCCTGCGCAAAGCCACCAGCATCGAAAATCTGTGTCCACCGAAACGAGAACCAGCCATTGCGCACGATCAGCGCATGGCGATCAGTGCCAAACTGACGTGCGACCGCTTCCATGCCATAGGTCCCGCCACCGGGAACCAGTGCCACAGCATGGGCCTTATAAACATCGCACAGCATGTCAGAGACTTCGCGCATGACGCCCTGAAATTTCTTGGACATATGATTGAGGGAGCGATCCGTAAAAACGACTGAGAATTCGCTCAGACCATCCGGGTCAACATCGGAAATGAAGTTTGTCATCGCAATCTCTCCTCGTGCAATTTCATGTCGTTGATATAGGCCTTTCCCAGCAAAAAGCCAGCGGCTACGGCGTCGCAGGACTTTGGGCTTAACCCTGCTCAGATGCGTCCACGCTCTCTTCTGCTGCCGCTTCAAGGTTTTGTGCGACCTCCAATTGAACACCCGCATCGCTCAGCGTGCGTGTTGTGCGCACAGACAGCTCCGCAGATGTGATAACCGTGTCAAAAGCTGTGAGATCGGTGAAGAAATGAAGCGCATTGCGGCCGAATTTTGTATGATCCACCAGCAAGTACTTCTTTTCCGCCCCTGCAATCATCAGCCGCTTTAGCGCCACAACTTCCGGGTCTTGGTGGAACGCCTGCGCGCCCTGCACGGCGGTTGAGGTCAGAAAGGCCACATCCGCGCGCAGCCGTGCCAGCGCTTCTTCCGCGACAATCCCGAAAAAACCGTGGAATTTCTTTGAGTAAAACCCGCCAAGCGAGATCAAATCAATCCCGGTTTCCCCCGCCAATTGCTCGATCAGCGCCGCGTTGTTGGTGATCACCGTGAGCGGACGCGCTTCCATCAGAGCATCACCAATGCCGCCTACTGTAGAGCCGTCATCAATCATAACTGTCTGACCAGGCTCGATTTTTGTGGCGGCCCATGCGGAAATCCGTCGCTTTTCTGCGGTGGCGAGCTTGGCGCGGTAGCGAAAGTCGCTCTCAAATTGAAGCGACGAGCGGATCGAGGCCCCGCCACGCACTTTGCGCAACAGGCCCGCATCTTCCAGCTCGTCCAGATCGCGGTGGATCGTCATGCGAGAAACGTCAAACCGATGCGCCAAACTGTCCACCGTGGCTGCTCCGGTTTCCATCAGAGCTTCCACAATACGCGAGCGGCGATCTTCGGCTTTCATAACATTTCCCTACGTGATTTCCGAAGGTCTTACTATCATATGTTTTGTTACAAACAACTGAATTTTGTGATAGTTCACTTTTTCCTTGTTGCATTTGTGCAAAGCTGCATAAGCTCCGCCAGATTTCACTGCGGCGGAGGAACCTGCATATGACAAAAGTAGCTATCAATGGATTTGGTCGTATCGGTCGCAATGTTCTACGCGCGTTGATGGAAAGTGGCCGCAAAGACATCGAGGTGGTCGCGATCAACGATCTTGGCCCCGTCGAGACAAACGCCCATCTCTTCCGCTATGACAGTGTGCACGGCCCTTATCGCGGCGAAGTTGTTGTGGATGGCGACACCATTGATGTGGGCGCAGGCCCCATCAAAGTTACGGCGATGCGCAATCCGGCGGATCTTCCTTGGGCGGATGTTGACGTGGTCATGGAATGCACCGGCATTTTCAAAAGCCGCGAGGCTTGTCAGGCCCATCTGGACAATGGCTCCAGCAAAGTCCTGATCTCAGCCCCCGGCAAGCAAGTGGACCGCACGGTGGTTTACGGCGTCAACCACGACCAGCTCACCGCCGCCGACATCGTCGTCTCCAACGCCTCTTGCACCACCAATTGCCTTGCGCCCATGGCCAAGGTCCTCAAT
>CAZQMR010000183.1:0-7248 GCA_964594465.1 uncultured Rhodobacterales bacterium
CTATCAAGTGATCCTGTTTGATGAGGTCGAAAAGGCCCATGGCGATGTGTTCAACGTACTGCTGCAAGTGCTCGACGATGGCCGTTTGACGGATGGGCAGGGGCGTGTTGTTGATTTCAAGAATACGCTGATTATCCTGACCTCAAACCTTGGGGCGCAGGCGCTCTCCGGTCTGGCCGATGGTGTTTCCTCTGAGGCGGCGCGCGGCGATGTGATGCAAGCGGTGAATGCGCATTTCCGCCCGGAATTCCTGAACCGGCTGGATGAGATTGTGCTGTTTGACCGGCTTGTGCGCGAGGATATGGACGGCATCGTTGCCATTCAACTTGGCATCCTTGAGGCGCGGCTGGCGGATCGCAAGATCGCGCTGGAGCTCGATGAGGCAGCACGCACTTGGCTTGCGGATGAGGGCTATGATCCGGTCTTTGGCGCGCGCCCGCTCAAGCGCGTGATCCAGAAGCATATCCAAGACACGCTGGCAGAGATGCTGTTGGGCGGTGAAGTTAGCGATGGGGATACGATCAAAGTGAGCAGCGGGCCGGATGGCTTGCGCATCGGTGATCGTGTGTCTGTAGCGCGGCGCAATCCGCCGCCAAGCGAGGCCGTTTTGCACTAAACGAAAAGGGGCGCGCTTGAGAAAAAAGCGCGCCCCTGCTTTGGTGATAAGCGCAGATTACTTCGGCAACATAACCGTGTCGATCACATGGATCACGCCATTATCTGCCGCAACATCGGCTGCAACCACAATCGCGTTATCAACTTTCACACCGTCCTTGGTCATGATCGTGAGCGTGCCGCCATTCACGGTTGCAGGCGTCATGCCGTTGGAAATGTCACCGGCCATCACTTTGCCCGGCACCACGTGATAGGTTAGGATCGCGATGAGATCGGCCTTGTTCTCCGGCTTGAGCAGGTTTTCAACAGTGCCCTCTGGCAGCTTGGCAAAAGCCTCGTCTGTGGGGGCGAAGACGGTGAACGGGCCGTCGCCTGATAGGGTCTCAACCAGATCAGCCGCTTTCACAGCCGCCACAAGCGTGTTGAACGTGCCCGCTCCGCTGGCAACCTCAACGATATTATTGGCGAAGGAAGCCGTTGCGGAGACTGTCAGGGCCGCGGCTGTCGTCAGGCTAAGTGCGAGTTTACGAAACATGGTATTCCTCCTGGGTTTGATTGGTAACAGGAGAACTAGGGGGGCTCAGTTTGATATCCAGCTGGTTTGATGTGCCAAACTGACGCAGTAAAGCTTTGATAAATATTGATAATTCCGAAATCGCACTGTAAAAGGTCAAATCACAAAATTGTGTGTGGAATTTTTGTAGATCGAAAAAATGCGCCGACCCAAAGCGTGGATCGGCGCATCGCGTTTTGATTTGAGCTGGATTTAGATGATGAAATCGCTCTCAGAAATATTCCACCAGTTCAGGCCGCTCACATAAAGGCTGTCGCCGTCCCCAAGTTCGATATTGGAGCCGCGCCAGCCGGTGTGCACGTGATCGCGCAGGTCATGGTAATCGTGGAAGCCAAAGTCAGACAGATCGATCTTGTCATAGCCGTTCCAGAAGTCACGTACCTGATCGCGGCCATCGCCTTCTTCAAAAACGAAGACATCACGGCCCCAGCCGCCGACAAGTTTGTCGTTGCCAGCACCGCCTGAAATCACGTCATTGCCTGAACCGCCGCGCACATAGTCGTGGCCGTCACCGCCATCGAGCGTGTCATTACCACGACCGCCGGAGACGTAGTCGTTACCGGTGCCGCCATTGGCCACATCATCGCCTTTGCCCGCATAGATCTTGTCATGGCCTGCACCGCCCAGCACGAAGTCTTCGCCGCGACCTGCATAAATCCGGTCATTGCCGCCATTGCCGTCGATCAGGTCATTGTCGCGACCGGTCCAGATGCGCTCGCTGGTATCGTCACCGATGACCAGATCAACATCATGCGAACCATCGCTTTGCAGCACGTCCGCTGGCAAAAGCACGCCGTCAATCACGTGCACTGTGCCATTGGCCGCAGCGATGTCTGTCGCAATGATGTTCGGGTTGGCCACATCCGGGTCAGCATCAACGAGGCTTGTGCCGTCAATCCCAAAAGACGCGCCAGCCAGTGTTGTGATCTCGCTTGCGCCGAGCACGGCTGTGGAATCGAGGCTTTCAGGTGCCACATGGTAGGTGAGAATGGTGGTGAGCAACGGAATTGGATCCCCGCCACCGATCAGAGTGAGCGCTTCAACCAGATAGCCCCATGCACCTTCTTCGTCGCTACCATCATAGCCAAGCGTATTGGCCAGACCAACAAAGGCTGCATCGGTTGGTGCAAACGCGGTCAGGCTTGCATCTGCGTTATCAAGTGCGCCGACAAGATTGGCTGTTTGTGCCGCTTTGAGCAGAATGTCGAAATCTGTGGAAATGTCATCAAAGCCGTCACCGCTTGAAGCAACAATGCCTGCGATTGTTGGAAGCTCCGGTTCAGGCTCTGGCGTGTTGCCGGGCAGGTCGATGGGCAGCAAGATGCGGTCGATTACATGAATGATGCCGTTGCTGGCTTGGATATCGAGAGTGACCAGCGTTGGATTTGCGAGGTCAGGTTCGTTGTCGACCAAGGTCAGGCCATCAAGCGTGAATGTGGCGCCCTGAAGCGTGTTGATGGTGCCTGCGGCGACCACTGCGCCTGAATCTTTGGCACCTGAAGACACGTGATACAAAAGCACTTCGCGCAGAGTTGTGGCAGGTACGGCTTCAACCAAGAAGCCCGTCACAGCAGTGGCATCTTCTGTGTCGCCTTCATAGCCAAGATCAGCGGCCAATGCGCCAAAGGCTGCGTTGGTTGGTGCGAAGACTGTGAAGGATGTGTCCACGTCTTCGGAGAGTGCTGCAACGAGACCGGAACCCGGTACGGATGCATCGACAAACTGAAGCGCGGCTACAAGAATTGAGAAATTTGGATTGCCAGCGGCAACGGCTACGATTGATGTCATGGTTTTGAACCCCCTTTGTGAAATCTCGTGTGAAAGGAGAGATGGCTCGCTTTGCCAGATTGGCGAGGGATTTTTGCACACGCGGTCCATAAATACATTGTGATGACCACAGGTGATCCAAACGAAGTCGTGAGGCGTATTACATCTCTTACCAAATTTCTCACGATCATTTCATGCGCGCGCCATGGCGTTCATCCGCAAGATCGGGTTAGCTCGCCCAGCTACTCAGGAGATGCGAGATGATGCTATTTATGTCTGCGATTGCCACGGCCATGCAAATTTTGGCGGCCCTATTTGTCTTTTTGATCGGCCTGATCGTTTTGGCAGTGCTGGTGATGTTCTTCATCGACAAGCTTCAGGCCGAGGATGCCGTTCGCCGCAACTATCCGGTGATCGGGCGGTTCCGGCATCTCTTCTCAACTTTGGGCGAGTTCTTCCGCCAGTACTTCTTTGCTATGGACCGCGAGGAGCTGCCGTTCAATCGCGCCCAGCGGGATTGGGTGGAACGGGCCGCGTCTGGCAAGGGCAATACGATTGCCTTTGGCTCGACCCGCAATCTCTCAATTCCCGGCACGCCAATTTTCGTGAACGCCGCTTTCCCGCCGCTTGATGATGATGTCGCCAAAACCGCACCGATGGAGATCGGCCCGCATTGTCGCAAGCCGTACCATGCGCCGTCGTTCTTTAATATCTCCGGGATGAGCTATGGGGCGCTGTCCAAACCTGCGGTCAAGGCGCTCTCCAAGGGCGCGTGGCGGGCAGGCATTTGGATGAACACGGGCGAGGGGGGCTTGTCCCAGTGGCATCTGGAGGGTGATTGCGATCTGGTGTTTCAGATTGGCACGGCCAAATATGGTGTGCGGGATGAGGCTGGCAATCTATCGGATGAGAAGCTGCGCGAGGTTGCGGGCCACAATCAGGTGAAGATGTTCGAGATCAAGATGGCGCAAGGGGCCAAGCCGGGCAAAGGTGGCATTCTGCCTGCGGGCAAGGTGACGGACGAGATTTCCAAGATCAGGGGTATTCCCAAAGGCACGGCCTCGCTTTCGCCCAACCGGCATACGGATGTAGCCAATGTGGAAGAGCTGATCGACATGATCGTGCGCATCCGCGAGGTCACAGGCAAGCCGGTTGGTTTCAAAACCGTGATCGGCTCGCTTGAGCCGCTGGAGGAGTTTCTGGACGCTGTGCTGAAGCGCGGGCCTGAGGTGGCACCTGACTTTATTACGATAGACAGCGGCGATGGCGGCACCGGTGCCGCGCCCATGCCGCTGATGGATTTGGTGGGGCTGCCCATTAAGGAAAGCCTGCCGATGGTGGCTGACCTGTTGCACCGCAAAGATCTGCGCGAGCGGGTTAGGCTGATTGTTTCGGGCAAAATGGTCGTGCCCGGCGATGTGGCCTGGGCGCTGGCAACTGGTGCGGATTTTGTGACCTCCGCGCGGGGCTTCATGTTCTCGCTTGGCTGTATTCAGGCGCTGAAATGCAACAAGAACACCTGCCCCACGGGCATCACCACCCATGACAAGGGTCTGCAAAAGGGCCTTGTGCCGCGGGTGAAGTCGGAGAAGGTGGCGCAATATGCGCAAGGCATAATCAAAGAGGTGGAGACCTTGGCGCATTCTGTTGGCGTTACTGAGCCGCGCCAAATGCGCCGCCATCACGTGCGCATCGTTCAGGACAATGGCCGCTCTGTCCCGATGAATGAACTCCACCCTCGGAATTGAGGCGGCTGAGCTTACCGGCTCAGCAGCAAGCGCAGACCCAATGCGCCAAGGATAACCGATGCGGCTCGGTCAATATGAGCCTTTGCACGCAAATAGCCGTTGTTGACAGACGCGCGGCTCATGCTCAGGGCAAGACCTGTATAGCAAATTGCCTCCACCAAGAAGTGATTGGCGACCACGATTAGGTTCTCGGTCATGGTCATTCCAGCGGGAAAGATGATCACCAGCACCGCAGCCGCGAAGAGCACTGATTTGGGGTTTAAGAAATTCACCATAATGCCCTGCCGGTAAGCATGCCGTGCTGGCTGCACATTGGATTGCATCGGATCGCGTGCGCCCCTCCACATGCCATAGGCGATGTAGATCAGATAAAGCGCGCCCACAAATTTGACGGCTGCATAGGCCCATGGAAATGCGAGGAAGATTGCCTCCAGCCCTAAAAGTGCCGCCAAGGTCCACAGGCATGCCATCGTGCCAAGGCCCAGCCCCAGTGCGATGCCAGCGCGGCGGCCTGAGGTGAGCGTTGTTTTGATCGACACCAGCATGGCAGGGCCGGGGCTGGCAATGGCAGCTAGAAGCGCGATGTTGAAGGCTATTAGATGCGTCAGTTCCATGTGAGCGTCCTTGTCTTGGTCAGCGCGAGCAATTTTTCTCACTCAAAGCTTGGCGTGATGTGCAAGATTTCCGGCCCAAGAAAACACCAATTTGTAGGAATTCAAACAGTTTCGTGAGGGGGGCTGTCGGGAAAGTGCCTGAAAGGCTAAGTTGATCCGTGAAACAATGAGGACCAGCTACGCCATGCTTATACGCCACGCTCCGAAACTGCGCCATTCCGATGTCACGCCTGAGGCCAGCTATGTGAGCCGGCGAAGCCTTTTGGCCGGCATGGGTGCAGCTGTCGCATTCCCGACGATGGGTCAGGCCAAGACCGAACTTGAGCCGACACCTTATGAATACATCACGACCTACAATAATTTCTACGAGTTTGGCACTGCCAAGGAAGACCCGGCCAAGAACGCCCACACGCTGACCACGGATCCCTGGAGCGTGGTGATTGATGGCGAGGTTGGCAAGCCCGGCACCTACGGGCTTGAGGACTTGGTCAGCCCCTCCACCTTGGAGGAACGCATCTATCGTTTCCGCTGTGTTGAGGCATGGTCGATGGTGATCCCATGGCTCGGCTTTTCGCTGTCGGACGTGATCAAACGTGCGGATCCGACCAGCAAAGCCAAATACGTCGCCTTTGAAACCCTCGTGCGCCCGGAGGAAATGCCCGGTCAGCGCGGCTTGTTCCAACCGCTGCCATGGCCCTATGTCGAAGGCTTGCGCATGGACGAAGCGATGCACCCACTGACGATGCTCGCCACGGGCATCTATGGCAAAGAGCTGCTCAATCAGAACGGTGCGCCGCTGCGTTTGGTGGTGCCTTGGAAATACGGTTTCAAGTCGATCAAATCCATTGTGCGGATTACCCTGACGGAGAAAGAGCCGCCAACGACATGGAACAAAGCAAATGCTGCTGAGTACGGTTTCTATTCCAACGTGAACCCGGAAGTGGATCACCGCCGCTGGACCCAAGCCACCGAGCGCCCAATTGGTGCCGGGGCGTTTGCCAAGCGCATCCCAACTCTGATGCTCAATGGCTATGCGGATGAGGTTGGTTCCATGTATGCCGGTATGGACCTGCGTCGGAATTTCTGAGCCTGCTATGATTTCACAAATTAACACTGCACTGCGCCGGGTTCCGGCGTGGCCGGGCTATCTCTTGCTGCTGATCCCAAGCGCCTTGCTGTGGCAGGCAGCATTCGCCAACAAGCTTGGCGCGGATCCGGTCAAAGCGCTGGAGCATGAGCACGGCGAGATTGCGCTTCAGTTGTTGATCGCGTCCCTTGCGATATCGCCCCTGCGCCGGTTCGCAGGGCTGAACCTGATCAAGTACCGTCGCATGCTCGGCTTGATGACATTCGCCTATGCAGTGATTCACTTTGGGGTCTATCTTTGGCTCGATCTGCAGTTCCTGTGGGGGCAAATCTGGGGTGATTTGATAAAACGCCCCTATATCATCGTGGGCTGGCTGGGATTCGTGGCGCTGATTCCGCTCGCAATCACCTCAAACACCCTCTCAATCCGCCGACTCGGCGCCCCAGCCTGGAACAAGCTGCACAAACTGGCATATCTTGCGGCCCTCTTCGTGGTCCTACACTACCTATGGTTGGTGAAGTCATGGACCGCAGAACCCCTGTCATACGCCGCCATAACCCTTATTCTATTGGGCTTGCGCCTGATGCCGCGCAACCTAGGGAAGCATCGCTCGCAAGTTTCATAAAAAAGTCATTTTTTCTGAATTTTCCCCCTTGCGCCGCCAATACGTTTTCCCTAGATAACCCCTCACCGGAGCGGACAACAACGAACGCCTCGGAAAAAACAATGAGAGATACAGGTAGCGGTCGCGCCCAACAAGTTAGGCGCTTCGGTTTATTTTTGTCTCTCCGCTCTTTGAAATTTGAATATGTAACGAAGAGATATGTGGGGTTGTTTGGTTTT
>CAZQMR010000184.1:0-7234 GCA_964594465.1 uncultured Rhodobacterales bacterium
GGTTTTGGCAAAAGTTGGCGGCGCGATCCTGTGGTCGGGGGAGCCTCAGTTTATGCTGATTGGCCCAACTGACGAACGCTGGGACATTGCGTTCATCGCGCGATACCCAAGCGCGCAGGCGTTTCTCGATATGGTCTATGATCCCGACTATCAGGTCGCCGTCAAACACCGCCAAGCGGCCGTGCGCACCTCGCGGTTGATCCGCAACAAGCCGCGCGAAGCTGGCACGGGGTTTGGGTGAATGGCGCGGGTTGAGAAAATGGACTGGCACTCGGCGGAGTTGACGCCAGAAACGGTGATCACAGAGAGCTATAAGAACACGCAGAATGTACGGCGGTTTTTTCGGGCGTATGCGGGGGCTGATTTTAAGTTCAACGTGGGGTTTATGGCTTGGATGAAGGCGAATGTCGGCAAGACGCTGGGCGAGGCGGTGCTGGTTTATCTCGATGGGCGGGAGGGGCCGAGCGCGGCGGAGATTGCTGAGCAGACTGAGTACAACCAGTATGTGCGGGACTTTTTTCGGGATAATCCTGAGCTGGGGATGGCGGATGTGAATTTTTGTTGTGCGAAGAAACGGGGGATGCCGAGTGCGGATGGTCGGTATCGGTATGAGCGGGCGGATTTGAGGTTGTGAGTTTGGGGACGCGGATGGTGGTCAGCAGGTGGGGCAGATGACAGTATCAAAAGTTGATCAAATTCGGGACCTGCTCAAGAGCATTGAGACCGGGGATCCTGGTCCCGTGGCGGTGGTGAACGAGGCGAAATATATTCAGCACAATCCACAAACCCATGAGGGGAGCGAAGGGCTGGCGCTGTTGTTCAAGCGGCTCTCAAAGACAGAACCTCGCGTAAATATGGTGCGTGGTTTTGAGGATGGTGATTACGTGTTCGCTCAAATGGAGTACGACTTTTCGAGCCGGAAAATCTGTTTTGAGGTGTTTCGATTTCAGGACGGTCAGGCGGTGGAGCATTGGGACAATATTCAGGACCGGCTGGGGCCGAATAGCTCTGGGCGCAGCATGATTGATGGACCGACGGTGGCGGTGGATCACCCTCTTACGGAGGATAACCGCATGCTTGTTCGGGCTTTTTTAGAGACGGTTCTGGTTGGTGGGCAGCTCGACGGCTTGACGGAGTTTGTCAATATGGGTGCTTTCGCGGAGCATAATCCGGGACTCAGCGATGATCTGTCAGGTTTGCGGGAGGCGCTTGCCGTCGCGGATGAAGGTCAGGCGCGCATTGACTATCAGCGGGTTCACCGGGTTCTCGCGGAGGGTGATTTTGTGTTGAGCGTGAGCGAAGGGGAATTGAGCGGGGTTCACACGTCGTTTTATGATTTGTTTCGTGTATCTGGCGGCAAAATTGTGGAGCATTGGGATACGACCGAGGCGATTGTGCCACGCGAGGCTTGGAAAAACGACAATGGTAAGTTTTGAGGGTCGGTTTGTTGGCGTGCAACCTGCGGGGGCTCCTAACGGGAGGGCGCACTGGGATGGGAGAGGTTGTGCTGGAGGATTGGCATGAAGTGGTTTGCGGGTTGGGTAGTTGCCTCCCAAGGGTCTGGCGCGCCCTCTTTCGAAACGGTTTTTGGCTGAATTGAGAAGGAAAATTGGATTGGAGATAGTGTTTTGATTGGGCTTGTTTTCTTTGGTTCGTATCTGATTTGGGTTGGGCTTTTTTTGCAGTTGTGTGCACCCTGTTGCGAAAGCAAGAACTAGCTCCTGATACAGCGTTCTCGAACAGGGTCTTCTGGCCGTTTATGGTTTGTGTTCTATTTTTATCGTGTGGCGGATTGCTGGTTACAGAACTGGCCGTTGACCAATGTGAGCTAAACTCTGGTGCGGACTCGTTTCTGGAATGTAATTTTGGGACAAGGACGACGGCAAATCTTCTCGCGCCGATTGCCCCATGGATTGTGAATTGCATAAACTGGCGCAAGCTATCTGCTTATGCACGTTAGGCTCTCCTACTTTGGAAAGTGCTTTAGCAGCTAGGTTTTAAATCCGTGCTGTTCGCAGTGAGGCAACTAGTGACCTAACTCGAAAGCCCCGCGTGCAGGTTCGGGCCTGCCAGCGCGGAGAAGCCGTAGTGGCGGAGCCAGCGCAGGTCGCTGTCGAAGAAGGCGCGCAGGTCGGGGATGCCGTATTTTAGCATTGCGAGGCGGTCGATGCCCATGCCGAAGGCGAAGCCTTGCCATTCTTTTGGATCGACGCCAGCGGCGGTGAGCACGTTGGGGTGGACCATGCCGGAGCCGAGGATTTCCATCCAGTCGTCGCCTTCGCCGATTTTGAGCTGACCGCCGGCCCAAGAGCAGCGGATGTCGACCTCCGCACTTGGTTCGGTGAAAGGGAAATGGGAAGCGCGGAAGCGCAGCTCGACGCCGTCGACCTCGAAGAAGGCCTTACAAAACGTCTCCAACGTCCATTTGAGCTGGGCCATGGAGATGTCGCGATCGATGCACAGTCCCTCGACCTGATGGAACATGGGCGTGTGGGTTTGGTCGTAATCGGAGCGGTAGACGCGGCCCGGTGCGATGATGCGGGTGGGGGCGCCGTTGGCCTCCAGATGGCGGATTTGCACGGGCGAGGTATGGGTGCGCAAGACGTGGGGCGGGCGGTTGTCGCCCTCGGCGCGGTGCATGTAGAAGGTGTCGAACTCTTGGCGCGCGGGATGCTCGGGGGCCATGTTCAACGCGTCGAAGTTATAGAAATCGCTCTCGACCTCGGGGCCCTCGGCAACCGAAAAGCCGAGATCGGCGAAGATCGCGGTGATCTCTTCGGTGACTTGGGAGATCGGATGCACGGAGCCGGTGCGCCGGGAGCGGCCCGGCAAAGAGACGTCCATCCACTCGGTTGCAAGCCGCGCGTTCAGAGCCGCATCGGCCAGCGCGTCGCGCTTGGTTGCGATGGCGGTGTTCAGCGCGTCCTTGAGCGCGTTCAAAGCAGGGCCAGCGGTTTGGCGCTCTTCCGGGGTCATTTTGCCCAGCTCGCGCATCTTAAGAGAGACTTCACCCTTCTTACCAAGAGCTGAGACGCGAATATCTTCGAGTTTCGCCTCGCTGTCAGCGGCTTCAATCGCGCCAAGATAGGAATTTTTGAGATCGTCGAGCGCGTCCATGAGCCTGCCGCCATATTGCTTTTGCGTGGATGTTTGGGCGTTGGCGTACCATATCAGGCGGATTTGTCTAGTTGGATCAGGCCACTGACTGTTTGGCTAAAATTATCCAGCAAATTCATGTAAGTGCGATCTATAGTTTACTAACGCTTAATATTCAATTCGGTTATACTAACGTGAGCGGAATTAATAGTTCAGTAAAATCTATCATCGAAAAGCTAACTCATCCACATTCGCAAGGAGTTGGAAATATATGTGCGTAAATTGTTTAGCCAAGCAGTATGCCCAAGACGCCGCCGAGATCGCTGAGGCTGGTGTTGCTGTAAACGGGTATGAAGTTGCGTTTTCTGCTGACCATCAGTCCAATGTCCTGTCCCTTGTTGGGGGTGCAAAATGGAATGATGCGGTGATCACCTATTCCTTCCCAGATGCAGGGAGCGATTATGTTAGTGGTGGGCAGAGTGCGAGTTCCTATGGGAGCGGCGAGGCTGGCAGTGGATTTACAGCCTTCAGTGCAGCTCAACAGCAAGCGACCCGCGAAATTTTTGATATGTTTGAGGCTTTTCTGGATGTCACCTTCACTGAGGTGACCGGGGCCAATGATGGTGATGCGCTGATCCGGTTGGGCCAGTCTGCGGTTCCGAGTACGGCCTGGGCATATTACCCTGCGGCGTCTGCGATTGGTGGCGATGTATGGCTTGGCACAGGGGCGGGCTACTATTCCAGCCCGACCAGAGGCACATATGCAAACCACACGTTGATGCATGAAATTGGTCATGCCCTTGGTTTGAAGCATGGCCATGATCCGAGCGGGTTTGGGGCCTTGTCCGAAGAGCATGACGGAATGGCTTACTCGCTTATGACGTATAACTCGCATGCGGGCTCCACGGCGCAAGGCTATACCAATGAATATTGGGGGTATGCTCAAAGCGCGATGCAATACGATGTTGCGGCCTTGCAGGCGCTTTACGGGGCGAACATGGGGACCAATTCGGGCAACACGCTTTACACGTTTTCCAAAACAACAGGTGCGATGAGCATTGACGGGGTTGCACAGGATGCGCCCGGTTCAAACCGGATTTTCACGACGCTGTGGGATGGCGGTGGGCGAGATATGATTGATCTCACCAATTTCACCGATGACGCAACGATTGATCTCAACGAAGGTGGCGCGCTCAAGTTTTCCAATATCCAAACCGCGCAGCTTCAGGCGGGGATATATGCTGACGGAAACCTGTATCTGGGGCTTGATCCTGACAGTGCCGGCGGTGGTTTGATCGAAGATTTGCGGTCGGGGATAGGCAATGACACGATCCTTGGGAACCGGGTGCAGAATAAACTGGTCGGCAAGGCCGGGGACGACGAAATTCGCGGCGGTGACGGTCATGATGTGCTCAAGGGCAATGGCGGTTCTGATGTTCTATACGGGGGCGATGGGATTGACCGGCTGGATGGTGGCTTGGGCCGTGACATTTTGATTGGTGGTGAAGGCACGGATGTTTTCTGGCTCAGAGAGAACAGCAATGTTGATCGGGTGCGGGATTTTGAAGTTGGTGTTGATCGGGTCAGGGTCGAGGATATGGGATTGGTGTCCCTTGACAGTAATGAGAAGGGTCATCTGGTGGTTGATTATGGGTCCGGAAATGCGCGGCTTGTCTTGCAGCAGGTGAGTTTAGGCGATGCTACGCTGGAAGAATTGGTATTTGTGTGATGCGCCGGTCTGTCGCCAAAATGCACGTGGACCCGTTCGACACTCGGTCAACGGATCCGTTACGCGCTGTCACGCTCAGTCGTGTTTAGCAGGAGTTTCCGAATGTGGAGGAGGAGGAGCCGCCGGAATTTTCATCGCCAGAACCTTGCGTACAGTTCGTTTGATTGTGGAGGTTCTCAACAAGTTCTTCGCTGACGCCGACAATGCCTTCACCCACCGTGGTGGTGAGCGCGAGACCGGTCGCGAGAAGCACTGCAGTGAGTGCGATGTAATCCACCGTGACAGCGCCGCTGTCGTCTTTGGCGAATTTCTTCAACTTGCTAAACATTACCATCCCCAACAAAAGGCACACGTGACGCGAACACAAACTAGGCAGCGATTTGGATTATAGCAATGCTGCGGTTTGCTTAGATTTTCCTTAATGCCCGTTATTTTCCTCAAATAAGGCTGAAATGTGGCGGCACTGTGGAAACAGTGGGAATAGTGCAAAGCTAATTGAAAATTCGGCCTGAAATTTGGCGAGGATGCGACCCTTTGCGTGGATTTGTGCAGCCCGGTGGTGTGAAATGCCCCGATTTGCCCCTGTTTTGTGCAATTTTTTGTCCGCAAATTCAAAAATTGGGCAAATGGGGCTAGGTTAATTCTCAACCCAGAATGGCTTAGTGGCATCATTTTGGCACGCAACAAGAGCGATTCGCTGAACCTTAAGGCTCTTTAAGTTGGGCGCGTTTGGCACTAAAGCACTTGCGAACCATCGGATAATTGCGGGCCTTACGTTATGAAATTCACTGTCTCCTGGTTGAAAGATCATCTGGAAACTGACGCCACATTGGATGAGCTGACTTATGCGCTCACGGATTTGGGGCTTGAGGTTGAAGAGGTTGTGGACCCGGCAGAGCGGCTTGGGACATTTCGCATTGGCGAAGTGATTGCGGCGGAGCAGCATCCTGAGGCGGATCGTTTGCGGGTTTGTACGGTCAAAACCGACAAAGGTGATCAGCAGATTATTTGCGGCGCTCCCAATGCACGCGCAGGCATTAAGGTCGTGGTGGCGCAGCCGGGGGATTACATTCCGGGGCTGGATATCACGATCTCCGTGGGCAAAATCCGCGGTGTTGAGAGCTTTGGCATGATGTGCTCCGAAAAGGAGCTGGAGCTGTCCGACGAGCATGACGGGATCATTGAGCTTGGCGAAGATGCGGTCGTGGGCGAGCGCTATATTGATTACGCGGGCAAGACCGATGCGATGATCGAGATTGCGATCACGCCGAACCGCCCGGATGCGCTTTCGATTGCGGGAATTGCGCGGGATTTGGCGGCGCGTGGCTTGGGTAAGGTGATTACGAAGCCGGTTGCGCCGATTGCGGGCAGTTTCAAGAGCCCGATTGGCGCGGGGCTGAACGCGGATGTGGCTGAGAAAGCCTGCCCGCTGTTCACGGGGCGCTATATTAAGGGCGTGAAAAACGGGCCGTCGCCGCAGTGGTTGCAAGAGCGGTTGCGGGCGATTGGCTTGAGGCCGATTTCGACGCTGGTCGATATTACGAATTACGTGACCTATGACCGAGGCCGCCCGCTGCATGTGTTTGATGCGGATAAGGTGAAGGGCGATATTGAGGTGCGCTTGGCCAAGCCGGGTGAGAGCTTGGTGGCGCTGGATGACACGGAATACAGCTTTGCAGGTGGCGAGACGCTGGTCTGTGATGACGCGGGGCCTGAGGGCATTGGCGGGATCATGGGCGGTTTGGCCTCGGGCTGTACAGATGAGACGGTGAATGTCTATCTGGAGAGCGCGTATTTTGATCAGATCGCGACGGCGATGGCGGGGCGCAAGCTGAACATAAACTCGGACGCGCGGTATCGCTTTGAGCGTGGTGTGGACCCGGAGTTTACGATTGGCGGCAATGAGCTGGGCACGGCGATGATTTTGGAGCTGTGCGGTGGCGAGGCCTCGGAGATGGTGGTTGCCGGGGCAGTGCCGGATGTGGCGAGGAGCTATGCGCTTGATCCGGCGCGGGTTGTGTCGCTGGTGGGCATGGAGATTGCCGAAGCGGAACAGCTGCGGATTCTGAGCGATTTGGGATTTGTGCCCTCTAAGGGTGCGGAAGGGATCAGCGTGGCGGTGCCAAGCTGGCGGCCTGACGTGCTGGGCGAGGCGGATTTGGTTGAGGAAATCGTGCGCGTGGCCTCCATGACAAAGCTGGAAGGTAAGCCGCTCCCACCGATGCATGACGGTGTGGCCAAGCCGATCCTGACGGCGATGCAGGTGCGGGCGCGCAAGGCACGGGGGCATTTTGCGTCTCTTGGCTATAATGAATGTGTGACTTATTCGTTTGTCGACCAGAAGCAGGCAGTGTTGTTTGGTGGCGGGGCGGATGACACGGCGTTGGCCAATCCGATTTCAAGCGAGAT
>CAZQMR010000185.1:0-7184 GCA_964594465.1 uncultured Rhodobacterales bacterium
ATGATGTTGACGATGATCAGGAACATGACCGGCCCAAAGCCGTAAGACAGCATCACTTCCGTGATCTTCTGCGGGATCTGCTCGTCAGTGATCACATGCTTCAGAAGCAGCGCATTGGCGATCACGAACATCAGCGTGATGATCAGTTTGCCCGCATCCCGCAACGTGTTGATCGTGTCCTTGTGAAAGAACGCTGTGATCAACGCTTGCGGTTTCTGGATCAGGTTTGACCGCGTCTCACCCGCCAGAGGCCCCATATCGCGATAGACAAAGCTGGCCACCAGAAAGGCGTAGACAGACGCAACCGCCGCCGCCTCGGTCGGCGTAAAGATCGCGCCGGTGAAACCCGGCACGCCGTAAATCCCGACCATGATGATCACGATCAGCATTAGACCCCATACCGCCTCCTTGAAGCTCGCGAATATCTCACCAAAACCGGCAAACTCACCCGCTGGCATATTCTTGACCCGCGCCATGATGTAGATGCCAATCATCAGCATCAAACCCGCAATCAACCCCGGCACAACGCCCGCCAAGAACATCCGTCCAACGGAAACCTCAACAGCCGCCGCATAAACCACCATCACAATGGAGGGCGGGATCAGAATGCCAAGCGTACCCGCATTGGCAATAACGCCCGCCGCGAATTCTTTGGTGTAGCCAACTTGGCGCATCGCCGCGATCACGATGGTCCCGATTGCCACCACTGTTGCAGGCGAAGAGCCGGACAAAGCCGCAAAGATCATACAGGCCAAAACACCCGCAATCGCCAAACCACCGCGAAAATGCCCCACCAACGCGATGGAGAAGCGGATGATCCGCTGTGCCACACCGCCTGTGGACATGAACGAAGACGCCAGAATGAAGAACGGGATCGCCAGCAGCGTTGAATGCCCTTCAAAGGCCTCAAACAAGGTCTGCGCAACCGACGCCATCGAGGTGTCCGAGAACATCAGCAAGAAAACGATGGACGAAAAGCCAAGCGAGATCGCAATCGGCGCACCGATCAGCATCAGGCCAATGACCATCAAAAAGAGAAAAAGGATTTCCATTATTCCTGTTCCTTCAACTTGGCAGCCGCTTCGGCCACGTCATCTTCTGCCTCATGTGAGACGATCAGCAGCTCTTGCTCGCCGCGCAAAACACGCAGGCCGACCTGAGCAAAGCGCAGCACCAAAAGCGCGGCTGAAAGGGGCAAAACAAGATAGGGAACAACCTTGGGAAGCTTTTCGTATTCCTCCCCATCATTGAACACATCTTCTAGCCAACGCAGAAAACCGGGCACCGGAATGTCTTGGGTCTCATACCAACCCTGCCCGCGATACTTCTCCACGAAGCCGGTCGGGAACCAACGGCCCTCAGTGGGGGGCAAATTCGCGTAAGGTGCCCAATAGTCCCACGATCCTTTGAGCAGCAGGAACGAATAGGCGAGGCATACCGCAACAACGATTATGCCCAGAAGCTTGCGCGTCGATGTCGGGGCAACGTTCACCACCGCATCAACACCCAAATGCAGCGTCTTCTTCACCGCATAACTCGCCCCCAAAAGCACCAGCCACGCGAACAGGAAAACCGTCAATTCAAGCGCGTAAAAGATGTTGGAGTTGAACCCGTAGCGGGCCACCACATTTGCGAAAGTCAGAAGCGTCATGATGCCAAGAATTGCCGCGATTGCGGTCTCCTCTATGCGATCAATCCAGCTTGAAGGTGCAGCGGGTGCAGCCATGCTTTTCTCCCCCCCAGTTAGAAAGAAGCCGGAAACCTGTGGCAGGTTCCCGGCCCGTTCATCAATATTATCAGTGACTTAGTTCGTCATATTGATCTTTTGTGCCGCATCGATGTTGTTCTGACCCACATCATTTGCGAATTTGGCCCAAACCGGCTTCATCACATCGACCCAGGCCTGACGCTGCTCAGATGTCAGCGTGCGCACAACGCCCCCTGCATCCACAATCGCCTGTTTTGCAGACGCATTTACCGATGTGGATTCAGCGTTACGGGCTTCAGTCACCTCAGAAACAATGGTCATGAACTGATCACGAACATCCGCTGGAAGCGTGTCGAGCCAATCAACCGATGTCACCAACAAGTAGTCGATGATGCCGTGATCTGTTTGTGTCACACCGTCCTGAACCTCAAAGAACTTCTTGCCGAAGATGTTGGACCATGTGTTCTCCTGACCATCCACAACACCCTGCTGGAGCGCGCCATATACTTCAGAAAACGCCATTTTTTGGGGCGAGCCACCAATAGCTTCCATCTGCGCAACAAGCACGTCAGAGGACTGCACGCGGAATTTCAGGCCATTTGCATCCGTTGGTGCAACCAGTGGCTTGTTAGCAGACATTTGCTTCATGCCATTGTGCCAATATGCAAGGCCCTGAAGGCCACGCTTTTGCATGGAGTTGAGCATACCAACGCCCGCCTCAGACGCTTGAAAAGCTTCAACCGCGTTGATGTTCTCGAACATGAACGGAAGATCGAAGATGCGGAACTGCTTGGTGAACTTCTCGAATTTGGACAGCGAAGGCGCTGCAAGCTGAACGTCGCCCTGAAGCATAGCCTCGAGCACCTTGTTGTCGTTATAAAGCGTGGAGTTCGGGAAGACCTCCATGCACATTTTGCCGTTCATCTCGTCGTTGACCCGCTGCTCAAGCAATGAAGCAGCGATGCCTTTTGGGTGCTTGTCAGTATTGGTAACATGGCTGAATTTTACAACGATTTCGCCGTCATCACAGGCCGCGATTGCCGCAGTCGGTGCAACCATAAGTGCAGCAGCGCAGGCCGCTTGTAGAAATGTTTTCACGATATTTCTCCCAGTTTGTGACGCTACCGTGGCGTCGAGGCATGTAAGGTCTTGGTTTGACTTGCATGGCTCAAGCCTGATGTTCAACTTTTGTGAATATTGTTTAAATTCAGTAGATTATCAAAACGTAATCCAATCAAAATCACATTTTGTCCGGAAGTTCGGGCATTTCTCTTGCGCTTCATTGGGCTCTGACGATACCACTTTGGAACCCAAGACTTAAGAGCCCTTGTCTATGATTCGAACGCTCGCAACCTTCACCGTCCTTTACGCTGTCTTATCCGTATTGATTGCAATGGCAGTGCATAATAACGCCCTGCGCACGGAACTTGATGCGACCAAAGAAGAAGGTGCAGTGCGCCTGAGTGAAGCCGCCAGCAGGCTGCGGTTACAACTGGACAGCTTTCGTGCCCTTGTGAACATTGTCGCAAGCGATCCACAGATGACTGTGGCCCTATCCGAGGGGTCTGAAAACTCAATTTCCGAAGACTTGGTCGAACTGCATTTGACCTATGGCGCGCGCCATGTGGATCTCGTGAACATCGCGGGCGAGATCATTGCATCTTCTGATCCCAAAAGACTGGGCCGCAGTGTCTCTCGTGCGATCTTGGGACCGGCCCTGAACGGCAGGCTTGGAACCAACCACGGGATCGAAGAAGACCGCAGGTTGTTCTGGTTCAGCCGTGGCGTGTGGGGAGATGGTCCAAAACCACTGGGCGCCATCGTGGTGTCTGCCGACATGGAAGAACTTGAATTTGAGTGGCCATTTACGCCTGAACCGGTGGTCTTTTTTGATGAGGACAACCTCTCATTTTCCGCCAATCGACCTGAGCTGCTAAATCTGAGTTTAAGTGAAACAACCGGACAGCCGCTTTTTCCGCTTTCTCCGACGCGGTCACTGGCCGGAAACGCGGTTTGGAAACTTCGATCAGTGGGGGACGTGACCCAAGAGGTCGTTCGCTTGGATCAATACATCGCTCAACTTGATCTGCGCGCTGAGCTATTTTTACCTACGGATCAAGTGCTTAGCACTGCACGGCTGCGCCTGTTTCTGGCACTTGCGACCGCGGGCGTCATAGGTTTGATTGGTGCCGTAGCGTTTCAGCAGAGCCGGCGATACGCGCTTGAGACACTTCATTCAGCAACGCTGGAAACCCGAGTGGAAGCACGCACAGCAGAGCTTAGAGCCGCGCAAAGCCAATTGGTCGAAAGCTCGAACCTCGCAGCGCTGGGGCGTTTATCTGCGGGGGTAAGTCATGAGCTAAATCAACCCCTTAGCGCGATCTTGAACTTCGCGGAGAACGGCAAAAAATTGCTGCAACGCGAACGGCTGGACGGGGTTTCGGATAATCTGGGGATGATTTCAAACCAAGTGCAACGGATCACGCGGATCATCGGCAATCTGCGGGCCTTTGCACGACAGGATGTTGCACCCACTGAAATCGTCGATTTTGGTGCCGTAACTCAGAGCGCTTTAGCGATCGTTGCGGATGACATTGAAAGGGCTGAGATTGAGGCCCAGATCGAAATACCTTCAAGCGAAATCAACGTGTTAGCCGGTCGCGTGCGCTTGGAGCAAGTGGTGCTCAACCTGGTAAGCAATGCGCTGGATTCAATGGCCCAAGCAACGGAAAAATCGCTGTATCTCAGCCTGTTACAGGATGGCGAGCAGGCTATTCTGACACTTCGCGATACAGGTGATGGGATCAAGGACCCAGAGCGGGTTTTTGAGCCGTTTTATACCACGAAAAACCTTGGGGCATCGCATGGGTTGGGGATGGGATTGGCGCTGTCTTTTGGGATTATCAACCGTTTGGGCGGGCAGCTGAGTTGCCGCAATACGGATAATGGCGCGGAGTTTAAAATCGTTTTGCCAGTTGTAGGTGATTGAAATGCTTAGAAAAATTATAGTCATTGAGGATGATCCGGTGCTGCGGGAGTCCATCGTTCAAACGCTGGAGCTGGAGGATTTCGAGCCCGTTGCGATGAGCAGTTTCACGCAGGCGCGGCGCAGCATCCGCTCAAATTTTCGTGGGGCGATCCTGTCGGACATCAAAATGCCGGACCATGATGGGTTCGATGTGCTGCGCTTTACGGTTGCCAAGGACCCGGATTTGCCGGTGGTTTTGCTGACGGGTCACTCGGATGTTCCAACGGCGATGCGGGCCATTCGAGAGGGGGCATATGACTATCTGGAGAAACCTTGTGACCCGGAACGCCTGATCGATACATTGAAAAGAGCGTTGAATCACAGAGGGTTAGTGCTTGAGAACCGGGAGATGCGGCAAGAGCTGGAGGCCAATTCTGGCGACGATCAAGACGGGACTTTGGCAGAGAGGTTAGAGAAGCACGAGCGCAAGATCATTGAGGATGTGCTGGCCAGCGAGAACGGGAAAGTGGCGCAGGCGGCTGTGAGCTTGGGAATTCCGCGCAATACGCTTTACGACCGGATGGCGAAACTGAGCCTGATCGCGAAATCATTCCGGCGGCCTGCAGGGGAAGATTGAGATTTGGTTAATCGATGCACAGGCTCGGTGATTTGGCGGTTTATGCTGCGGGTTTTGTTAAGGAATGAGTTAATGACGGCGCGGGAATTTGGGGAGCTACGTCAGCGGGTTAGGTTTTTTACCGGGTTTGCTGTTAAGGTTTGTAGGTGGTTTGTTAAGGGGAACAGTTCCGGCACGCATATGCTGTGTGCACTGCACTGCACGAGGGGAAACGGTTGATATTGGGTTAAATTTGGGGGGAAGTGTGAATGGATTGTTAATCATGGGTCAGTTCACTCAGTTGTCGAGTGTGCAGATATTGTAGTCGTTCACTGTATCCTCGATCTTCGCTTTACTTGCTTGGTAAGCCGATCTCTTCTAGTCGGCCAAATTTCTGCTCGAGCACATAAGTGTCCAATTCCGATATCAAGGTCAGAGCGAACCTCCGATCAGGGACGTAAAGATCTATTCTGTTGTTCTCACTTTCGGTGATCATTTTTATGAACAACTCATTAAAATTATAGGATTTGCTGTACGGCTTCATCCATGGCAGATCAAAATCGCAAGTCACCATTTTGCAATCCGCATCGATGTCGATGACATGGTTCGGCGATAGGAGCGCAATGTACGAACAGCCGATTACAAGAATGATTGGAATGACGGAACAGCAAAAAAAGATAAGGATCAAACCTAAGAAATCGCCAAAACGGCTCAAATCGCCCAAGAATATCGACGTGACGAGATCGTTAGCTTCACGGCTAAAAGTACCAAAATAGGACGTAAAAACAGTTCCGGCAAACGCCGAGAACAGCGCAAAGGCCAGAATGATCATTCTAGTTCCGAGCTTTAATTCGTGCTTGTATTCCACGGACATAGCGCACCATTACATTCGTTCTTCTCACAATAACGCATGTTTTTTGGGCGATTTTGGGGCGTTTTCTTGTGTAATTTGTCAGCTGTGTTGCACTGCAATACCCGCACTTTTGGCTCGTAGCGGTCATTGCTCGCTTTTTAATGGACCGCTAACCCAGACCGGGACAAGCCGAAGGCGCTAGACCGGCTTGGGTTGGGTGCTTTGAGTGTCGTTCCTGGCGTTTTGCTGATTATCGAAGGCATGTGTAAGCTTAACGATCAGGCTGAGCGCAGGAGGACTTTGGTGGAGCCGACGGCTTGGGCGATATCGACATAGGCTACTTTGCGACGGTCGGATTGCTCGGAGGCGCGCAACAGGAGGGTTTTGGCTTCCTCGATGATGGATTCGGCTTCGGATAGCGCAGCGGGGAGCTGGTCGGTTTCGACGGCGGTGATGGCGCGGCTGCTGGTGCGTCCTTGTCCGCTGCTCAGGGACAGAGTGACTTGGCCGAGCGTTTTGGAGGCGCGGCGCTCTACGACTTTGGTGAGTTCAGTTGCGGTGTTTGCAAGGATCGAGCGGGCTTGGCCGAAATCGGCATCATCGGGGGTGGTTTGGGAGACTTGCTCCAACTGGTTGGCGAAACAGTCGATCCGGTATTCTTCTTTTTCGAACTTGGTGCAAAAGAGCATGCTGGCAACGATGGCTTGGCTGATGCTGGCGCCGATAGCGTCGATCTTGGGATCGCTGGCTTGGTTGGCGGGGGCATTGGCGGATGAGGCCAGTGCGCCGGCGGCAGCAGCGGTGGGGGGTATCGCCGCTGCAGAGCCCGGAGAGGCTGTGGTGGCGGCCCCTACAGAACGGGCGGCTGTTGCAGCACCTGAGGCTCCTGTGGAGGCGACATTTGCGGCGGTTCCGACGGCTTTGCCAGCGGTTGTGCCAACGGAGGCAGCGGTTTTGGCTGCGGTTCCCACGGCTTTGCCAGCGGTTGTACCAACCGAGGCTGCGGTTCCGACGGCTGCGCCGACGGTGGGGGTAACGG
>CAZQMR010000186.1:0-5766 GCA_964594465.1 uncultured Rhodobacterales bacterium
GCGACATTTTGCAGGCCCGTGACCGTGCGGCTGAGGCAGAGAACGGCGTTGAGATCGCCTATAATGCGCCAAGCGAAGGCGCGTTGATGTGGTTTGACCAGATGGCGATTCCGACCGATGCGCCAAACCCGACGGGTGCCCATAAGTTCCTCAATTTCATCATGAATGCGGAGAATATGGCAGCCGCGTCGAACTACGTTTATTACGCCAATGGCAACAAGGCCTCCCAGCCGATGCTGGAGGAAGACGTGATCGGCGATCCGGCGATTTATCCCGATGAGGCGACGCTCAAGAACCTTTACACGACCACGCCATACGGCCCCAAAGTGCAGCGTACCGTGACGCGGCTTTGGACCAAGATCAAATCTGGCACCTGATGACAGGTTGGGGCTGCGCTGACCGCGCGGCCCCACTCTTATGACCGACAGCCCCCCCTTCGCCCCATGGGATGACCCCAACGAGACGCCGCTGATCCGCTTTGATGGCGTGACCAAGCGCTTTGGCGATTTCACCGCGATTGATAACATTGACCTCAAGATTTATGCGCGGGAGTTTTTCGCGCTGCTGGGCCCGTCGGGCTGTGGCAAGACCACGCTGATGCGGATGCTGGCGGGGTTTGAGACGGTGAGCGCGGGTGCGATTACGCTGGATGGGCAAGATCTGGTTTCGGTGCCGCCCAATAAGCGGGCCGTCAATATGATGTTTCAGAGCTATGCCCTGTTTCCGCATCTGACTGTCGCCAAGAATATCGAGTTTGGGCTGAAACGCTCGGACATGCCACGCGCTGAAATTGGCGGGCGTGTGGACGAGATGCTGGCGCTTGTGCAACTGGAAAAATTCGCCAATCGCAAGCCACATCAGATCAGCGGTGGGCAGCGTCAACGGGTGGCTCTGGCGCGCGCATTGGCCAAGGCGCCAAAGCTGCTGCTGCTGGATGAGCCGCTTGGGGCGCTCGACAAAAAGCTGCGCCAAGAGACCCAGTTTGAGCTGATGAATATCCAAGAGCAGACCGGCACGACCTTTGTGATCGTCACCCATGACCAAGAAGAGGCGATGACCGTGGCGAGCCGGGTGGCGGTGATGGATCACGGCAAGATCATTCAGGTCGACACGCCGGATCGGATCTACGAGACGCCCAATTCGCGCTATGTGGCGGATTTCATCGGCGAGGTGAACTTGTTTGAGGGCCGGGTGTTTCATTCTCAAGCCGGAGAGATTGCGCTGAGCGTGGGCGAGGGCCTGCCGGAGATTATCGCTGTGAGCGAGCCACGCCGCAAGGACGAGGCCTGCACCTTCGCCATTCGCCCGGAAAAGGTGACGGTTACGGCTGAGCGCCCGGTAGATGCGGCCAACGCGATGGAGGGCGAGGTGATTGATATCGCCTATCTTGGCAATGTCTCGACCTATTACGTGAAGGTGGCAAACGGTGCGATGATCAAGGCACAGGTCGCCAATAGCCGCCGGGTGTCGCGGCGCGATTACACATGGGAAGATCGGGTTTGGCTGAGCTGGACCAAGACTGCCGGTATTGTGTTGCCGGGGTGAGTTATCCCGGTGATTTGGCGGCTTTTGCCTTGCGATATTCCAGCGGCGATTGCGCATAGACCCGCTCAAACTCGCGGTAAAAGTTGGAGCGGGTGAGGAAACCAGATTGCTCAAGCACACGCGACGCGCTCCAGTCGGTGGTTTCCAGCAAAGTCGCGGCGTGTTTTAGGCGGTAGCCGTTGACATATTGCGAGACATTGATGCCTTGGCTTTGATTGATTGCTTCTGACAAGGCGCGGGTCGGCACATGGAGGCGTTTGGCGAGGCGTTCCAGCGTCAGATCGGTTTCAAGATAGAGCTTCGTCTGGGTCAGCAATTCGTTGGCGCTTCGCTCAAGATCGGTGCCTTCCTCTGCTTCAGGCGCTAGAGGCTGGCTTGGGGCAGGTGGTTGTGGCGCACTGCGCGAGGCAAACACGATGATTGCGAGCATCAGGCTGCCGATAGACACAACCGAGCCCAGCGAAATCAGCCAAACAGCGTCCTCAAATCGACTAAGCGCAAAGCTGATGGCGATGACGGCATCAAAGACCAGCATCACCGCCAACATGCCTGCCGCCCAAAGCATCCAGACCCGCAGGCTTGCCACCATGCGAAGCGGCGCGTGGGTGAAGGCATCAGGCCCTTTGCGCCAGAGCCAGACAAGGGCCACGCAATAAAACAGGTAACTGGCAAGGATCGTTAGGTCATAACCAGCGCGGAACTGGAGGAAGACCTGCGGCAGCACACCGGCGAGTGTGGCAGCCCCTAGATGCCAGATCGCGTGGCGGCGCAGGCGCTCGGGGGGCTTGGTCAGGGCGCAAAAGGCAAGGTAGATCGCGGGGCCCACGAAGAGCGGGATCGTGCGTTGCACCACCAGCAGGCCCTCAAAGCCGTACCCATAGCGCAGCCCGACCAGCAAGGTGCCCACTGCGATCAACAAGAAATAGAGCGCGAAGAAAGCGCGTGCCGCTCGGTTGCCAAGCTCCAGCCGCCAGACCAGCACGCAGGCGATCAGCGAGACCGCGAAGGTCAGGATGGGGAGCGGCAGGGCCAACATGATATGCGAACTGTCCTATAAGCTGCTCCGTCTGTCCTACTTCATGCGCGCGCTGTCCTCAATCGGGATTTAGGACAGTGATTACCGGTCTAGAACCTTGTTTTTTATGTGTTTTCGAAAAATGTCTAAGGCACCGATATCTCGAATAGCCCTAAATCACGGAGCAAAAACAATGAAACTCAAGACAACCCTAACCGCCATGCTGTTGGCCACATCCACCGCACTTTCCAGCGCTGCACAGCCGTTTCAGACCGGTATGAGCGAACTGACGCTTCATGACGCAGACGGGGATCGCCATATCAAGGGCTTCTTTTGGTATCCAACTGCTGAGACAGACGGCGCAATTGACGCCCATGGCAACGCAGTTTGGGAGCCGATCCAAGTGATCCCTTACGCGCCCCATATTGACGGAAAAAAGCCGCTGGTTCTGCTGTCTCATGGCTCGTTTGGCAATGCCCGCAATCAAGCGTGGTTGGCTAAGGCGCTGACGGCCAAGGGTTACCTTGTCGCGGCGATTGACCATCCCGGCACCTCAACCTTTCAGCGCAATCCAGAGCACCGCCGCGAGCTGTGGGAGCGACCCCGCGACATCTCACGCACGCTCGATCATTTGCTGGCCCAGCCGGGCACTCAGATTGATCAGGGTCGCATCTTTATGGCCGGGCATTCGCTTGGCGGGATGACGGCTGTGTCGCTTGCCGGGGGGCGCATTGATCCAGCCAAGATTGATGCGGATTGTGGCGCCCGCCCAGAGGCGCAGGTCTGTGGCATTCTGGACGCATGGAATGTGGGCAAAACGCCACAGGATAAGGCAGCACTTGCGGGCGATCTATCAGATCCGCGGATCAAGGGCTTTGCATTGTTTGATCTGGGCGGCACGCAAATGTTTTCGCCCGACAGTCTGGCAGCGATTGATCGGGGCATGTTCGTTATCGGGGCGCCGCTTGATATCAACGGGCTTGATCTTGATGTGGAGTCCCGCGCGTTGGCAGATGCTTTGCCTTCGCATAAGGTTCACTATGCTGAGCCTGCGGGATTGGCCCATTTTGACTTTCTAGGGGTGTGCTCGGACAGGGCGTTGGCGATCCTGAAAAAAGAGAAGCCAGACGATTCATTTGTGTGCGAGGATGGCACGGACGCACGGCGCAAAGAGCATGATCAAATTGCTCAGGATGTCGCTGCGTTTTTCGCGCGCCTTTAAGTGGATAACGGCCCTCCGTCCACTGACTGAGGGCCGTGCCTGCTCAAAGCTTCTCGCGGATGCCTTTGATGATGCGCCACACCATCAGCAGCACAATTGGTACCATGAGCGCTGTCAGCATGGTTTTGTCCAGACCAATGAGCTTGGCAAAGGGCGCAAGCAGATAGACCGTAAGGTTCACCGCATAGTAGCCAATCGCCACAACGGATAGCCCCTCAACCGTCTTTTGCAGACGCAATTGCTGGGCGGCACGTTTGTCCATTGAGGCCAACAGCGCCGCGTTTTGCTGGGAGCGATCTTCTTCAAGCCGGGTGCGGTGCAGCGTGGCCGCCCGCTCAGCCCGCTGGGAAATCTCCTTGAGGCGCGCATTGGTCGAGGTGCAGGTGCGCATCGCCGGATCAAAGCGGCGGATCATGAATTCTGACAGGCTTTGGCGGCCCTCAAAGCGGCTCTCTCGCAACAAGTCAATGCGCTGGGTGACGATCGCCGAATAGGCATCGGCGGCCGAAAAGCGGAAGGCATTTTCCGACGAGATATGCTCCAACTGAGAAGAGATCTTGAGCAAACGCGCCAGCGTCGTGTTTTCGGCCCCGCTTTGGTCACTCATGTCTTCGACCAGCGAGATCAGCTCCGTATCAATCGCTGCGATCTCGCCTGAGACACGCCGCGCCATGGGCAGGCTTAGCATGGCCATAGATTTATAGGTTTCGATCTCAAGCAAGCGCTGCACAATCCGGCCCAAACGACGCACGCCGGTAGCCTCGCGCGCCAGCACGGCAAAGCGCACATGACCCGTCGCATCAATGCGAAAATCGCTGGCCACAAGCGCTGCATTGTCCAAAACTTTGCTCACGGCGAGGCTTTCGGGCACGAAGTGATGCGCCAGGTTTTCCAGACCGTTTTCGCTGCGCTCCATATGAACAACGGCGGAGGTCAGGATTGCGCCTGGAATTTCCTCCAGCCAATTCGCAGGAAACCGGTCAAAAACCCGACCCTCAAACGGAGTGTCTTCTGGGCCTTCTGCAAACAGCGTGTAGGTCACGAACTCCGTATGGGATTCCCATTTGAGCATGTCGCGGCCCAACTGGCCGTAGTAATGATTGGCCCCCTCGGGCGGATGCGCGGCCCCAAAATGATCAAGCAGGGCCACGAGATGCGCGCGATCCAGTGCACGGTCGCGGTTCGCGGCGTCCTTGGTCCGTTTGACGGCGAGATAGGCGGTTTGGCTCGGCCCCTTTAGGCTCGGAAAGGGGCGTGCGTGCAGCTCATTGGCCAGCTCATATCGGTTGGGGTAATCGTTGGGGTCCATTGATCAGCCAAGCGCCGTTGCGAAAATGGCAGGCAAGGCGACTTCCATCAGCTGCAAATCATCGCTCATATCAGCGTAACGCACCGCCATATGGGGTGGCACGACGAATGCGTCGCCGGGCGCGAGGATTTGGTCTTGGTGTCCGTCTGCGCTAAGTGTCATTTGGCCCTCCATCACGAAAGTGAAGAGGATATCTGTATCATGGCTGAAGCTCACAGGTGATGCGTCACGCGGACGCGCAACATGCACGCCTGCTACACCTGCGGTGCCCTGCCCAATCGAAGTGTCGCGATAGGTCCAGCCGGGAAGCCGCCAATCGCCCCATGTCGCCGCGCCCTCTTTGTGATGCACAAAGCGTTGGCCCTGAAACAAGCGGTCGCGGTTGATGGTGGCGTTGGGCAGTTCCATGTCGTGATCAATCGTTGTGACATGCTCGGCTGGCACGCCGATCTCGACCACTTCCACATTGTCCGATGCAACAAGCACGCGGTGGCGGATTTCGGGCGGCTGGATCACGCAATCGCCCGCATGGAGGCGAAACTCTGGCCCCTGATCCTCGTAGACGAGGTCAACCCAGCCGCGATAACAGAAAATCAGCTGAAACCCGACCGTGTGGTAATGCACCATATCCGGCACGGGTCCGCCATCGGGAATGCGGATATGGCTGGCGATGAT
>CAZQMR010000186.1:5776-7184 GCA_964594465.1 uncultured Rhodobacterales bacterium
CCCGCCCAGCCGATCCGGGATCAGGTCGCGGTAATGCATGCCCGCGCGCCCGATCACCCAAGGCGCTTGGTCCGCGAGACGGCGTACCACAAAGGCATGCTGGGTCTGCGGAAGCTCCATCGCCGGGTTCAAAGGCGCAATCTCAATCCGCGTGCCGTTGGGTGCGGTCAGCTCGCGTGCGCCATCTGCAAAGCTCCCCGGATCCTCACATAAGATGCACAAGGTTGCAGGCGGCTCGCTCGCGCCACGCTCAAGGCGCAGGCGCAATCCATAGCCAGACAGAACCGCAACCGCTGGGTCATCGGCGGGAAAGATCGTGTCGAGGCGAAATCCAAGCGTGCTTGTGAAAAACGGCAAGTCGTCTTTCAGATCATCGCTGCTAAGCCTGATTTCAGCTTGCGTGTTGGTGTGTGTGGCACTGTCTTTCATCCGCATCTGTCCTATCTATGCCTTGCTCTTGGCATCCAGTTATGTGACGTCAGAGGGCAAGACGATGTCAATGCTACTTTGAGGTATCTCATGTCCGCGCTGCCCAAGATCACCGATCAGGATGTGCTTTTGATCATCGATGTGCAAAACGATTTTTGCCCCGGTGGCGCGCTGGCAGTTGCGGATGGGGACGCGGTTGTGCCCAAGGTCAATCAGTTGGCAACGCAGTTTTCCAATGTCGTGATCACGCAAGATTGGCACCCGTCGGGCCATTCCTCCTTTGCCAGTTCCCACGAAGGCCACGACCCCTTCACGATGACCGACATGCCCTATGGGGCGCAAACGCTCTGGCCGGATCACTGCATTCAAGGCAGCCGAGGCGCTGAGCTGCATGCGGAGCTTGATGTGGCGGGGGCGCAGATGATTGTGCGCAAAGGCTATCGTCCACAGATCGACAGTTATTCCGCGTTTTTTGAGAATGACCACACAACGCCCACTGGCCTCACCGGGTTTCTCAAGGATCGGGGCCTTGGCCGGGTGTTTTGCACTGGGTTAGCGCTCGATTTTTGCGTGCGGTTCTCCGCAGAAGATGCCGTCGCGCAAGGCTTTGAGACCTTTGTGATCACCGATGCAACGCGGGCGATTGATTTGGATGGGTCGCTTGATGCGGCAATGACGGGCATGAAACAAGCAGGCGTTACGCTGATTTAAAGCGCGTCATTTTACGTTAGGAAGAAGCCATGTGGCAGTTTTGGGTAGATCGCGGTGGGACCTTCACGGATGTGGTCGGCAAAACGCCTGAGGGTGCTTTGGTTACCCATAAATTGCTGTCAGAAAATCCGGAGCATTATCTTGATGCCGCCGTCGAGGGTATTCGCCGCCTTTTGGGCCTTGGCGAGAGTGATGAGCTGCCCACTGGCCTGATCGGGTCGGTTAAAATGGGCACGACGGTTGCGACCAATGCGCTGCTGGAGCGCAA
>CAZQMR010000187.1:0-7144 GCA_964594465.1 uncultured Rhodobacterales bacterium
CGATGTGGGGACGTTGACGGGGTTTAGGTGGCGGCCTGTGGTTCCGGGGAGGCGGGCGCCTTCTTGCTCTTCGATGCTCGTGGCGAGGCGGTTTAGGCTCTCCCAAATGTGTGCGCCGTTGACGGCTTCGGGGTCGATTAGGAGCATGTGTTGGGAGAGGTTGTGGGGGCTGCCTTCGGGGGCTTTTAGGGCGGCGGTGTCGGTGCTAAGGGCCGCGCCGGTAAGCACACCCGTAAGCAATTCGACCATGAGGCCGATGCCAAAGCCGCGGTGGCCTGCGGCGGGGAGGAGGGCGCCTTTTACCGCCTCGGCCGGGTCGGTTGTCGGGGTGCCGCTGGCGTCGATGGCCCAGCCTTGCGGGATTTGCTCGCCGCGGGCGGCGGCTTGGGTGACGTGGCCGAGCGCTGTGGCGGAGGTGGCGAAGTCGAATTGGAAGGCGATGCCGCCTTTGCCGTCGGGCACGGCCATGGCGATGGGGTTTGTGCCGAGCGTGCGTTTGGAGCCGCCGGGGGGTGCGACAATGGCCGAGGCGTTGGTCATGCCGATGGCGATGAGGCCGGCCTTGGCCATGGAGGCGGTGAACCAGCCAAGGGCGGTGCAGGTGTGGGCGCGGTGGATGACTAGGGACGTGGTGCCTTGGGCGCGGGTTGTGCGGATCGCCTCGTCGCGGGCGGCCATGAAGGCGGGTTGGGCGAAGCCGTTGGCAGCGTCTACCGCGACGATGCCGGGGCGGGGTTTGGTGATGAGGGGCGTGGCGGCTTTGTCGACGCGGCCTGTGATCAGCTGTTGGCAGTAGCTTTCGACGTAGTAGAGGCCGCAGATGACGTTGCCGTTGGCCTCAGCCGCGCGCACGGCGCTGGCCATGATGGTGGCGACCTCGGGGGTGGCGCCGTGGGCGGTGAGGGCTTGCTGTGTGGTGGTTTCGATCTGGTCGAGGGTGATTGGCGTGGTGGTCATATGGGGTCCGTGGCTGTGGTGACGGGGGCTTGGCCGGTGGCGGCGGTGATGACGGCGGCGCGTTTGGAATGGGAGAGGATGTCGTTGACGTTTTTGAACCCGGCGGGGGCGAGCTTTTCGACCTCGTCGATCACCTGCTCTGGGCCACCGTCGCGGTTGGCGCGCACGATATGGGCGGTTTTGGGCAGGCGGTCGCGCTCGTATTTCCAAAGGGCTTGCATGGGGTGTTCGGCTGAGATGAGCGCGTCGGCGAGGCAGCGGGCGTCGAGGATGGCTTGGCTCGCGCCGTTGGAGCCGACGGGGTACATCGGGTGGGCGGCGTCGCCGAGCAGGGTGATGCGCCCGAAGCTCCACTGGGGCAGCGGGTCGCGGTCGCACATGGGGTACTCGTAGACGTCTTTGGTGGCGCGGATGAGCTTTTCGATGTCTACGCCGGGGACTTTGAAGCGCAGGCCGTAGGGGAGGTAGTCGTCAAGGCGGCCGCGGCGGGACCAGCTTTCCTTGGGGGGAGGCTGCGTCGCGCCATCGGCGGTTTTGACATTGACGACCCAGTTGGTGAGTTTTTTGCCGGATTTCGCGTCGGCGATGGGGTAGAGGACGAATTTCGCTCCCATGCCGCCGCCGATATACATGGTGCGGCCATCGAGGTATTGGGGGAACTCGGCAGCACCGCGCCACATCATGACGCCGTTCCAGCTGGGGGAGCCCTCGTCCGGGTAAAACAGGCGGCGGGCGGCGGAGTGGATGCCATCGGCGGCGATGAGCACGTCGCCGCGCACGGTCATGGAGGAAAGGCCGTCAGCGGCGGATGTGAAATGGGCGGTGACGTCGCCTTCGCCTTGTTGGAAGCCTGCGAGGCGGGCGGAGGTGGTGATTGCGGAGGCGCCGAGGCGCTCGATCACAGCATCATAAAGCAGCTTTTGGAAGCGGCCGCGATGGATGGAGAATTGGGGGACGGAATTGCCAGCCTCAAGGCCGCGAAACTCGCGCCAGACCTCTTGGCCGAAACGGTTGAGATAGATCAGTTCGCGGGTGCGGATGCCGGTTTTTTCAAGCGCTGGCAGAAGGTCTAGTTCGCGGAGCTGATTGATGGCGACGGGCAGCGTGTTGATACCAACGCCGATTTCGCGCACCTCTGAGGCTTGCTCAAAGATTTGGGCCGTGATGCCGCGCTTGTGCAGCATCAGGGCGAGAGACAACCCGCCGATGCCAGCGCCCGCGATCAGGACTTTCATGAGGTGGCCTCTGACGCCTCTTCTGGTGGCGGCAAGAAGTCGATTTCATGCTTGGCGGAAACAGCGACGATCTCGGCTGGGTCCGCGCCTGCCATGTTGTTGAGCTGCCAGAAAAGGTCGTAAAGACGTCGCGCGGGTGTGACCCAGAACATACATTTCACGGGGCGGTCGCCGTTGGAGAACAGACCGTGGGGAATGCCGCGAGGCAGACGGATCAGATCACCGGGATTTGCGTGACCCTCAACACCATCCAGTAGCAGATCAAGGCGACCCTCCAACATATAGATGAATTCGTCTTGCTCAGGATGAATATGGGGCGGAACCATGGTGCCAGAGGGCATGGTCGCGTGCCATGAGAAACCGGCGTCAGTATGCTGTTTTGGCACATAAGTCTGGCCCAGAATGTTCCAGCTGATCCCTTCAAGCCCGTCACCGGCACGGATTACGCCTGCTGTCATTGGATCCATGGTTCCCTCCTTCTTGCATCTGATTGCCTCACAAAGGCTGCGGATAGGACATGAGTCAAGATGTGCGGGGTGCAAGTACCTGATTTTATTGAATGTGAACCGAAACAGGCACAATTGAAACCGGTCAATTTCCCTCGAATTTTATCCGAATTAAGTGATTTTTCCGCATGTATTTGAGGCCCGTTTTGCACAAGGCCGCAATTTTTCGAACGCCATTCAGCGTCGCTTAATATGTTCGGACTACTCCACGGGCATCTCATATCAAGGTAACCAAAAATGATGTCATCGCTGCCACTGCCCGTCATGAAGTTACGCGGTAAACTTCTCGCCATTTGCGCGCTCATCTTTGTGTGTTTGGCTACAATTGCCGGAATTTTTCTGACCCAAAAGGCAGCACTTGACACCATCAATGCTGAGGTGGGAACCGCAGCAACCAATATTCAGGCTTTGGGACAAGTGATTGCACATGCGGATGGGCTGGATTTTGCGCTGACCAAAGCCATCAAAAGTGGTGGGGCGGATGATATTGAGGTTTCGGAGAAAGCTGTAGCGGAACTGCAAGAAAGCGCATCCATTTTCTCCCATGAGCCGGAGGTTGAGCAAGCAATTCGGGATCTGCCGGCGCCTGCCAACAAAGTTCTGGCGGCCATCCCGATGATGGGTGCAAGTGATAAAGAAGGTCTGCGCGGCGAGCTGAAAACAGCAACAGACGAGCTGGAAGCCAAAGTGAACCAGTTCGCCAAGGAAGGTGCTGAGATCAATGGTGTCATGCTGCAGATGATGACATTGCGGGCGCATGAGCAAGATTTCAAAATTAGTGGGTCTGAAAAGGCGCTTGATGACTTCCAGGCCTCATTGACTGAATTCGAAAATGCGCTTGGTGCGTCAACACTAACTTCCGCACAACAAACGGAATTGCTCAGCCTTGCACAGGCTTATCGAGCGGCATTCACACTTTATTTTGATCAATCCATCTTGCTTGCGTCATCCTTGGAGAAATTTGAGCACAAATTGGATGAAGCGCATAAAATACTGGATGGGGTGTATCTCGACTACAAGGAAAACGCTGAAGTTATTCGGGGAAATCTTCAGGCTGAGTGGGAGTATTTTACGCTCGAGTTTTTTTTGGCGATTGCGATCTCCGGTGTTGTTGCGACGGTTTTGTTGCTGCTGATTAGCCGGTCCATTGAGAGGCCTATCCAAGAGCTTTCATCGAGTATGTTGGCCTTGTCCAAAGGTGATCTTGATGTCGAGATTCCTGCCCAGGACCGCCCGGATGAATTTGGGGACATGGCCAAAACCGTAGAGATGTTCAAATCGAATTTGGTCAAGGTTAGGTTGCTGGACGAAAAACAAAAAGAGTTTTTGGCATCTGCGGCGGATTATCAGGGCCAGATCGAGGCAATCCGACGTGCGCAAGCGGTTATTGAGTTCAAGCTTGATGGAACGATTGTGTCTGCCAATGAAAATTTCCTTGGTGCGATGGGCTACAGCTTTGAGGAAATTCAGGGCAAGCATCACAAGATGTTCGTTGATCCTGCATATGCAAAAGGTGATGAGTACCGCCAATTCTGGGAAGCGCTCAATCGAGGTGACTACTGGAGTGACGAATATCTTCGCTATGGAAAAGGTGGGAAAGAAATTTGGATCCAAGCGTCTTATAGTCCGATTTTGGATGTTGATGGAAATCCAACCAAGGTTGTCAAATATGCAACGGATATCACAGCGCGAAAGCTGGCTGTTAGCCGGCTGACCGAAGGGCTGGCGCGCTTGGCCAAAGGTGATCTTGGCGCGCGTCTGGAAGGGGATTTTGATGAAAATTTCCAATTGGTTCAGACATCCTTCAACGAGACGATGGAGCAGTTGAATGTGCTGGTAGATTCGATCAAATCGGCCAGCCAAACAATGGCGCACGAGACCGAAGAAATCTCCAAAGGGTCACGCACATTGTCGGATCGCGCAGCCGAGCAAGCCGCTGCTTTGGAGGAAACCAACGCCGCAATGGAGGATATGTCTGCCCAGATTGTCAGTGCGGGGAATGATGCCAAAGAAGTCAATTCTGCTGCAAGTGAAGCGGCAAAAAGCGCGGGTCATGGTCAAGACACAGTCGAAGATGCGATTTCAGCAATGGAGCGGATTGAGAGCAACTCTGCCAAGATCGCTGAAATTACGAATGTTATTGAATCGATTGCGTTTCAGACCAATTTGCTGGCGCTAAATGCAGCTGTCGAGGCGGCACGCGCGGGTGATGCCGGTAAGGGCTTTGCTGTCGTTGCCAGCGAAGTGCGGACATTGGCCCAACGCGCGTCAGAAGCCGCAAAAGACATCACTGGATTGATCGAAAACGCGACCAGCGAGGTTGGGGAGGGGGCTGATCTCGTTCGCAAAACTGGTGACGTGCTGTCCACGATCAACAAGTCTGTGAAAACAGTGGTTCAAAACGTTGAGCGTATAGCTGCCACCAGCGTTCAACAGGCCTCGGGTGTTTCGGAGATTTCTGAAACGATTGCGAGTTTGGACCAAAACACACAGGAAAACGCTGCCCTGTCTCAGATCAGCGCGGCGAATGCGCAGAAACTGACGGATGCGTCTGATGGCTTGATAGAGCTGATTTCACACTTTTCTTCCGAGACGGCGGAAGATGCCTTGGATGCTGATTGGCAAGCTGTGAGTGAGCACAGCAAACCCAATGTGGTCAATGAGTAAAGGCGCTTTGATCCATGGCAGAATTGGCAGTTTCAATCGCGAAGCCGCTGCTCAGCGCAGTCCACTGTTCAGTACTGGGTCAGAGCATTGACGGTACGACCTGATCGGGGGGGCGGTGCCCGTCAATAAAGGTTTTAATATTGATAATGACTTTCTCGCCCATTTCCAGTCGGCCCTCTTGCGTGGCCGAACTCATATGAGGCAGCAAAACAGTGTTGTCGAGTTCTCGCAGGCCCGGATTGATATCCGCGCCGTGCTCATAAACATCAAGGCCAGCACCTGCGATCTCGCCAGACTGAAGCATTCGTGTTAGCGCGTTTTCATCAATAACTTCGCCGCGAGACGTATTCACGATATAGGCGCTCTGTTTCATCAAGGCCAAGCGACGCGCGTTGATAAGGTGGAACGTGGCGGGGGTGTGCGGGCAGTTGATCGACAAGATATCCACGCGCGCAAGCATTTGATCGAGGCTTTCCCAATAGGTCGCGTCAAGATCAGCTTCAACCTCCGGGTGGAGCTTGCGCCGGTTGTGGTAATGCACCTGCAAACCAAAGGCCGCCGCGCGCCGCGCAACCGCCTGACCAATGCGCCCCATGCCGACAATTCCCAAACGCTTGCCAGTGATGCGATGGCCCATAAGCGCAGTCGGCTGCCAACCTTCCCAGTTGCCACTGTCCATAAGACGTGCCCCTTCGCGCAGCCGACGCGGCACGGAAAGGATAAGCGCCATGGTCATGTCGGCAGTGTCTTCGGTCAAAACGCCCGGCGTATTGGAGACCAGGATGCCCCGGGTTCGCGCTGTTTCAACATCAATATGATCAAAACCGGCACCATAATTCGCAATCAAACGCAAATTCTCGCCGCTGCGCGCCAACAGTCGCTGATCGATCTGATCCCCAAGCGTCGGCACCAAAACATCAGCGCGACCAAGTGCATCGCCAAGTGCGGCCCGGTCCATCGCCGTGTCACTTTCGCAAAGCTCCACATCAAAGAGCTCGCTCATGCGGGTTTCAATTGCTTCGGGCAAACGGCGGGTGACGATAACTTTAGCGCGCTTCATGGTAGTGTTGACGTTTCCCTGGTTTCTTTTAGCTCATCTCTTCTGTTATCATGTCACTAAACACCGCGCCGGGGAAAGAAAAATCTCCCGGAGCATGACCAAGAGCAGAGGATTGGCATGAGGCGACTGGCAGGCCTTCTTGCAATATGTCTGAGCATCGCACTGATACAAGGCGCGGCGGCTCAGCAGGTATTAACCAAAGGGCCGGAAACCGGCTTGCCCATGCCCCGCTTTGTGTCGGTCAAAGCGACCAAAGCCCGCGTGCGCCAAGGCCCATCGCGCGAGCACCGCATTGAGTGGTTGTTTGTTCACAAGGATATGCCGGTCAAAGTCACAGCGGAACACGGCCATTGGCGCCGCATAGAAGACAGCACAGGTGCAGGTGGCTGGATGCATTATTCGCTGTTATCCGGGCGCAGATCTGCATTGGTGACATCCGCGCGGGTTGCGTTGAGGGCCGAGCCGATCGGAAGTTCCGATACAGTGGCTTTCGTGGAAGAGGGCGTGATCGCGCGACTGGGCGACTGCACCGATGGTTGGTGCGAGCTCAGCGTTGGTGATTACACCGGCTGGTCGCGCAGTGATGCGTTGTGGGGCGTGGGTGCGCCCTAGGCCTGCGCGCGTCGTTGACCTAAAGCGCCTCGCCTTTAACTTGAAGCACCCAGTATCGCTTTTCGCGTTCGACCAAAGGGAGAGGCAGCGAATAAGCGATTCATGTT
>CAZQMR010000188.1:0-7060 GCA_964594465.1 uncultured Rhodobacterales bacterium
TTTTGAGTAGAGTCCGTCCCAAAATTTGGAGACGGAATATTAAGAAGTCACGGTTCAGCGACGAGCAAATCGTTGGAATGATCAAGGAGCAGGAACGCGGCATTGCGACCTCTGAGGTTTGTCGCAAGCACGGGATCAGTTCGGGACGCTTTGACAGATGGTCGCCGATTCCGTGTTCTCGCTGTCGTTGGCGAATTCAGTCGCGAGTGTCTTGCGCTCATTCCAGACACTTCGATCTCGGCCAAACGGCTGACGCGCGAACTTGACACAATCATTCAACAGCGCGGGAAACCCAACACCATTGTCAGCGACAACGGAAGGCAGCTTCCGACCCTCTCATACATGTAAACATGCACTGCCGGGCAGTGGATGAGTGCCTGAACGAGACCCTGTTCTCATCGCTCGGTGAGGCCCGAACGGAAATCCGAAATTGGCACGAGGACTACAATCAAATTTGACCCCATTCATCACTTGGAAATCTAACACCAACGAATTTTCAGCGAAAATGGCATTGCAAAAACATGCCGCATGAGGCCAAAAAACGAAACGAGCTATCTACCAAAACCCTGGAGAAAACTTGGGACTCAGGTCATTGGGCATACCGATGTTCTGACGACTTTGCGAAGCTACGGTCAGATAAGCAGGGACGAACAACGTAGATTGATCACTGGCAAGACAGATGGTTGATAGTAATGCTAACGCGACTGAAATGTGGGAATACTATGAAAAAAATCGATTTTTATTTTTATTTTTCAATAGATTAATCAAAATACGTGGCGGAGGAGGAGGGATTCGAACCCCCGGAGGACTTGCACCCTCAACGGTTTTCAAGACCGCCGCATTCGACCACTCTGCCACTCCTCCGGCCTTGTGGTGTCGCGTCTTCTAACGTGAGGTGGGGCTTACGTCCAGATGGAAAATCAACGCGTTGTGCAAAGTTTTGTCATGGCTGACGCGGACGGTTTGAACCACCCGGCCAATCCACATCAGCCGTAGATTGCGCGCGTAATCACAACGCCACCCCAGGCAGAAATGCCAGTCAAGAATGTGCCCCAGAGGCCATCTACAATCACCTGTTGGACGTTCCAAGGGCGCAGCGTTGCGTAATTGGTAATCTCGTAGGTGCCATAGGCCAGCGCCCCCAAAATAGCGCCATTTATCAGAGCTTTAGCAGGCATGCCTTCTTGCAGCGCGGGGAGCGATGCAAACCACAAAATGCCCCCGATATAAAAGAGATAGAACATCGCAGCTGCGCCCATTCGGGGTTGTGCAAGCAGCAAATCCCCAACATGAGCTTCAAAAAGCGGTCGCAAGAAACGCTTTAAAGCGACGACGTCCAAAACCAGGAAAATGATCGCTGTTGAGAAGTAAAGCGTGACAGAGGTCATTTGGACCGCCTTTGTTGGAATTTAGAGTTACGATGGTATTCAATTTACGCACTAAAGTTCCAATTGGGTCACTCGCGCGTAAAGTCCAGTGGCTTTTTGCGCAACTCTAGCGGCAACCACGCAACACTTCGTAGTCCAACATGCACCGTTTGCTTCATCATCAGGACTGGCGCTTGTTCACAAGGTCATTCCGATACCAAGAATGTCCCGTTCGTGAAGTTTTCTGGCGCAGCAGCGCCTGTTGCCGTCGTCCCGCCAAACGTCCCGATCGCGTGGGGTTGGCCATCCACACTCAGAAAACTACCGCTCAACTGAGCATCAAACGCAACATCCTGCGAACCGCTTAAAACACCTGTTAGATCAGCGGCCAAGTTACTACCGGTAATGGCGCCATTTGTGATCGAAAGACGACCGGATAAATCCTCTAGCTTTGTGGTCGTGCCGACGCCTCCACCGGTAAAATTTGAAAAGTCTGCTGTGCTCCCGGTCAGTTGATTGGTGGTGAAATTTGCGTTCAGCGACAGCCGACCAACGGTCATTTTCACTTCATCGCCAACACCGATTAAGCCGTTCATGGTGACATTGGCATCCGATGGCCGCTCAATTGCGACGCGGTTTTCACTGGATGCAGTCAGCAGCGTGCTCAGATGCGCGCTGGCTGTATCGATTTGACCGACACTTATGGCACCACTGCCAGCTGCGCCAAAAATGGAGGAAATACTCTGGTTGGCGGGCCTGGGAAACGGGCTCGAAACGCCCGGCCCACTGGGCGTTAATGCACCTGAGTTAACGGCGGAACCTCCCCCTTGCCCTCCACAAGATGCGAGAACAGTCATAACCGAAACGGTCAAAGCAGTGCGGGATGTTTTGAACATGGTGGCTCCAGGGCTGTGTGCATTTTGTGCATTAACCTTGGAACGTTACGTTGAGGCTTGTTTTAGACACTAATCGTACCTTTATGGGCCTCAAATGCTGGCTTAGTACAAAAACATTTATTCAAATCACATCTATCTGCCCTACATTGATCGATATCGCTCAAGTTCCATTGTATTTCGAAAAGCCCACCCATCGGCTGCCCTCCTGCAACAAACAACTCACAAGCACTTGATGACTTGCTCGTGATTTCCCGATCTCGGCACACCACGTTATCAGTATACTGTCCCAAATTGCTTCAGGCTTGATAATGCGCTTCCTCCTTTTGCTCCTTTTGCTGGCAACACCGTCCGGCGCAACCACACCCGAGAACTGCCACGCCGAATTGCCCTGTGGCTTGGGAGACCGCTCTTATCATGTGAAGGAGCCGGATGACTGGGATGGAACGAGCCCCCTGCCCGTTATGCTCCATTTTCATGGATGGCAACGCTCTGGCGCTTTGATCGTAAAACACCGACGCATATCTGGCGCAACGCGTCGGCGCGGCGTTCTTTTGCTGGCCCCTAATGGCAATAGGCGCACATGGGATTTTTGGACCTCGGACACTGCTGATGTGGCATTTGTCGCGGCGGTGATCGAGGATGCCGCCAAGCGTTGGCCGATAGATCGCAGCAAGATCTACATTTCAGGCTATTCTTATGGGGCTGCTATGGCGTGGCGCTATGCCTGCGAAAACGGCAATGAGGTTCGCGCCCTCCTCGCCATATCGGGCACCTTGGATCAAGACGAGGATTGCCCAACCGCGCCAAAAGAAGTGCGGCATGTGCATGGCCTTGCCGACAACGTGCTTGATTTTCCTATTGGCCCAGGCGGCGCGCGCGACTATCCGGTTGCGCTTTGGCGAAATCGTTTCAATTGCAATGACACAACCGAACGCAGCACCTATGCGCCACGAAGCTGGTTGCCGTTGGAAAGGACAGTGTGGAGCGCTTGCGCAAATGACCATCGCGTCACGCTCGACATTCACAAAGGCGGGCACTTGATCCCGCGTGGGTGGGTCGCCCATCAGTTGGATGAGCTTTTGCCACTAGAGTGAGCGCATCTCATCTTCGGGCAGCCGTCCGCGAAAACCTTGCGCAATCACGAATTTCTCTGAACTGTCTGACCGGCTTGCAGGCGGCTTCATATGGGTGGTCTTCTCAAAGCGGCGTTTGAGAACATGCATCAGATCCGCCTCAGCGCCCCCGGCCAGAACCTTGGCAATGAAAATGCCGCCCTCTTCCAACACGTCAAAGCTGAAATAAGCCGCAGCCTCCACCAGCGCCATGATCTTGAGATGATCGGTGGTTTTATGTCCGGTCGCAAAGGGCGCCATATCGGACATCACCACATCCGCCGGGCCATTCAGCCAGTCGCGCACTTTGATATCAGCGCCCTCATCCAGAAAATCGAGCACGTGCAGCTCCGCACCGGGAATAGGCTCCATCTCCTGCAAATCAATGCCAATGATGCGTCCCTGCGGCTTGCTCGTGCGGGTGCCAAGCGAATTGATCTTAGGCACCGCCACCTGACACCACCCGCCGGGCGCCGCGCCAAGGTCTACAACCCGCGCACCGGGCACCAGAAAGCGAAATTTCTCATCCAGCTCCGAGATTTTGTAAGCTGCACGCCCACGCAGGCCCGCATCGCGTGCTTGAGTGACGTAAGGGTCATTCAACTGACGCTCCAACCACCTGGTTGAGCTGAGCTTGCGCCCCTTGGCGGTTTTGACCCGCACTTTAAGATCACGGCGTCCGCGCCCGGATGTATTGTTTTGCGACATCACTTCACCTTTGACAGAACGCCGGCTTCCGACATCATCGAATAGAGCATGCCCTCGCGCAGACCACGATCCGCCACATGCATTTGCTCGGTGGGCCAAATCCGCAACAAGGATTGCAGGATCGCAGCCCCCGACATGATCAGCTTGGAGCGATCCCGCCCAATGCCCGGATGGTTCATCCGCCCACGCGGCCCCAGCTCCAGGAAATTGCGCACAACCGCATCCACCTGCCCCGCGGTCATCGCCAAACCATCCACCCGCGAGCGGTCATAGCGCTTGAGGCCAAGATGCGCGGCAGCCACCGTGGTCACCGTACCCGAGGTGCCAATCATTTGGAAATTCTCCAAAATCGACGGGTCTTGGTTCTGATAGGGCGCGAACGCATCCATATGCTCCTCAAAATGGCAGGACATCAGCGCGTAGCGCGCGCCATCTTCCTCCACATCAAGGAATTTTTCGTTAAGTGTCGCAACGCCAAGGGGCACGGAAATCCAATCGACAATCCGAGCACCCTCAGGGCTTGGCTTGTTTTGATCGGGATTGCCCCGCGGCGTCAGGCCCAACACAGCTTTCGCGTGCATCGCTGGCTCAACATCCGAGAGATCAATCCAAATCAGCTCGGTCGAGCCACCGCCAATATCCACCACCAGCACCTGATTGGAGCTTGGCTGGATCAGCGGCGCACAGGAGACGACCGCAAGACGCGCTTCTTCTTGGGGCCGAATAACCTCAAGCCCTAGCCCCGTGCGCGAGCGCACCATCTCAAGAAACGCATCGCCATTTTGCGCCCGACGACAGGCTTCAGTCGCAACGAAACGCCCTTGACGCACCTTATACTGGCGCAGTTTGGACGAGCATATCTGTAAGGCTTGAAGGGCACGATTGATCGACGCGCGGGACAGCTTGCCATAGCGTTGAATGTCGGTGCCAAGGCGCACAGGTTTAGAGAACGCATCCACGATGCGAAACTGATCACCTTGCGGTGCTGCGATCAGCATCCGGCACGAATTCGTACCGAGATCTAATGCCGCATATAGCGCATCATCTGCGCTGACGCGTCCGGGGGCGCTTCCATGCGCCACGCCCGAGCCCGTCATAACGTCCTTGCCAGACATCGCGAGCCTATTTCGAATACTATATGGCAGTCACTTTGGCTGCCATAGAACTTAGCACTAGGATAGGCTCAATCGGTGTGCGTTTCAAGCTTTGTGTAAAATACTGTGCTTAAGCAGCCCCTGAACCTTCAAGCGCTTGAAATTCTGCAGCTTTAAAGCCGATGGCTTGGCAAATGTTAAACACCAAATCAGGGTTGTTTAACGTATAAAAATGGAGCTGCTCGATCCCCTCTTCCAGCAACGTATCGCACTGCTCTGTCGCAATAACCGTTGCCAGCAAAGCAATTTCCTCTGGGGTCGTGGCCTTGGAAAACGCAGCATTCAGCGTTTGTGGAACATGTGCCCCGCACATATTCGCAAACCGCTTCATCCGCGAAAAATTCTCGATCGGTAAAATGCCCGGAACAATTGGGATCGTTACACCATGTTGCAGTGCGCGATCTCGAAACCGCAAAAACAGTTCGGCGTCAAAACAGAATTGCGAAACCGCCATCGTCGCACCCGCATCCTGTTTGGCCTTGAGCGTATCAAGATCAGCGCCATCACTTTTGGCCTCTGGATGTACTTCCGGGTAAGCAGGAATAACAATATCATCAAACCCAGCTTTGGCGAGCGCCGTAACAAGTTCCAATCCTGTGGAAAACCCATTTGGATGAGGTTTGAAATTGACATCCCCCTTTGGCGGGTCACCGCGTAACGCAACAATGCGCGACGCACCGCGTGCCTTATATCCACGCGCAATCCCAATGGTTTCTTCGCGGCTTGCCCCAACACAGGTCAAATGCCCAGCAACCGACAGGCGGGCGCGCTCCTGAATGATTTTGATGGCATCCAGCGTGCGATCCCGTGTCGCCCCACCTGCGCCATAGGTCACGGATACGAAATCCGGGGCCAAAGGCGCAAGCCGCTCAACAGAGCGCCAAAGCCGCAGCGTGGCCTCAATAGAATGGGGCGGAAAAAACTCAAACGACAGACGACAAGGTCTGGACATGGGAAAACATCCTTTTGCACCGGTCTATACCGACAATGATTTTTGCGTGACTGTGTTTTAGGGGTTCAAAAGCGACCAAACAAGCCTTAATTGCGACCAAATGGAAATATACCTGCAGCACAGGTTATGTCGCGAAAAATACGTTTCAAGTCGTCCTTGCACATGAGTATTGGCGCATTCGGTTTAACAAGGGCGAACGAGTACGTGATACGAATGAATGAAGGTTCAGCCCATGCCTGATGTGACGATTGTCTATTGGCGCGATATTCCGGCCCAAGTGATTGTGGGCAAAGGGCGTCGTGGCGCAAAAAAGCAGCTCACCGAGCGGTTTGAGCAGGCGATTGATCGCTGTGCCATGAAAATTGGCGCCAAGGGCGATGATGATTATTTGGCAGAATGGCGCAAAGCAGCGCCTTATGCCGTTGACGGAGAGCAGGACCAGATTGCTTTGGACACGGCTGAAAAACTGGAAACTGAGTATGACACGGATCGTCTCAAGGCGCTTATCGCCGCTGACGGTTGGGATAAATAGGAGCGGTAACATGGCGTCACTTTTGAACTTTGGCCGCAAATCGGACATCCCGCAGCCTGCAAACCCAGAGATTTCCGCGTTCTTGCGCAACTTCTCGATTGAAGTCATGCCCCGCACCGCTGCTAAGATCGAAAGCTTCACTGCGATCCTACCTGCTGGCACGCGCGTTTACATCGCCCATATCGATGGAACCCCCATTGAGGACATGCTCGCCACGGCCAAGCGTCTGATCGACGAGGGTTTTCCGGTGATGCCCCACTTTCCTGCTCGGATCATTGCAGATAAGGCCGTGCTGAGCGACTGGATCAAGCGCTATGCGGATCTTGGCGTTGATCAAGC
>CAZQMR010000189.1:0-5379 GCA_964594465.1 uncultured Rhodobacterales bacterium
CCGTCGGCTGACGCTGACTGAAGGGGAACGCGCCCTGATCTTTCGCAAAGGGCGGCTGATCAATGTACTGGGCGCAGGCGAACACGCTTTGCAGCGCAGGGACGTGGTCGAGACCCATAAGCTGGCCAATCCAGAGTTCACGTCACCTTTCAAAGAGGCGATGCTGCGCGAGCGGCCTGATTTGGCGGAAACGCATTTGAGCGAGCTGGCGACGGGTGTTGACGAGGTCGCTGTGGTGTCCCGTGATGGGAAGCATCACAGCGTTCTGAGCCCTGAAACACGGCTGCATGTCTGGCGTGATGCTGGTCCTTGGGATGTTGAAACCGTATCGCTGAGCGACGGTTTTGGGGTTGAAAAGCGGCTGGGGGATCGTCTGACTCGGGCCAAGCTCACGGCGAAAATGACCGTTGTTGAGGTGCCTGAGGCGAGCGTTGGTTTGATGTTCGTGGATGGTACGCTTGAGGCCACGCTGGTCGCGGGTTTGCACCGGTTTTGGACGGCTGGTCGTAAGATCTTCGTTAAGATGATCGATCTGCGCTGGCGCAGCCATGACGTCACGGGCCATGAGATCCTGACCAAAGACCGGGTGACGCTGCGGGTGAACCTTGCGGCAGATTTCCGGGTCACTGATCCTGTGAAAGCGGTCAGTGAGGTCAAGGATTTCGAGGAAGCGCTGCACCGGGCCCTTGGCCTGGCGTTTCGCAAAACCTTGGGTGGCCTGACGCTTGATGCGCTTTTGGCGGACAAAGTCGCGGTGGATGCCGAGGCGGCGGATGCGGTGCGGGCCGAGATGGCCGGGATCGGCGTTGAAGTGGGTGCAATAGCGCTTAAGGACGTGATCCTGCCGGGTGAGATGCGCGATATTCTTACCGGTGTCGTGGCCGCACAAAAAGAGGCTGAAGCCAACGTCATACGTCGGCGTGAAGAAACGAACGCAACGCGCTCGCTTTTGAACACCGCCAAAGTGATGGAGGAGAACCCTGTGATGCTGCGCCTCAAAGAGCTTGAGGCGCTGGAAACCATCGCAGGTAAGGTCGAGCGCCTGACGGTGCACAGCGGAACGGACGGTCTGATGAACGATCTGGTCAAGCTGCGCGATTAAAATGGGGGCCACCTGAGCGGAAACGCTTGGGTGGCTTCTGCCGCTCTACGCTCAGTTAAGCGTTTCTTTTCCAAGATGAGATATTGCCACCCTGAGCTAGCAGAGCGTTTGGGTCATGGTCGTATCAGTCAAGGAGGTTTTGTATCTCGGGAACTATGCTGATGCGGACACCAATGAGTTCAGCAACTCGGTCGAGAATACAAGCGTTTACACGGGCGTCTTTGGATCACCCGGCGCGCCGCTGTCGGACCAGCAAACCAATGTAACTTTTGACGACGCCAATAACTCTGGCGAAGTTGCCACTGATAATGCTGGCTTTGAGCAGATCAGCTACGACGTTGGTGGTGGCCCGGTTACAACGCAAATAGACTCTCTTGCGGTCGTTGATCTGACGGTAACCTATGCAGATGGGTCAAGCACGTATTACACCAATGCGGTTATGTTTCAGGACACCAACGGAAATCTCTTTCTGGGGAATTCCAACTTCGCGGGCACTGATCTTAATGGGCCGGCACCTATTCAATCCATCAACGTCGCAAACTCAATTGACAGTAATTTTGCCGGGGTCTATCACAACGCGCTTCAGGAATTCGTGTGTTACCTGCCGGGCACGCTTATCCTAACGGATCTGGGTCAGGTTCCGATTGAAAACCTGTCTGTCGGTCAGCGCGTTGCAACGATGGATCATGGGTTTCAAACGATCCGCTGGATCAAGGGAGAGACCGTCGCGCGCTCTTCTAAAATGATGCCAGTGCGCATTGCGGCAGGGGCGATGGGGACCGGTTTGCCGCGCCGTGATCTTTTGATTTCTCAGCAGCATCGGCTTTTGGTGCGGTCCAAGATTTTGCTCCGCATAACCGGTGAGGCGGAGGGGTTTGTCCGGGCCAAGGATTTGATTGGGCTGCCGGGGATTGCTTTGGACAAGGGGCCCGGCCCGGTCACGTACTACCATCTGATGTGCGATGCTCATGAAATCATCTTTGCAAATGGCGTCGCGAGCGAGACGCTTTTTCTTGGTCCGCAGGCCGCGATCATGGTGGGGGCCGAGGCGAGGGATGAGTTGCTGGCGATCTTTTCACCGGAGGATTTGGGTCTGGGGCCGAGCGTTCTGGCGCGCTGTGAAATTCGGGGGGAGGGTTTGCGCAAGTTGATTTTTCGGCACAAGCGAAACCGCAAATCTTTGCAGCAAAACATGGTTCCGGTTGACGTAGAACATGGCGGACAGGCACAACACGCCTATGAGACTTGACCTGATCCGTAGTTTTCTTGGCCTGCTGGCAGCTTTGCTTTGGGCAAGCAACAGCTTTGCGCAGACCCAACCCAAGTTAGAGGATCACCCGCGCGCCTTTGTGGCGGGTATGAATGCGCTTTGTGCCGGTGGCCAATCGCTGAGCGAGGGCTGCGACATGATCCGTGCGCGGCCCATTGTGGATGCGGCGGCGGTGCCTTGGCGGGTGATCGGTCGGGTGAATTTTGCGAGCACTGTTCAGCGGAGCCATTGCACCGGAACTTTGGTGGCTGAGCGGGTTGTGCTGACCGCGGCGCATTGCCTTTACAACCGCAATCGCGCGCAATGGATCCCGGCGCAAAGCTTGCTGTTTGTGGCGGCGTATCAGCGCGGGTCTGGCGTCGCGGTTTCGGCTGTTGAGCGCTATGTTCTGGACGAGGCGCATGATCCCAGCAGCCGGGAATATCGCAAGGATGCATCGATTGACTGGGCTTTGCTGGTGCTGAAAAAGCCGCTTGGCCGCGAGGTTGGAGTTGCTCAGGTGGTTTCGACTGCGCCTGAGGTACTTGCCGCCAAAGAGCTGGTTTTGGCTGGGTATGCGGGGCTTAGGCAACATGTGTTGTCGGTGGCGCAAGACTGTGGTGCAGCGAGCTATTGGCGCGGTGGCGCTGTGATCAAAACGAGCTGTGCGGCGATGATGGGAGATTCCGGCTCGCCGCTGATGTATCTGGAGGGCGACGCGGTGAAGGTGGTCGGGACGCTGTCTGCGGTGACGTCGGTTAGGTCTGAGTTGCTGAACCTGACGGTGCCAGTGTCGACGTTTCAGGCGGCTTTGGACCGGGTGAAGGCGCGGTAAGGGGCTGTTTTTGGAGACTTTACTGCCGTTCATCGGCCCGGTTGGAATGGCTGCAATGAGGATTTGACCAACTCGTCTTGGCGGCCCTACTTTGCTGTATCGCAACTTAAGGAACGCAGTGATGCTCATGGAAACGTATCTAATCTACTTGGCAGCAGTCGCCGTATTCTTTGCGACACCCCCCGATACCAGCCAGCTACTGATCATATCCAACAGCGTGAGGCATGGGTTAAGGCGCAGCGCCTATACCATCGCCGGAGATTTGACCGCAAATAGCTTACAAATGACCGGAGCAGCTTTCGGTCTCGCCGCAATCATCGCAACCTCTGCGAGCGCATTCATTTGGATCAAATGGCTTGGGGTAGCCTATCTGGTCTGGATTGGCATTCAGCTAATCCTTTCGAAAGATCAACCGGATGACGTTGCTGCCAACGCATCCGGTCAGTCTTTTCGGTTATTCCGCCAAGGGTTCGTGACCTCAATGGCGAACCCATTCGCCGTCGTCTTTTTCGGCGCTCTTTTTCCCCAGTTTATTGATCCATTAATGCCGGTGTTGCCTCAACTTCTAGTCTTGGGGGTTACTTACTTGGTCGTCGATGGAGCTATTCTGCTGCTTTGGGGATGGTTGGGAGTTCGTGCTGCCACAGCAATGAAGCGGTTTTCATTTGGCTTAGTGAACAAAGTATGCGGCGCACTTATGATCGGTGCAGCGGCGTTGCTGGCGAGCAAGGACTTTCAACCTCAAAAGTAGGCGCTAGAGCGGAATAGCCGACATTCATGCATTGCGCAGCATCGGAGTTTCTTGGCTCTTAGCGGATGCTGCACCCGTAAAAAACTTTATCCCGCGATTAGGCGTAATGGCAGGTGGTCCAGCGCCTGGATTGAGTTGTTGGGGCGCCAGATGGCGTCGCCTGTGAGCTCAATGCGGGCGACTTTTTGGATCATGACCTTGAGCAGTGCGTCCATTTCAGCGCGCGCGATGTTTTGGCCGACGCAGCCGTGGATGCCTGCGCCGAATGCCATGTGGCCAGCGGGGCGGCGGTTGATGCGGAAGGTTTTTGGGTCGCCCCATTTGTCGGGGTCCATATTGGCGGCCCCGAGGGCGCAGATGACTTTGGTGCCTTCCTCAACGGGCATGCCTGCGATTTCAGTGGCGCGGCCAGCGGTGCGGGCGAAGGTGTGGACGGGCGAGGTGAAGCGCAGCACTTCCTCAAAGGCTGGTTTGATCAAGCTGGGATCGGCGCGCAGGGCGTCCCACTGGTCTGGGTTGTTGGCAAAGCACCAGAGCGCGTTGCCGATGCCGGTCACGGTCGTGTCGACCCCGGCTGACAGGAACGAACGCACGAGCAGGCTTGCCTCGTCTTGGGTGATGTCGCCTGCATCGGCCGCCGCAAAGACCATCGCGCCCATGCCGTCTTCGGTGAGGCGTTCGCGCGCGCAGGCTTCCATGATCCATTTGGCGACCTCGGGCACGCGCGCACTTGTGGCGCGTCTGAGCGCGTTATCTGGCCCAAGCGAGTTGAAGACCATGGCGCCGTAATCCACCAGATGCCGCTCGTTGACGATGGTCATGCCGAGCGCTTTGGGGAAGACGGAGGTTGGGAAGGCCTCGGCCAGCTCAACCACGGCTTCGATGTCTTTGCCCAAGAGGCGGTCGATGATCTGCTCGGCGGTGGCCTCGAAATCCCCGGCCATGGCTTTGGCGACGCGGGGCGACATGGCGCGGGCCAGCACGCGGCGGGTTTTGGTGTGGTCCGGCGGGTCGACCTCCAAGATGATTGAGGGCGGGCGCCAGGGCGTTGCGAGCGCGAAGTCATCGAGGCCGACGCCGCGCGAGGAGACGAAGTTTTCATGATCCGAGAAGGTGGCTTTGGTGGGGGCATAGCGCCCCACGGCCAGCACGGAGTATCTCGGGATATAAACCACATCGCCCTTGGCGCGCAGTTCGGCCCAGAACGGATTGAGGTTGGACAGAATAGCTTCATCATAAGGGTCGACATCCCATGTGGGGATGCCGGTGGCGGGGGTGATCGGGCGGTGCCCCTCGATGAGTTCCATGGCGCGTGCCTTTTGAAGCGGTTTTGTAAGAGGGTAGAGCAGGGGGACGGGTTGGTCTACTGGTGTGTTTTTTGTGCGCTGAAGGGCCGGTTTGAGCCCTTAGTACCGAATGCTGCGCTCTGAACCAATGTCCGC
>CAZQMR010000189.1:5479-7042 GCA_964594465.1 uncultured Rhodobacterales bacterium
CATACTCGCAATATTCGTCGCTCCAGAATACCTTCCTTGAAGAGAGGGCTAACCAGCGCGCCAGAAGATAAGCGGTAATTGAATTGGCCGCTTCTGACGGCAACAAAATCCTCAGCTTGCCAAGTCATGCGCTCTGCAGCGAAGTCAACTCCGGCAAGGCGAGCTTTTTCATTCCACCACCTAGACTAAAAGGCAAAGTCGCTTTCGGTCATATCGCTTAAATCAGTGCGCTTTAGAACGAGGTAATCACCGTCACCAAACTCAAGACGCACATGCTCACCAGCCTGTTCCATGATGGATTCTATTTCGGCATAAGAAGAAAAGTCGAAGGTTCGCAGATCAATCCGATCATCGCCATTGTCATCGAAATCATTGATTTGATCCCGCTCGAAACCGGCTTTGAACAGAAATGTATCGTCTCCTTCTCCACCGATTAGAACATCTGCACCTGCACCGCCGCTTAACCGATCATCGCCATCCTCACCTTTCAACCGGTCATCACCGCGTCGACCGTACAAGCGATCATCTTCGGCGCCACCATCCAGCCGGTTGTCATTCCTGTCTCCACACAGGACATCAGAGAAGTCAGACCCCTCAATATTTTCGATATCCCGATAGGAATCCCCTTCAGCGTCACCGGCTCTACCACCGCTCGCGAGACGCATATCAACGCCTTCGTTGCTTGTGTGATAACTGACCCAATCCTCGCCGTCCCCACCGTCCAGGAGATCCGCGCCCGCGCCACCATCCAAAATGTCATCCCCGTCATTGCCGAACAGGACATCGTCGCCGTCCCCCCCAAACGCGGAGTCATTTCCCATGGCCCCGTAGAGGCTATCATTGCCCGCGTCACCGAAGAAAAGGGCATCGTCTGAATCATCTGATTCCAAGTAAAGGTAGTCATTTCCATTTCCACCTACACCGTGCGGGCTATAAATTCTATCGTCGCCACCGCCGCCATATGCGACCGCACCACCAAAGAGTGAATCCGCGCCAGAATTCCCATAAAGAACTGCGAACTCATCGCCGCTAACCTGATCATCACCCGTGCCGCCATAGGCTCGCGTTCCGACGCCCCCCCCATAGACAAGATCATCACCAGACCCACCATAGGCCAGACTAAAATCACCAAATACGCCAATGATGTCATTGCCTTCGTGGCCCCATGCACGGCTTCGTCCTTCGATATCTCGCAAGTAGTCATCCCCAGCTCCACCATAAAGATCGTCGTCACCTGCGCTGCCATCAAGCACATCATTCCCGGCCAAACCGAAGAGAATATCGTCGCCTCCAAACCCTTCGATATCGTCGACACCATTCGTTCCAACCAACTCTTCGCCGATATCTGTTCCGTCAATATAGTTTGTAGCCATCGTAACTCTTCCCTCAAAAAATTTGCGCCAGCTTAGTAAGTCGACCACGAAATTCAAAGTGCTAGATTTATCCCGCAGAACCAGAATGCAATTGTTCTCTATTTGCATGCAAAACAGTTAGATAGAGCGAACAGATGAGAGGTCGCAACACAGCGGACATTCAACAAACCCTCCTCTGTGGTCGCTTTGT
>CAZQMR010000190.1:0-7042 GCA_964594465.1 uncultured Rhodobacterales bacterium
ACACCGGAATTTGAGTTCCGATTAAAAGAGTGGACCTTTTAGCACATCATGGGGGACTGGCAAACCGCAGAATCTTGCGGCCTCTCCGGCGTTAGAAGCGGCCAGGTCCACGCCCGTGATATCCACGGCATCTGGAACAATTTGTACGATGTTGCCGCCCAGCACGATAGGTGTCGAAACACCGCAGTCGCGCACGCATTTAACAATATCCGATATTTCCTGAAGGCGGCGGCGACTGGCAGACGAAATGCCAATCATTGCAAAATTCTGGTTCTTAACCACATTGGCGATTTCCGCCGGGGTTTGGCAAATCGCGAGATGCACCATTAGGCCGAGCCTGCGAAACTGATCAGCGGCCACGAAAGCGCCCATTGTGTGGGTTTCCCCTGCGGGAATCGCAATCAGAATACTCAGGCCAAGCGGAATGGTTGTTGCCAGTCGATCCGGGTTGCCGCTGATTGTGCGCACCAATTCCTGAAGATGGGTGGCTGCGATTGTGACTTGCCCAAAGGACATTTCATCGCGCGTCCATAACTCACCAATGCGACGCGCAGTTTCTGGGATGACGAGATCAATCAAATCATCATCGGTCTGGCCGGTTTTTCGAAGACGCTCAAATGCCTCTGAGCGGTCAAACTCGTCTCCAAAGGCAAATGCCTGAAAAAAGGCTTCGACAGGTGCGGCAGGCGCTCGATCTGTCGATTCATCCTCTGCAACGATAGACAGCGCCTCTAACGCCAGTTGCAAAAAATCGGTATTGCTTATGTCGCCAGCCTCACCCGCCAGCAGGTCTTTTTGAAAACTCATGCGCTTCCCTCCCGGAGGCGTCAAGATAGGCTGATTGATACGACTCGCCAGTGTTAACTTGCGCCTTATTTGGCTGGTTGTCAAAGTATCTGGACACTATTTTGTCGAAAGCCGTCGTTTTGAACCTGCATTTAGACGGATATATTGCAAATAAATCAATCCAAAACAATACAGTAGGCGGATTTCAACCTATGGTGTGCAAAGGTATGCTTTTGAGCGAGGTGTAAATTTGATGCATACATAAGTGTAAGTTTAGATTGACACTTTGATTTACCGACAAGTACCCTGTTGTCAAAAATCAGGGAGTCGACAATGCCGCAAGCGACGGCAGACACCGCCAGAGAATGGCAATTGTACACGCCTCAAGAGCGTATGCGCAGGGATGAAACGGTTTGGACTTTGGTCCAAGGCATTCTTGCGCCAGTGCAGTTTTTGGTCTTCTTGATTTCTTTGGTTCTCGTATGCCGCTACCTCTTGACCGGCTTTGGCTATGACATTGCGACCTGGTCTATCTTGCTCAAAACACTGCTGCTTTTTGCCATCATGATCACCGGCGCAATTTGGGAAAAGGTTGTCTTTGATCAATATCTCTTCGCGCCAGCATTCTTCTGGGAAGATGTTTTCAGCTTCCTCGTGATCGCGCTGCATGCGGCTTACGTCTGGGCGCTGTTCACGGATACGCTTGATCCGGCCGGTCTTATGTGGCTCGCGCTGGCGGCTTATGCGGCCTATGTTGTGAATGCCGGGCAGTTTTTGCTGAAGCTGCGCAAGGCCCGTCTTCAGGCAACTGGGGGCGCAAAATGAACTCCATACCCAAATTTCCAGATCTGAAAGGATGCCAGGCCAGCGAGGTTCTGCGCGAGCGCGGACAGCACGAAGTCTTCTGTGGTCTCACAGGCATCATCTGGCTCCACCGCAAAATGCAGGACGCGTTTTTCCTTGTGGTCGGCTCGCGCACATGCGCCCATCTTTTACAATCTGCAGCAGGTGTGATGATTTTTGCCGAGCCGCGTTTTGCCACCGCGATTCTGGAGGAAAAGGATCTCGCAGGGCTTGCGGATGCTCAAGATGAGCTGGATTCGCAGGTGGCAGCGCTTTTGGCGCGGCGACCCGATATCAAGCAGCTCTTTCTCGTGGGCTCCTGCCCGTCAGAGGTTATCAAGCTTGATCTGGCCCGCGCCGCAGAACGATTGAGCGGCGTGCACGCGCCTCATGTGCGGGTGCTGAGCTATTCCGGTTCGGGCATTGAAACCACATTCACCCAAGGCGAGGACGCTTGTCTGGAGGCGATGGTGCCGAACTTGGCGAAGAGCGATGCTGATCAGCTCTTGCTTGTCGGTGCATTGCCGGATGTGGTGGAAGATCAGTTTACCGAGATGCTGACGGCCATGGGGATTGAAAACCTGAGTTGGCTTCCGGCACGGCGCAGTGGCGATATGCCAAGCGTTGGGCCGAACACGAAAATTGCGCTCGCTCAACCGTTTTTGGGTGCCACATCTGGCGCGCTCGAAGGGCAGGGAGCAACGCGGATCGTGGCACCTTTCCCTTTTGGTGAGGTTGGCACAACCGCTTGGCTGCGGGCGATCGCGGATGCCTTTGGCGTGGACGATGCCACCTTTGAGCGGGTGACAGAAGCGCCGCAGGCGCGGGCCAAACGGTCGATTACCAAAGTAGCTGAGATGCTGCGTGGCAAGTCGGTGTTCTTTTTCCCTGACAGTCAGTTGGAAATCCCACTTGCACGGTTTTTGGTTGGCGAATGCGGGATGGAGGCGGTCGAGATCGGCTCGCCTTATATCCACAGTGCGCTGAACGCGCCCGATTTGGCCGCGATCCCGGCCGGGCCGCAAATCAGCGAGGGCCAAGATGTGGACCGCCAGTTGGAGCGTTGCCGTGCGGCGCGCCCAGATCTCACTGTGTGTGGCCTTGGGCTGGCCAATCCGCTCGAGGCCGAAGGACTGACAACAAAATGGGCCATTGAGCTCGTGTTTTCGCCTATTCATGGCTACGAGCAGGCGGCCGATCTGGCCGGTCTTTTCGCACGTCCGTTCCACCGCAAGCGGATGCTTGTGTCATGAAACTGACCGTCTGGACATATGAAGGCCCGCCCCATGTCGGCGCAATGCGTGTCGCCACGGGCATGACTGGGCTGCACTATGTTTTGCACGCACCTCAGGGCGATACCTATGCGGACCTTTTGTTTACAATGATTGAGCGGCGCTCCAAGCGCCCGCCGGTTACTTACACGACGTTTCAGGCGCGGGATCTTGGAGCCGATACAGCGGACCTGTTTCAGACCGCATGCCGAGAGGCTTATGCGCGGTTTGAGCCACAGGCGATGATCGTGGGCGCCTCCTGCACGGCTGAGCTAATTCAAGATGATCCCGGCGGGTTGGCAGAGCGGATGGATCTACCTGTGCCAGTTGTCGCGCTTGAGTTGCCATCTTATCAGCGCAAGGAAAATTTTGGGGCGGCAGAGACGTTCTTCCAGTTGGTGCGAACGCTTACCAAGCCTTGTGCTCGGACTGCGGAAATGAGCTGCAACATCATTGGTCCGACTGGGCTTGGCTTTCGGCATCGTGACGATGTGACGGAAGTGACCAAGCTGCTGACCGAGATGGGGATCACAATCAATCTCGTGGCCCCCATGGGATCATGCCCGGACGATTTTGCTCGGCTTGGTGCGGCGCATTTCAACGTGATGCTCTACCCCGAAACGGCTGAGACCGCCGCGCGCTGGCTGGAGCGGGAGTTTGATCAGCCTTTCACCAAGACTGTGCCTATGGGTGTGCACGCCACGGCTGAATTTGTTGAGGAGGTCGCCGCGCTTGCAGGTGTTGAACCGACAGTTGATGAAAGCGCGTTACGGATGCCGTGGTACTCGGCATCGGTTGATAGCACGTACCTGACCGCCAAACGGGTGTTCATCTTTGGCGATGCGACCCATGCCAAGGCGGCGGCGCGGATTGCGCGCGATGAGATGGGTTTTGAGGTGGTTGGGCTTGGTTGCTACAACCGCGAATTTGCCCGCGATATCCGCGAGGCGGCCAAGGAATATGGCCTCACGGCCCTGATTACAGACGATTATCTAGAGGTCGAGGCGGCCATCAAAGAGGCGCAGCCCGAACTGATCCTTGGCACTCAAATGGAGCGCCATATCGGCAAGCGCTTTGGTATACCTTGCGCCGTAATCTCTGCACCTGTTCATGTGCAGGACTTCCCAGCGCGCTACTCGCCAGTGATGGGCTTTGAGGGTGCGAATGTCATCTTTGACACTTGGGTTCACCCGCTAGTGATGGGACTTGAAGAGCATCTCTTGCACATGTTCCGTGAGGATTTTGAGTTCAATGATGCGGCTGGGCCAAGCCACCATGGGGGGCTGCATAAGCAGGAGGCTCCGGAGGTTTGTTCCGCAGAGATTATCTGGCTGGAGGATGCGGAAAAGGAGCTGAAGAAGGTTCCGTTTTTCGTGCGGGGCAAGGCACGGCGCAACACGGAGAAATTTGCCGCCACCCAAGGCATCGCGGCGATAAACGTAGACACGCTTTACGAGGCGAAGGCTCATTATGCGCGCTGAAGTGATCCGTCATAAGCCCTACCGCGTGGTGATGGTCACTCTGGATGCACATGCCGCCGGGCCTGCGCAAAAGGTTGAATTGACGCTGGCAGAACATGTGCCGGGGCTTGAAGTGACGGTTCATGCCGCTGCTGAATGGGGCGAGAACCCGGAGGCGTTGAACATGGCCAAGCGGGATGTGGCCGAGGCCGATATCATCCTTGTAAACCTCCTGTTTCTTGAAGAGCATGTGCAGGCTATCCTGCCAGATTTGCGTGCGCGTAGGGACAGTTGTGATGCGATGGTCTGCACCATTGCTGCCTCTGAAATTGTGCGGCTTACACGGATGGGCAAGCTAGATATGGCCCAACCTGCAAGCGGGGCGCTTAAGCTTATCCGCAAGCTGCGCGGCACATCTAAGCCTTCTGCCGAAAGTGGAGAGCGCAAGATGGCTCTGTTGCGCCGCCTGCCCAAGATCCTGAAATACATCCCCGGGAAAAGCCAGGACCTGCGCGCTTGGTTCATGTGCATGCAGTACTGGCTGGGTAGTTCGGACGACAACCTCGAAGCGATGGTGCGCTTTCTGATCCAGCGTTATTCGAGCCAGCCGGGCATGGCGGAAATCGATGCGCCTGAGCCGATCAACTATCCTGAAACCGGGGTTTATCACCCGTGCTTGAAGGAACGGATTACGACGGATGCGGCTAAGCTGCCTAAGCCTAAAGGGCATGTGGCAACGATTGGCCTGCTGCTGATGCGGTCTTATATCTTGTCGGGTGACACGGCGCATTATGATGCGGTGATTGCAGCACTGGAAGCACGTGGCGTGGCGGTTGTACCGGCCTTTGCCGCTGGTCTGGACAATCGACCCGCGATTGAGGCTTATTTTGCCGACAATAAGGTGGATGCGCTTTTGTCGCTGACCGGGTTCTCGCTGGTGGGTGGACCTGCTTACAACGACAGCTCTGCGGCTGAGGAGGTTCTAGCCAAGCTCGACGTGCCCTATCTCGCAGCCCATCCGCTGGAATTCCAGACGCTGGAGCAATGGCAAGCCTCAGAGCGCGGGCTTGGGCCGATTGAAACGACGATGCTGATTGCACTGCCAGAGATCGACGGCGCGACCAATCCAACGGTGTTTGCTGGGCGTCACTCCGGTTCAACCTCGCGCGGTATGTCACCATGCCCAGAGCGGGTGGAGACGCTGGCAGATCGTGCGCTCAAACTCGCGAACTTGCGCCGCTCTGAAAGGGCAGAGCGCAAGCTTGGGATCGTGTTGTTCGGATTTCCGCCCAATGCGGGAGCTGTCGGCACGGCCGCTTATCTGAGCGTTTTTGAGAGCCTGTTTAACACGCTCAATGCGCTTGATCGTCAGGGTTACACGGTTAGCCTGCCCAAAAATGTGGAGGCTTTGCGCGCACAACTGCTAGAAGGCAACGCCGCTCAATATGGTCAGCAGGCCAATGTTGCAACGCGGATCAGCGCGGACCGGATCGTGGCAGAAGACCCGCATTTGGCAGAGGTCGAGGCACAGTGGGGTCCGGCACCGGGCAAAGCACAGGCGGATGGCTCTGGCGTATTCGTGCTGGGTGCTTTGTTTGGAAATGTGTTTGTGGGGGTGCAGCCCGCCTTTGGTTATGAGGGCGACCCGATGCGGCTGCTCTTTGAAAAGGGTTTTGCGCCGACCCATGCGTTTTGTGCGTTTTACCGCTATCTGCAAAAGGATTTCGGTGCAGATGTTCTGCTCCATTTCGGGATGCATGGGGCGCTGGAGTTTATGCCGGGCAAGCAAACCGGCCTGTCGGGCGATTGCTGGCCGGATCGCCTGATTGGGGATCTTCCCAATGTCTACCTCTACGCGGCCAACAACCCATCGGAAGCTACGCTGGCCAAGCGGCGCGCTAATGCGGTGACCGTAAGCCACCTGACGCCGCCGCTTTCGCGGGCCGGACTTTACAAAGGGCTGGCCGAGCTGAAAGAGAGCCTGCTGAGCTGGCGCGGAATGGCGCCGGATGACGCGCAGCGGGAGGCCCTTGCAAAGCTGGTGCGAGATCAAGCGGCGGGCCTTGATCTCAGTGCAAGCGATATGGATCGGCTATGGGAAGTGCTGCTGGAAACAGAGGCCGCGCTCATTCCCGATGGGCTCCATGTGGTTGGAACACCGATGGAGCCAAAGGCACGCGCAGAGCATTTGGACCTAATGGATGTTGAAGGCGACGCCCGTGAAATTGCTGAGACGCATTTGAATTCTGATAGCGAAATGATTGGCCTTCTTCATGCGCTGGATGGCCGCTTCACGCGCCCCGTGCCCGGTGGCGATATCATCCGCAACCCGGATATCCTGCCCACAGGCCGCAACATCCACGCTTTTGATCCGTTTCGTATGCCCACAGCTTTCGCAATGCAGGACGGTGCGAAACAGGCCGAGCTGCTGCTCAAAACCCATAAAAGCCTGCCTGAGAGCATCGCGCTAGTGCTTTGGGGCTCGGACAATATCAAATCCGATGGCGGCCCGATTGCGCAAGCGCTGACCCTGATGGGTGCCTGCCCGCGCTTTGACGAGTTTGGACGGCTAAGCGGTGCAGATTTGATCCCGCTTTCAGAACTTGGGCGGCCACGCATTGACGTGGTGATGACGCTTTCGGGCATTTTCCGCGATCTGCTGCCGCTTCAGGTGCGGATGCT
>CAZQMR010000191.1:0-7024 GCA_964594465.1 uncultured Rhodobacterales bacterium
CAGCGCGTGGCGGCCATTGTCGCGGAAATGCTCGGCCATCGCTGTCGCGGAGTAAGGTGCGAGGAACTGCATTGGTGCAGGCTCAGACGCGGTTGCGGCAACAACGATGGAGTAAGCCATCGCGCCAGTTTCTTCGAGCTTTTTAACAAGCTGAGCAACTGTGGAACGCTTTTGGCCAACAGCCACGTAAACGCAGTAGAGTTTCTTGTACTCGTCGTCGCCAGCCGCGTCGTTATAGGACTTCTGGTTCAGAACCGTATCGAGCGCCACAGCGGTTTTACCTGTTTGGCGGTCACCAATGATCAGCTCACGCTGGCCACGGCCAATTGGGATCATCGCGTCAACAGACTTCAGACCAGTCGCCATCGGTTCGTGAACCGATTTACGTGGAATGATGCCCGGCGCTTTCACGTCAGCCACGGAGCGTGTGGATGTTTCGATCGGGCCTTTGCCGTCAATTGGGTTGCCAAGGCCGTCAACAACACGACCCAGAAGCGCGTCACCTGTCGGGACGTCCACAATCGCGTTTGTGCGCTTAACAGTGTCACCTTCTTTGATATCGCGGTCAGAACCGAAGATAACAACACCAACGTTGTCTACTTCGAGGTTCAAAGCCATACCACGGATACCACCGGGGAATTCAACCATTTCACCCGCCTGAATGTTATCCAGACCATGAACACGTGCGATACCATCCCCTACGGAGAGAACCTGACCAACTTCGGCAACTTCAACAGTTTTACCAAAGTTTTTGATCTGGTCCTTGAGGATCGCAGAAATCTCGGACGCTTGGATCGCCATTATCCGACCTCTTTCATTGCATTTTGAAGGTTTGCGAGGCGCGAAGCGATTGAGCTATCAATCATTTTCGAACCCACTTTTACGATAAGACCGCCGATGAGGCTTTCATCCACGGTCACATTAATCTTCACATCGGAACCAACCTGCGCCTTGAGCGTTTTGGCCAGTTTGTCGGACTGCGCTTTGGTCAGCGCCTTAGCTGCGGTCACATCGGCAGTCACTTCGCCTTTTTCGCGCGCGATACGCTCTTTCATCGCAGTGATGAGTGCTGGCACAACAAAGAGACGACCCTTTGTTGCCATAAGCCCGAGCGTGCTGGACACTTCCTTACCCAGCTTCATCTTCTTGGCGAGCGCGGCGATAACGCCGATGGTCTCGTCACGGGAGAAGGCTGGGGAGGAGATCACGTCACGCAATTCAGCACTGTCATCAAGTGCTGCACTGAGTGCATCCAGATCTTTCTCAACGGCAGGCAGCTTTTTGCCGTCTTTCGCGATTTCGAAAAGTGCTGTGGCATAGCGCCCGGCAATTCCCGAGGAGTAACTTGCGTCTGACAAGAACAATCCTTTCGGACATCTGATCGCGAGGCCCGAACGGTGCGCACTCGCAGTTGACTTTGCTTGAACGGAAAGGACGGGGTTAACCCAAATCCCTCCAAATCGGGGGCCTTCTAGCAAAGGGTTGTCGCGCTTTCAAGCCGAGAGATTCCAGCGGTTTTTTGGTCTTAGTTGAGCGTTAACAATGACTTAGACAAAATGCGGCTTGACTGCGACGCTTTGCACCCCAAAATGGGGGACATTTTTTGGGTCTTATTGCCGATTTGCGACACGAATCCGCTTAAATTATAGGCTGTATACCCGAGCAGCCGTGTCATGGAACATCGCATCTTGCGACTTAAGTGGGTAGTCAGCCGCAATTTTTTTCATCGCATTCCAGTAGGTTCCGTAGGGAAGTGAGACCCGGTCCACCGGAAAGTTGCTTTCAAACATGCAGCGCTCCGGCCCAAAGGCTTCGATCGTGTGATGGTAATAGGCGGCTTGTTCAGCAACGATGTCGTCAGAGCTGGGTGGCTTGGCGCGTTTGTGGAAATCATATCCATTGTCGGGCATTGCGAGGCCACCAAGCTTGGCAATTGTGTTGGGGCATTCGGCGATCAGGGAAATGCTGCGTTTCCAAAACTCGAAAATCTCCGCCTTTTGATCCGCATACGCCCCGACGCCAAGTGGCACGCCAAAATGGTTCAGGACCATCGTGGTGCCCGGTGCAAATTTTGCCATCGCGAGGAATTCGAGATTTTGGTGATGGAAATGCCAGCTGTCATAGGTCAGGCCACGCTCACCCAAATGCGCGAGGCCGCGAAGGAAGCGGTGATCTTTAAACTGTGCGGCGGGGTGGCGTGGCGGATTGTAAAGTGGGGTTGGATCGGCCTCGTGCGACAGAGCGTGGCGGATGCCGCGAAACAGGCCTGCCCCTTGAGCCACATGGGCGTCGAGTATTTCGTCGAGCAGGGGCAGATCGAGATGAAGGTCAGCATGAGCGATGATCCCTGCAACTTCTGGTGAATTGCCATCCTGAGAGGCTTTGGCCTGCTCCACCACAAATTGCGTCTCGCCGATAGGGCGCATGTGTTCAGGACCGTCGGGCAGATAGTGGGCCTTACATTCGATGAAGACAGTTTTTAGAATGTTGTGACCCGCCGCATCATTGCGCAGATCATCAAGCATGTAGCGCGCGCCACCGCGATCGGTCCAGAAATGGTGATGGGGGTCAATGATAGGACGATCTGGATCGAGGGCAGGCTCGCGTCCGCTTTCCAGCCAGTCGTCTCGGTGCATTAGATCGCCAAAAACTTTCGCTTTGCCAGCCATTTTATCAACTCCCATTGCTTTCAAGGCAGGCTAGATCAGCTTTTTGGTGGGGTCCATCCGTGAAGTTCAGGACCAAAATTGCGTGAAATCCACCACCCAATGCCGCTAGATTGGCCTGTTTTTGTCAGAATATTGCAATAGTCCTTGCCCAAAGTGGCAGAATGTCCCACTCGGCTAGCTGAAATCATAGCTTTTATGGAAAAGTGTTCCTACTATTCCCCTTGAGGCCTAACCAAAAACAACAATCCAAACGTGCAGTTAACCAATGATGATCGATAAGAATAAGGAGCCGCAGTTCTCGCAGCCATTCCGTCAAATTTTGCTGATGGTATTGGTGCTCGTGCTGGTGGCCGTTCTGGGGTGGTTTATCTACCCGCTCATTGCACCCGTGCTGGCAGCAAACCCATACTTGAATGGATTTATCCTGATCGTGTTTGGTTTTGGCGTCGTCGCATGTTTTTGGCAGGTTATGCAGTTGATATCTTCTGTAAGCTGGATCGAAGGATTTGCGCTGGACCGGCCAGGCCATGAATTTGTGCGGGCACCGCGGTTGCTGGCCTCCTTGTCGGCACTGCTTTCCACAACCCGTGCGCGGCGGGGGCTAACATCTACATCGACGGGATCAATCCTTGATAGTGTTGCCACCCGTTTGGATGAAGCTCGCGACATCACACGCTACATTGTTAACTTGTTGATCTTTCTGGGTCTGCTTGGCACTTTTTTCGGCCTAGCAACCACCGTGCCTGCCGTTGTGGAAACGATCCGCTCCCTGAACCCAAGCGAAAGCGAAGAAGGCATCGCGGTGTTTGATCGCCTTATGAGCGGCCTGGGCGACCAGATGGATGGCATGGGCACTGCCTTTTCGTCCTCTCTGCTTGGATTGGCCGGATCGCTGGTTGTTGGCTTGCTGGAATTGTTCGCAGGCCATGGGCAAAACCGGTTTTACCGTGAGCTGGAAGAGTGGCTTTCCTCAATCACCCGCATTGGTTTTTCGACCGAGCCGGACGCGCAGCAAAGCCAAAGCTATTCCGCCCAACCTGTTGGCGAAATGGGATCGCTGGATCTTACGGAAATGCGTGATCTTATGATCCGCAGCGAGGAACGACGGCTGGAAACTGATGCGCGATTGCTTGCATTGACCGAAACCATTTCACGTCTGTCTGACCGCTTGGAAGCTGGCAATTCGCAATCTGCCGGCATGGATACGGGCGCGTTTGATCGACTTGCGGCCTCACAAGAAACGTTGGCCTCTTCGCTGAATGATCGTGCGGATGAGGCCGGCGGCATGGACGGCGAGGCGCGTATGCGCTTGCGCAACATTGATGTGCAACTGCTGCGCATACTTGAAGAAATGTCGGCTGGACGCCAAGATTCTGTGGCCGAGCTTCGCGCAGAAATTGCAGCTCTCACCCAAGCAATCTCGCAACAGCGAGGCTGATCAGGAATGGGACTCGCACGACGCACTGGATCACGATTTGAGGCCAATATCTGGCCCGGATTCGTTGATGCGATGACAGCGCTTTTGCTGGTGCTGATGTTCGTGCTTTCGATCTTTATGATCGTGCAATCTGTCCTGAGAGAAACAATTTCCGGTCAGGACAAGGAATTGGATAGCCTGTCACAGCAGGTCACCGGCCTGTTCGATGCGCTTGGATTGGCACAGCAACGAGAATCTGCGCTAGAGGATCAGGTCGGTGCGCTGAACACGGATCTCTCGACTGCTGAGCAGGAACGCGAAGCGCAAGCGGCACTGCTCGCTGATCTGACCGGCCAACGGGATGCGGCCAACGCGCAGATTGTTGCGTTTGAAGAGCAAGTTGCGGCCTTGCTGGCTTCAAATAGCACGTTGAACGCCTCGCTTGATCAAACAAATGCAAATCTAATCGCAACCAAAAGCGAACTTGAAACAGCGACAGCCAGTTTGGCGCAAACAGAAGCCTCGCTGAGCAGCACGCAAAGCAATCTTGCAGAGCGCGAGGCGGATTTGGCGGCACGTGAAGAGGATTTGACCAAAACGCGCGCAACACTCGCTGCCCTAGAAGCCGCCAATTCACGAGAAATCTCTCAGAAAGAAGCGCTACAGCTTGCGCTGGCTCAGGCCCGCGACGAGATCGATTTGGCGACGGAGAACGCACGTCTTGCCGCAGCCCAGCGCGAAGCATTGGACGCATTGATTGCGGATCTTCAGGCAGATTTGGCCAGCAATGCGGACGATCTTGCCAACAAAGACTCCGCGCTTGAGGAAACACTAAGATTGTTGACGCTCAACCAAGATGAGTTGGCAACCACGCAAGATCAGCTTACAGCGACACGATCAGATTTGAGCGCTTCTGAGGAGCGCGCAGCTGGTCTTAGCAACGATTTAAGCACGACGCAAAACGCGCTTGGTGCATCCGAGCAAGAACTTGCGAAAACCCGCGATGGACTGAGCAAGACGCAGGCGGATTTGGCACAAACTAATGCTGATTTGGCCAACCGAAACGCAGAATTGAAAGCCGAACAGGTCCGGTCTGTCTCCATTGAAGAAATGCGCGCACGCCTGGCCAAGCTGGAAACAGAACTGACGCAAGAGGAAAAAGAGCGTCTTGTGCAGGCGGCCGCGGCAAAAGCACTGCGCGACCGGCTGAAAAATTCGTCTACGGAACTTACCGCGATGACACTGGCGTTGGAAGAAAAACGGCGTGAAGCGGAGGAAACCCTGACTTTGTTGGCGGCTGCACGGGTCGCAGAGAACACGCTGAGGGCCAACCAAGCGGATCGGTTGAGCGAAGAAGAGCGGCAGAAGGCGCTTTTGGCGACTGCACGGACTGAATTGGTGAAAGAGCGGACGGTATCAGCCGAGAACCGGCGCAAGCTGACACTCCTCAACCAGCAAACAACCCAGTTGCGGCGGCAATTGGCTAGTTTGCAGGAGCTTTTGGACGCGGCTCAGGCCAAAGATGTGGATCGCAATGTTGAGGTTCAGAACCTTGGCTCACAGCTGAACACAGCATTGGCGCAGGTGGCAGCGGAGCAGAAAAAACTAGCCGCAGAACAACAGAAACTTGCACAAGAGCAAGCCGAGCGAGCCACCGAGCAAGAGAGAATTGCAGAGCTAGAGCGCAAAGAGCGCGAGCGCCTGCAAGAAGAGGCACTTGACCTGCGCCGGTATCGCTCAGAGTTTTTTGCGCGGGTCGGCGAGGTTCTGAAAGACCGTGATGGTGTGCAAATTCAGGGTGACCGCTTCGTTTTCTCTTCGGAGGTTCTTTTTGCGCCGGGATCTGATGTTCTGGGCGGAGGTGGCCGTGAACAGATTTCGCGGGTTGCTGCCGTGATCCGAGAGGTAGCGGATGCTATTCCAGAAAGTGTGGACTGGGTTCTGCGCGTTGATGGGCATACCGACAACGTGCCTTTGTCGGGCTTTGGTCAGTTCGCTGACAATTGGGAGCTCAGCCAAGCGCGCGCACTTTCGGTTGTTAAGTTTCTTGTGGCCTCGCAAGGCATTGCACCAGATCGGTTGGCCGCCAACGGATTTGGTGAGTATCAACCAGTCGATCGCGCAGACTCAGACGTGGCCCGTGCCAAGAACCGGCGCATTGAGTTGAAATTCACTGAGCGGTAAAAGCCGGTGAGTAATTGATTTCGCCATTGGGTTCGGCCTCGGTGAAACTAATCCACTGAACAAACTGCGTGTCCAGATTTTGGTAGCTGATCCGGCCTTCGGCGGCATATCCGTGTTGGCTGTAGTAATTTGGATCACCTACCAGAACACATCCCGTCGCGTTTTGCACCGTAAGCATTTCGTGCCCGATTTTGATCAAAGCGCTGCCAATGCCGGTGCGCTGGTGGTCGGGAGAGACGGCAATCGGGCCAAGGCCGAACCAACGTCCTGCTGATTTTCCGATTGTGACCGGCGAAAACGCGACATGTCCAACGATCTTTCCAGCCATTTCCGCCACCAGCGAAAGAGTGAGGTCACCGTCTTTGCGAAGCCTATCAATGATCGCGACTTCACTTCCGTCGCTATAGGGCATGGGATCGAATGCCTCTTTTGTCAGAGCGAAGATTGCAGCGATATCGGCTGGGGTTTCAGGGCGAATTTGCACACTTGGTCTCAAAAAGGAAAAGAGCGGGACGTGCCCGCTCTGATTTCATTTGCTTCAATCCGCTGTTAGAAGCGGTGGCTTTTTGCCAGTGATCTTGCGCCGTTCCGGCTGCTCAAAGCGCAGGTCTAGCTGGCCATCTTTGACACCCACTTTGACTAGCCCGCCCTTGGCGAGCTTGCCAAAGAGCAGCTCTTCGGCCAGCGGGCGTTTGATGTGTTCTTGGATAACGCGGCCAAGCGGACGCGCACCCATTTTGTCATCATAACCCTT
>CAZQMR010000192.1:0-7013 GCA_964594465.1 uncultured Rhodobacterales bacterium
AGCGGAACCATTGTTCAGTTTGGCATTCCGCGCGTTGTCATTGGCGAAAACAGAACCTTTGGCGGCAATGAGGAATTTTTGCGCTCCAAGGGCGTTGAAGTGATTTTGGCCGATGATCCAGACTGTATTGCGTTGATGACGCGGTTCATTGAAGAGAAGCCTGAGCTTTGGAACGAGGACATTGCTGAGGATTAATTGGCAAGTGTCTTTGGGAGCGTCACATGCGCAGATCGCTGAGCTCTTTGGGAAGGATATATTTTAGGTCGAATAGAACGTGGTTGGGTTTGCACAGACGTCTTAGGGCGTCGGCGTCCATTTCGCGGAATTGTGAATGGGCCACAGCAAGTATCACCGCGTCATAGGCGCCGGTTTGAGGATCCAAAATCAGGGGAGCGCCCAACAGGTTTTCTGCCGCGTCTGGGTCTGCCCATGGATCGACCACATCGACCTGCATGCCATAGTCGCGCATTTCCTCGATCATATCTGTGACGCGCGTGTTTCGGGTGTCAGGGCAGTTCTCTTTGAAGGTCAAACCCATGACCAGCACCCGCGCCCCATTCACCTGCACGTGTTGCTGGAGCATCTTTTTGACCAGTCGAGAAACGACCCAGCTGCCCATTGCATCGTTCAAGCGTCTGCCTGCCAAGATGATTTCGGGATGGTAGCCCGCAGCTTGAGCGCGATGGGTGAGATAGTAAGGATCAACCCCGATGCAGTGACCGCCAACAAGACCAGGGCGAAACGGTAGGAAGTTCCATTTGGTCCCGGCTGCCTCTAGAACGGCTTGAGTGTCGATGTCCAATTTCTCAAAGATCACGGCGAGTTCATTGACCAATGCGATGTTGAGGTCGCGCTGAATGTTCTCGATGACCTTGGCTGCTTCCGCGACACGGATGGATGGTGCGAGATGAGTGCCCGCGGTTATGATTGAGGAGTAAAGTGCATTCACCATTTCTGCGGCTTCAGGCGTTGATCCTGAGGTGACTTTCAGGATGTCGGTCAGGCGATGGGACTTGTCGCCCGGATTGATCCGCTCCGGCGAATAGCCGATCGAGAAGTCGTTGTTCAACGTCAGGCCCGAGGTGGCTTCAAGAACGGGCACGCAATCTTCTTCAGTTGCCCCCGGATAAACCGTGCTTTCGTAGATCACAGTGTCGCCAGATTTCAGCACCGAGCCCACAAGTTCTGAGGCGCGGATCAGTGGTGTCAGGTCCGGGCGTTTGTGCGCGTCGATGGGCGTGGGTACGGTTACAATAAAAATTGAAGCGTCCCGCAGGTCGTCAGGATCACTGGAGAATGTCAGATGGCGGGCGGACGTAATCTCAGACGCTGACACTTCTAGCGTTGTATCCTGACCGGCCTTTAACCCCGCGATCCGTGTTGTTGAAACATCAAAGCCAATAACGGGTCGCAGTTTCCCGAACTCAACGGCCAAAGGCAGGCCAACATAGCCAAGGCCGATTATGGCGATGCCGGGAAGGTTCATATTTCCATCACTTGTTGTAGTAGTCACGGAACCAAGCCACGAATTGTGCGATGCCGTCGCGAAAGTCAGTTTCGGGCTTATACCCTGTCAGTTTCTTGAGCAGATCGGCATTTGCCCATGTTGCTGGAACGTCGCCCATTTGCATTTCCATATAGTTGCGCTTGGCCTCAATTCCCAGCTCGGCTTCAATTGCATCCACGAAATCCAACAGCCGCACCTTGTCGGAATTGCCAATGTTGACGACGCGGTATGGGGCGACCGGGGATAAGCTATCGCCCTCTTCAATGTCTTGCGGTGTGGCTGGTCGCACTGGGGCTGCATCCATCAAGAGCCGAATTCCGCGCACCAGATCGTCGATATAGGTGAAATCGCGGTACATTTCACCGTGATTGTAAATGTCGATTTCGCGCCCATCTAGAATTGCGTCTACGAATTTATAGAGCGCAAGATCGGGCCGCCCCCATGGCCCATAAACCGTGAAGAAGCGGAACATGGTGACGGGCAAATCCCATAAATGCGCGTAGGAATGCCCCATCGCCTCATTTGCTTTTTTGGTAGCCGCATAGATTGTGAGCGGCGTCTCGGTTTTTTCGGTTTCGATGAAAGGCATGATGTCGTTTGCGCCATAGACAGACGAGGTTGACGCCATCATCAGATGTCGCACATTCAGCGCCTTGGCGGCATCCATCACATTGAGCGTGCCAACAATGTTGCTGTCGATATATGCGCGCGGATTTTCGAGCGAGTAGCGCACACCGGCCTGCGCGGCGAGATGGATGATAACATCGGGCTTGAAATCCTGAACAACTGACAAAAGGGTCTCGCCGTCCTCAAGTTGCGCTTCTGTAGCGGTAAAATTCGGGTTTTGGCGGAGCATTTGATGCCGCCGTTGCTTCAGCGCGACGTCATAATAATCCGACATTCCGTCATAGCCGTGAACGGTGAAGCCTTCTTTGAGCAGAAGGGAGGTCAGATGAAAGCCAATAAACCCGGCTGACCCGGTAATCAAAACGCGTTCCACTAGATGAGTACCCCAAGAATTTTAGGTCCATGACGGGCCGTTTATAACCAAGCTCATGCTTGGGGGAAATGCGAAATAAGAGACAGCTGTTGCGCTTGAGTTTGTAGATGTTATCACTGTTGTATTCGATACAGTTAAGTAAAAACTTCAATTTTCGAGAGATTGTGAATGCCATTGCATCTTCATCAAGTACACTTTTGGGCGTCATTTGAAAAACTCGAACCGTTGATCGTTCGGATTATACTCCTGATTGGGTTGTTTTGCCCGACGTTTGCGGCATCGGAGGTGACGCTAATTGAACACGATACCGCTTTGCGCGGTGTTTATTTGATTGATGATCCCAAGTCGCAAAAAGTTGTGGTGCAGGCCTTTGTCGTAGCCGGTGAGGTTGATGCCACCGGGCCTGAGGGCATTTCGCATTATCTAGAGCATTTGATGTTTTGGCATGCTGAGGGAGGAGATCCCAAAAAGCTGCATGGTCGTGGTGGGAACGCTTGGGTGAATGGGCTGATAACAACCTATTACAACACCGGGACAGCCCGTGAGATGGACGAAATGCTGGTCTTTGCGCGCCGGCTTTTGGAGGAGCCCAAGCTCAAGCAGCAGTTTATGCTTCAGGAGCGAAACGTTGTTCAGCGTGAGTATGATCTAAGTCAGCGCGAGAATATTGATCGCCAAGCCTACGATATTTCAACGCAACATCTTTACAAAGGGCATCCGCTTCATCGGCGCACATTGGGTGACCCGACTTCAATTGGGCAGCTCACGATTGACCAAGCATTTGGATTATGGGCGCAAACCTATAGCGCTGGAAATATCATTCTGGTTTTTTCGGGCAACCTGCAAGCAAGCGACATAACAGCAGAGGTCAATCGGACCTTTGGTGATGTGCCGCGCGGAGGCTTCAATGAGCAAGCGTGGCGTGGTCGCTCTTTGGATGCGCTTGCGCCCAAGACAGTTACATTGACGGACAAGCTGGTCAGTCACGCTGGTGCTAAACATTCGCTGATCACGACATGGGGTCGCAACGTTACTGAGGACCGTTACACGATCTGGATTGCGAGCGAACTTTTGAATTCGTCCTTGCCGGGCGGCGGGTTGCATGGGCCGCTTCGCACGGATGAGTTCATCGTTAGCGGGTTCGACTTGTGGATTGATAAGCCGCTTCACTCTCAAATTCGTATGTTCTTTGCGGGTCGTTCGGATTTGGGTGTTGATCCTGAGCGTGTGCCAACTGCGCTTAAGGCCGCTCTGCGCAAGCTTTCATCTACTGGGGTGCGGCCAAAGAGCCTTTTGCGGATCAAGGAACGGATCAGGCAACGCGAGCAGCGGCTTTCGCAGGATATGTCCCATCAGATTGGCAGAGTCGCAAACAGCATTTCAGCAGGCTTTGATCCAATAAGCGTGAAGGATCATTTGGATGCAATTGACGACGTTACCAAAGAGGCGGTTGACAGCCTGTTGCGTGCATTGACGGTGCCAGAGCGCGAAATCAGTATTTTACTGAAGAAAGAGTGAGCAATGAAAATGTCGATTAAACTAGCCCTTTGTACATTCTTTGCGCTGACGCAATTTGCAAATGCGCAAACTGTGAACCGCTATTCCAGCCCAGATGGCCATGACTTTTTGTATTACGAAATGGAGGGTGCGGCACGAACCGCCATAGCTGTTGACTGGAAAACCGGGTTGTCTTCGCTGCCTGCTGGTCAGGAGGCCGGGTCACAAATTGGCATCAATTTGATGCTCAATGGAGGTGGCGGCGGGCGGACGCCGAGCGAGATTGTGGCCGATTTTGAAGATCTTGATGCGGGGTCTCAGCTTTTTGTGCAGCCTGATAAAATACGGGGTTTCATTGTTGCGCCAAATCACCATTTGGGTTCGGCTGGGGAGATGGCAAACGATGTCTTGGCCGAGCCAGCGATGGAGGCGCGGTGGTTTGAGCGTGAGCGTGCCACACTTTCTGACAACAGTCGTGGGCGAGACAAGTTCGTTTGGGGCAAGGCTTGGCTGGTTGCGCGTCAAGTCATGTTGGGGGATCACCCGACCAATAATTTTTGGTCGCTGTCGCCAATTGAGGGGTTAGAAGCTGTTACTTTGGACAGTGTCAAATCTTGGCATAAGGATGCCTTTGGCACAGGATCAACGGAGATTGTTGCGGCAGGTTCTGCCAGTGCCCAAGACGTTGGTAAGGCAATCGACCGAGCGCTTGTGAACCTGCCGGAAAAGGCGGGCCCCGCGCCGACATTCGCTCCGAAGTTGAACATCCCCGGCAAAACTATTGTTATTCATGCGCCGGATGCGGAAAAATCGCTGATCATGGCGTTAGGATCGTTGCCGCCGCTAACGGCTGGTCTGGAGCATCAAACCAATCTTGCGGTTGGTGTCTTGGGATTTGGCAAACAATCGCGATTGTTTAAAGCCGTGCGCACCAGTTTGCGAGCGGCCTATCGGTATGGGGCCTGGTTTGATGATTTCACGAAGCAAGGACGAACTCTGAGCCTTGGGGGAGAAGTTGACACGGAATTGTTGGAAGAGGCTTTTGAAACAACTTGGTCCACTTATGAGGATTACCGCAAAGATGGGATTGGGCGGTTTGAATTTCCCTTTGCTGCTCGGTTTTACCGCCAGCGGATTGAAGGAAGTTTGGAAAAGCCAGAAGAGGCAGCATTTCTCATGATCGAGGGTAAGGCCGCTGGGCATCCTGATGATCATGTTTTGAACATTGTTGAGCAGATCAGAGACCAAGACAGAGCTGCGACCAATAGTTTCATTCGCGAGTATTTTCCAGCGTTCGAGCAAATGCTGAAAATTGTGGTCACGCCGAATGCGCAATCGATTGAATCGGATTGTGTGATCCTTTCGGTTGCTGAGCTGAGCGATTGCTTTGCTGACTAGCTAAGTGTCTCCAGTGGCTCAAATGGACCGATTGGTCACAAATTTCTTGCTGTCCGAAACCGGTTTCGGTAGCTTTTCGACAACGGAGGGATTCGATGTCTGGAAAGCCGGTCAGCTTGAAGATGCTTGCAGAGCATTTGGGCCTAACAGTTGGAACTGTCAGCCGCGCCCTTAACGGCTATTCTGATATTAGTGCAGCGACCCGCGACCGAGTTGGGCGTGTTGCGCAGGAGTTGGGATATAGGCCCAATCAAAATGCGCGGCGCTTGTCCATTGGAAGCTCTGAGACAATATCATACCTGATGCCGCGCTATAGCAGCTCTATCGCGCAACCTTTTGTGGCACAGTTGCTTCAGGGTTTGGGAGAGGCCCTGAGCAAACGGAACTGGGATTTGCTGGTCAGTCATGCCGACAGCCAGGCCGAGGAATTGGCGCAAATTGATCGGTTGGTCCGATCTGGCCGCATCGGTGGATTGGTTATTTCACGGCCCCTAAAGAACGATCCACGTATTCAGCTCATCCAAGATTTGAAATGTCCGTTTGTGGTTCATGGCAGAACATCGACGTCAAACGACTATGCTTGGTACGATGTGGATGGTGAAGATGCGTTTGAGGCATCTGTAGATCACCTTGTCAGTTTGGGTCACAGTGACATTGGATTTGTTGGCGCTCCTTTGCAGTACCAATTTGCGCAGGACCGTTTGAACGGGTTTGAGCGGGGCATGGCAGGGAACGGTCTGAGCGTCAGTTCTGACATGATCCAGATTGCTGAGTTCAGTGATGATGGTGGTGAGATTGCAGCCAATGTGTTGCTGGATCTGCCAAGTCTTCCGAGCGCTATCGTTTGTGTTTCTGATACGATGGCGCTTGGGGTTTTGGCCGCTATTCGCGCCCGCGGCTTGGTTCCAGGGCATGATGTTTCTGTGATTGGGTATGATGGCTTGAAATTTGGTGATCACACAAATCCGCCACTTACGACGATGGCCCAGCCGCTCGCCCATGCAGGGCGGCGTTTGGGCGATATGCTGCTGGCTATCATCGACGGCGATGATCCGCGCGATCATCAAGAATTGCAGCGGGCACATTTGCTGCGCCGCAAAACCGACGGACCACTGCGCAAGACCGTGGCCCGAACCAACGTTTCAAAACGGGAGGAACTTCAATGAAACGCACGACAACTTTTATGGCCAGTCTTTTGGTCACCTCTGCATTGGCGACTGTCGTTCATGCGGACACAATTCGGTTCTGGACGATGGAGGTTCAGCCTGAACGGATGGAAGTTCAGCAAGCCATGGCCGCAGGGTTTGAGGCGGCTACGGGTCACACTGTTGAGATCATTCCGGTCGAGGAATCCGACATTCAGACACGTGCCACGGCTGCTTTTGCTGCAGGCGACTTACCGGATGTTTTAAACCATACAGTGCAGCATCTTCTGCCTTATGCCGAAGCTGGATTGCTTGATACGGCTGCCGCAACCGAAGTCGTTGAGGACTTGGGTGTTGAGAGCTTTGCCTCTGGCCCTGTTCGCATGGCAATGTCTGACGGTGAGATCGTTTCAGTGCCAACAGATGGCTGGACACAGCTTGTTGTTTATCGCGCTGACTTGTTCAA
>CAZQMR010000193.1:0-6949 GCA_964594465.1 uncultured Rhodobacterales bacterium
CGCGAGTATTTCGCCTATGACCACCAGACCCAAAGCCTGCGCGGCGAGCGTTCGGGCAAAGTGATTTCGCTCGGGATGATGGCCAAAGTCCGCATCGCAGAGGCCGTGCCAGTGACCGGTGGCCTCATGTTCGAATTGCTGGAACTGGAAGGCAAAGCATTGCCCCAGCCCCAGCAGGGCCGCGCGCCCAAAAGCAGTGGTCGGCGCAAACTGGCGCGCGGAAAAATCAAGCGGAACCGTAGCAAATCTAGGCGCTAAGCTTCTGAATTAGCTCATAAATTCGGCCGTTTGCTTCCGTTACTTCTCTAGAGAAGTAGAGAAAGCTATTTGTGAATATGATAGGTCAAAGCCGCCCGCACAAACCCCCTAAGCGCAACCGGATCAGCCCCCTCAAGCAGCACCGCCCGGCTCCCCTCAAAGCGCAAATCAGCGCTAGCCCAATCCGCCACCAGCGTCGTCGTACATTGCACAAACAGCGCCGCCTCACCCGACTTCACCGCGCCGAGCCGAATGGGCGTCCCGGTCTTGGGCCGCGTCGCAATGCTCGGCTGCCCCCATTTCACCGACCCTTCCAGCGCACCAATCCCCGCATCCGAACGCGCCACATCCGCGATCAGCTCCACCGCATCCTCCAAGGCCTCCCGCACGTCCGGCGCCAGCGCATCAAACGCATCCGGCGCCACCAAATCCGCACCCATCACTCCCGTCATTTCACCACCTCCTCGCTTGGAAAAATGCTCTCACGGCACCGCGTCACATAGGCGCGCAGCACCTCTGGCATGTCCAAAATTGGGATCATTCCGTCCAGAAAATGCACGGTGATCAGGCCATCCAGAACCGGCGCAATCGCCGCATCCGTCACCGTCGGCACATCGCTGTTGAAATAGGCGCGATCCCCAAGCGCCTGCGCCAAGCTCTCCAGATCAGCCTGCACCCGCGCCGCCTTCTCCTCAACCGAGTGGCGCGAGATCCCCTGACCAAAGCACACCCGCTTGACGTCAGCCCGCACAATCCAAGCGATCACCTGACGCAGCCCAAACGGCATCTTGTCAAAATAGGCCGCGCGGAGCTTTTCCCAATGGCTATCAACCAGCCAACAATCCGACATCACCGCAAAATAGGTATGCTCCTCGATCATCCGCACCAGCGCATGGTTCTGCGCCTGCTCCGCCGCACTCAGCCCCGCGTTGAAATCACAGCCATGCCGCGCCACCAAATGATCCGCAATCGCGGCACTATCGGCAATCACCTCACTCCCATCCAACAGCACCGGAAACTTCTTCTTGGGCGTTTTGCGTACATCCGCCGTGACATCGGCGCTCCACTCAAGCCCACTCATCCGCAACAAGCACATCACCTTGGTGCAAAACGGGCTCGCACTTGGCTTGCCAAAAGCTGCAGGGAACGTCTGTAAAACCAAACTCATCGTCTCTCTCCTGTTTTCGTTTCCAACAACATAACCAAACCTCCTGCCATTTCCTGTCAGTAGCTTTCTGCTATACATACCCACATGAGCAAATCGACCCGACTTCCCAAGCTTTTGCAAGCCATGCGCCTGCGCACCCCGCCGATCCTCGCGAGCGATCTCGCCGAAGAAATGGGCGTCAGCCTGCGCACGCTCTACCGCGACATTGACGATCTTCGCGCTGCCGGCGCAGTCATCGACGGGGAGGCAGGCTTTGGCTACACCCTCACCGAAGACCCGGCGCTGCCGCCCATGATGTTCACCAAAGACGAGATCGAAGCGCTTGTTCTGGGCCTTGGTGAAGTCATCGAAATCGGCGATCCTGCACTGGCATCAGCCGCCAAAGACGCCCGCGCCAAGCTCAAGGCCACCCTGCCCGATCGCATGGCAAATCACCTAGAAAACGCCGTGCTACATGCCAAAAAGTTCCGCCAACGCCCGGTGATCCGCATTGATCCCGCCGTCATCCGCAATGCCGCCTGGGACGAAAAAGCGCTCGACATGTGCTATGAGGACGCCAAAGGCGCAACTAGCCAGCGCCGCATCCTCCCCCTCCAGATCGTCTATTTCGACCACGTCCTCGTGCTGCTCGCCTTTTGCTGCCTGCGCGACGCCACCCGCGTCTTCCGCCTAGACCGGATCACAGAAATCACACCCACCGATCAAAGCTTCCGCCCCCGCCGCGTCCCCCTGCTGCGCGACATGATCCAAGAGATCAAAGACGGGATAAGCTGAACCGCGCTACTATGCCTCAACACACTATCTTTTGAAGACTGATTCGCTATAATGCCGTTAAAACAAATGACTAAATAGCGTCAAATCCGAGCATTCTGAGGCCCCAATGATCAGTACCGCCCTGTTGCGCACCAGCGCAGTTGCAGCTTTCGCCATTTTCGCAACCCAAGCGCAGTCCAATCCCACACCGCGCCCCGCAAATCTGGTGGCCCCCGTGACATCTCCCAGCCTCACAGCCGCCCCCACACCACGCCCCGGAAAATCCTCCGCAATCGTTGTTGCGCAAAGCAGCGGCTTCTCCAACTGGGTGCGCGGCTTTCGCGCACGGGCGCGTGCCAAGGGCATCCGCTCGGATGTGTTCGACCGCGCCTTCCAAGGCGTGAGCGTCAACCAACAGGTCATCAAGCTCGACCGCCGCCAAGCCGAATTCACCAAAACCATTTGGCAATATCTCGACACAGCCGTCTCCGACAAGCGCATCAAAAATGGCCGCTCCATGCGCAAGGAATGGCAAAAAACCCTCAACGGCATCGAAAAACGCTACGGCGTCGATCAGCGCGTCGTACTCTCAATCTGGGGCATGGAAACCGCCTATGGCAGCTTCATGGGCGGGCTCGACGTGATCGAAGCACTCGCCACGCTGGCCTATGAAGGCCGCCGCCGCTCTTGGGCCGAAGGCCAGTTGATCGCGGCGCTTTCCATCATCCAATCGGGCGACGTTTCCCCCGCTCAAATGTCCGGCTCATGGGCCGGGGCCATGGGCCACACCCAGTTCATCCCCACCAGCTACATCGCCTATGCCCAAGACTATTACGGCGATGGCAAGCGAGATGTCTGGAACCCGCGCAACCCTACAGACGCACTCGCCTCCACGGCCAACTACCTGCGCAAATCCGGCTGGGTCAAAGGCGCGCCATGGGGCATCGAGGTCACGCTGCCTAGCGGCTTCAACTACAACGCCACCGGCACCAGCAAGAAAAGCCGCAGACCCGTCTCTCAGTGGAACGCCAAAGGCGTGCGCACAATCGACGGAAAGCGCCTGCCCGACTACGGCAGCGCCGCAATCTACCTGCCCGCAGGCGCCCGCGGCCCGGCCTTCGCCGTTTACAAGAATTTCTACGTCATCAAGCGCTACAACAACGCCAACAGCTACGCCATGGGTGTCGGCCATCTGGGCGACCGGATCTATGGCGGGCGCGATTTCGTAAAGGCTTGGCCGCGCGGCGAACGCAAGCTCCTCAAGGCCGAGCGCCGCGACCTTCAGCGCCGCCTCACCGCACGCGGCTTTGACACCGGCGGGGCCGACGGCATCATCGGCCCCAATTCCGAGCGTGCTATCAAAGCCTTCCAGCGCTCTGTCGGCATGGTCCCCGATGGCTACCCCTCCTCAGCCGTGCTGGACCGCCTGAAATAGGTCCATTCGCATTACTCATACGACACATGAGAATTTGGAGTTTTTCTCATGGCTCAACATATCGTAATGTCACCTTAGTCGGGGAGAGAACCGGACAGGACAAAGGGACGACGTAACGATGAATGATGTAAATATTTCCCAACTCTGCAATGCCAACCGCTTTGCAGAGGTCCTTCCGACCGGCTTCAAATTTACCGGGACTGACCTAGGGCCTCAAATCCTCGTAGCCGCGCCAAAGCACTTGGCCGAGGAAGTTTTCAAACGCATGCTCAACCTGCCAACGCTGCCATGGATGAGTGGCGCGATCCAGATTGTTGAACTTGAGGACGCTCAAAACACCTATCACAGCGAAGAAACCTTCGATGAAATGCTATGCCTGCCTTGCGTGCAGGATCAGGAGCTCGACGACGAGAGCATCCGCCGCGCCCTTCTGACTACGCTGCGCCTTTGCGCCAAGCTTGGCATGATCTCAGGTCGTGGCCTTGGCGACCCTCGCCTTCTTGCCCATGTTGCTTAACGCATCCGGCCTAGCACCTGAGCCATCGCACATCTCTTTTCGCGTATGAGCGCAGCGAATAAGCGGTTCAATTTAAGGCCGGGCGATCTAAGTCAACTTTCGGCGCAACATCCCCAAACCCAGCAATCCGGTTCCCAAAAGCACAGCACCAGCAGGAAGCGGCACGGCTGTTGCAGGCGCGTTGACACTCACGCGAACATTGTCGATGCCCCACCACTCATCGTCTAGACCAGAGCCTGCAAAGGTAACGCTGAACGTGTCCGCGACGTGATTTGTCACAAACTCCGACCCGTCCGACGATAGCCCCAATCCGCGATAAACCTGCGTGGCCCCAGACCCAGTGCCATAGGTCTCGCTGGCCGATCCGGGGTAGCTCTGCCCCTCTACACGGTGGTTGGTAAAGGTTGTCTCAAAGCTCACATCACCCGATAGGCTAAACCCATCCGGTCCAGAACTTGTGGCATCCCCATCCCAAGAGCCAAACAGGTACAAATCAAATTCCAGCGCCACTTGCGTATGATCAACACCCGCCAAGTCGACGGTCAGCGTGCTTTCATCTGCGAAGAAAAAGTCACCATGATAACTGGTCAAACTTGTATCATCCGCCGCAAGCTCGCGTGTCAGATTGCTAGAAGAGAACCCGCGAAAATCGCTTTCAAAGTCATTCTCATAAACGAGGATAGGAAGGGCCCAAGCGGGCAACGCCAAGCATGTTGATATTCCCGTAAAAAGTGCAAATCTCACGATCTTAACTCCACAAATACAACTTATAAGGGAGTTAGAGCATCCAAACTTGCACAAATCAATCCTTTTGTGTGGCCCAGTCTTCGCCGCGCATCTCCTGCAAACGCGATGCCGTGCGCACAAATTCAAACGCACCGGTGCCGCTTGGGTATAGCAGATCCGGCTCTGCAGCCGCCGAGCAAATCAGCCGCACATTCGCCTCGTAAAGCGCATCAATCAGCGTCACAAATCGCTTTGCCTCATTGGCCCGCGCCACGCTCAGCTCTGGAATGTCCGCAAGGATCAGAACCCGCACCGACTGCGCCACCGCCAGATAATCCCCCGGGCCCAGTGGCTTTGAGCACAGATCGTCAAAGCTGGCCCGCGCCACGCCGTCCCGGTACGCGGGCAGAACAACCTCGCGCTTGTTAACCTCCAAAACCAGCGGCTCCCCCGGTCCATTGGCCAAATCGTTCCAAGCAGCGTCCAGCGCCGCTGTGGCGTCAGCACCAATCGGCGCATGATAAACCTCGCGCCCACGCAAAACCGCTTGGCGATAATCCTCCTGCGAATCTAGCCTCAGCACCTCAAATTGATCCTTTAGAAAGTCGATGAACGGTAAGAAAAGCGCGCGATTCAGCCCGTCCTTATAAAGGTCATCCGGCACCCGGTTGGACGTAATCACCATCACCACACCCCGCGCCCGCAGCAGCTCAAACAGCCGCCCCACCAGCATCGCATCCGTAATATCCGTGATCTGCAACTCGTCAAAGCAGAGCAATCGCCCCTGCGCGGCCTCTTCATCAGCCACCTGCACCAGCGGCTCCTCCATGCCGGTCTTGCGCAAAACCCCAAGCCGCGCATGTACTCCCTGCATAAACGCATGAAAATGCACCCGCCGCTTTGGCGACACGTTAGAGGTCTCAAAAAACAAGTCCATCAACATGGATTTGCCGCGCCCCACACCGCCCCAAAAGTAAAGCCCCTTAGGCGGCTCAGCAGTTTGCTTGAAAAAACGCCCCAGAAAGCCGCCATTCGAAGACGGTTGAGTGGCCATCGCTTGGCCAAGCGCATCAAAATGGGCAACCGCCGCCGCTTGCGCCGCATCCGGGCGCAAATCTCCATCCACTATGCGCTGCTCATAGGCCGCTTTTACGGACATGTGTCACCCCAAAAAATCCCGATCTGGCGCGACTTACTAGAACCTTCGCTCTAAGAAAACCCTACTTCGAAGCGGATCATGCGCGATCAGCTGTCAACGAGGTCAACACTTTGCGCAAATGCGAATGAGAAGAACAGGTTCGCAAACTGAAGCCCCGCCCGCTCGCCATCCGCAAACGTAAGCGGCTTGCCATCGCGGCGCCATCTCGACGTGTCAGTGGTTGTGTCGATTTTGATCACATCGTCGTCGATCACCACATGCACAGAGTACGAGACAGATTCCGTGCCTGTCTCCCAACCACCCCTGTCCTTCACAACCGGAAAAGAAACGTGAAAATAGCGCCAGTTTTCATGCTCATAAGCAAGCGAAATACTGGCATGGGGATAATCATCCTTGGACTCGTGAAACCAGCAATAGAGATCCTTTGATCTCATTTCCCGCTTCACATATCTTCCCGCAAAGCGCTGGCCCTTGATTTCCACAGTGCTTGGGATTGCCGCCGTTTTCATAACTCTCTCCTAAACGATGAAATGGATACCGATGGCTCAAGCTAATCCGACACGCCGCGCTACGACTGTGCGCAACCGCACAATGCTGCAAAGATTTTCGCGAGGCGCGTCGATGCGCGATTGATCTTTTTACAACCCTACCGCACTTTGGCGCCATGACCGACAGATCCCAAAACCTGATCACTCCCGTCCTGCTCGCAGGCTGCGCCATCATCGTGATCAGCTTCTCGATCCGCGCCTCCTTCGGCGTCTTCCAGATCCCGATTGCGACCGAGTTCAACTGGCTGCGCGCCGAGTTTTCCCTCGCCATCGCCATCCAGAACCTCGCATGGGGCATCGGCCAACCTCTGTTCGGCGCGTTTGCCGAAAAATTCGGCGACCGCCGCGCCCTCATCCTCGGCGCCTTCATCTACGGCCTCGGCCT
>CAZQMR010000194.1:0-1112 GCA_964594465.1 uncultured Rhodobacterales bacterium
TCTTTGTGATCGTCGTGGTCGTCATGATCATCTTCTGCATGCTCTTTGTGCTCGTCGTGATGGTCATCGTGCCCATGCTCGTCATGGTCGTCATGCATATCTTCGGTCTCAAGGCCTGCGGCAGCCTTAACCACCGTACAGCCCGCCGCATCTGCAATGACAAAGAGGTCAAGCGGGCGCGCAAGAATGGCGACAGCGTTGTCAATTGCGGCGCGATCTTCAGCACTCTTGGCTTCGTATTCAAACCCAACGATATCCGCACCCGGCGCGTGCAGTTCCATTGCAAGCTCGGAGCCTTCGATTGCGATGTCGAGCTGGCCAACACCATGCTCGTGGGCATCAAGTTGACGGGTCTCTTCGGCCAAAACCGGTGATGCAACGCAAGCGGCAAGCAGGAGGGAGGGTAATTTTGTCATGATCAATCGGTCCTTTTTAGTGGGGTCTATTCCAAAAAATTAGCGGATCATCGTCGCCCAGTTGATCACCCTGCCCGGCCCGCCACTCAGAACATCTGGCTGCCGGATCGAGGTTGGATTACACGTCGGGCTTTGCTCCACCACTTAGCGTTTTGATATGTTATATAGTAACACACATCAAGAGAAACCCGAATACCAAACGGGTCTGACCATAGATTGTCGGGAGCAGCGTTTGCAGATGTCAGTTCACACCAGACGCCGGTTCTAAGAAGGTGCGGGCTTGTGCGGTCCAGCCTTTCGGCAATCCATGCCCCCCGTTATGGACCAGAAGCCGGACAGGCGCACCAGAGCAGGATTTATCCCAGATGCGCGTGCGAAACTCGCCTTGGATCGTGATTTCGTCGGGATTTGAGCGACATCCGTTTGCTGCGCGGGCGCGCTCAAGAGACTGCCAAACACTGCCTTGGTGCCAGTCTCGGATTGTGCGGCCCTCAAAGGGAACCTGTTTATCGGCAAAGCCGTGAACCTGAAGGACCGGCAGGTTTGCAAGCCCGGCGCAATCGGTTGGATTTGGCCGGCGCAGGGCCCCTGCAACGCTGACCATGCCAGCCAGCTTTTCCCCGGCCTCACAAGCCAAAAGCCATGCCATAGATCCGCCAGCGGAAAAGCCGCCTGCATAGACGCGGTTTAGGTCAA
>CAZQMR010000194.1:1212-6941 GCA_964594465.1 uncultured Rhodobacterales bacterium
AAACCGAGAAATGCGAGGATGAGTAGAGGTCGGATCATCGGTTTGCTCCTTTGCGGTGTAGGACCAAACTGCACGCTTAGGATGTGTGGTCAACGCACCGGCTGATCACAATCGCGTTCACACAGAAAATGGATTAAATCCCTACCACGTCATCCGGCGCAAAGTTCTGTCGCGATCCCAAAGGTGGTGCTTCAATGCACCGCCCATATGTGCGCCGATCACCGCAAGCAAACCGTAGGAGGCATAAATGTGGAAGTCGATTGCCAGATCACGGGTCGGCTCTGAGATGTTCAGGATTGCGGGGATAGTGAAGAGATCAAACACGGACACGCCCTCGCCCTTGGATGTTGTGAAGATGTAGCCGCTGATTGGAATGGTGATGAGACTTGCGAACAACAGGATATGAGCGACTTTTGAGGCCAGCTTTTCGAGGGGCGCATGACTTTTTAGCTGTTCGGGTCGTCTTTGGAATTTTGTCAAAAGCAGGAGCAGTCCAAGGACAAACACCACAACACCGAAGGATTTGTGGAGGAAGGGCGCAAGGTAGTACCAGCTTGAGTAAAACGACAAATCAATCATCCACCAGCCCAGCGCGATCAAGCCGATCATGTGAAGTGCGATCAGCCAATGCAGGACGCGGGTGCTGCGCGAAAATGTTATGGGCCATGGTTTTGAAGCCATCACGAGAACTCCGCACAAATGGAGGGCTGCCCTGACCCATTGATTGGTCAGGGCAGCTTAGAGCTTACTTGTCTTTGATCGCTTCGATTTGCAGCGTGATGTCTACTTTCTCGGCTGCTGGACCAAGATTGAAGTTCATGCCGAAATCTGCGCGGGTCATGGTGTAGGTGCCCTCAAAGCCAACGCGGTAACCACCCCATGGGTCTGGGCCTTCGCCGATTTTGACGATTGGGAAGGAGATGTCTTTGTCAACGCCCATGAAGCTAAGCGTGCCAGAGAGCGTGCCGCCATCTGCGTCGCCCACATAGCCTGTGCTTTGGAAGGTTGCGGTTGCGAATTTGGACACGTTGAAGAAATCACCGCTGCGCAGGTGCTTGTCGCGATCGGCCCAGTTTGTGTCAAGGCTGGTCGTGTCGATGTTGATCATGATGCTTTGAGCATCTGCACCGGCAGCTGGATCGTAGGTCATTTTGCCATCAAACTTGTTGAAGCGACCAGAGAGTTTGGACACGCCAAGATGGCCCGTTTCAAACTGGATAAACGAGTGTGAGAGGTCGATTGTGTAGTTGGCGGCTTGCGCCATCAACGGGGCCGTCAGCGACAGAGCAGCACCAAGGGCCATGGATGTGAGGGTCGTTTTCATTGCGAGTTTCCCTATTGGTTGAGTTTCTAATCAAGATGTTTGTTCAAGTGTATGGAACATTTAGGCTTTGCGTTTTTGCTTTCCAATACTGTTATCTGCATTATCATTGTGCAAATTTGCAAAACGAGATGTGAACCATGCTGGATTGGGATGATCTTCGCTACATATTGGCGATCTATGACAACGGCTCAGCCTTGGCTGCGGCGCAAAAGCTTGGCGTGAATGCCAGCACAGTGCAGCGTCGCGTCACGCGATTTGAAACCCAGAACAATGTGCATCTGTTTGAGCGTTTGCAAAGCGGCTATCGCCCAACAGCCGAATGCGAGGTTTTAATGCAAGAAGCCCGCAATATAGACGACAGCGTTGCCAGCATCGGGCGCAAAATACTGGGGCAAGATTTGCGGCTAGAAGGTCGTTTGACGGTCACATCGACAGAGACATTCATGTCTGACCTCATTGCCCAGCAACTTGAAGATTTCCACCAGTTGCACCCTAACATTACCGTTAATTTTACATTGACCAATTCGCGGCTTAACCTGTCGCGCCAAGACGCAGATATTGCAATTCGACCATCGCACAATCCGCCCGACAATTTGGTCGGGCAACGTGTGTCTGATCTCGGATTTGGAATTTACGCTCGGCCGGAAGTTGTCGCAACGCTCCCCACTACACCGACGCTTGATGATTTGCGGGGGCGAAAATGGTTGGGTGTTGGGGAAGCCCTGTCTGGGTCACCTAGCTATATTTGGATGCAAGACAACATCCCGTCCGATTCCTGCTGGCTTTACATCGATTCATACGGACCAATGGCGATTTGCGCGTCCCATTCGCTTGGGCTGGCGGTTCTGCCCTGTATCGTTGCGGATCCGATGCCAGAGTTGCAGCGCGTGCTTTGCCCCTGGTTTCAGATGCGCGTTCCGGTTTGGGTTTTGACCCATCAAGAAATCCGCAATGCCGCCCGTGTGCGTGCGTTTATGGATCACATTACCAAGGCCATCAGACAAAACCGTGTGTTGTTGGAGGGGCGACCAGACGGGGATTAGGCTTACATGCCGCTCCCGAAAGACCGTTGACAGGTTAAGCTGGAAAACCCGTGGTTGCCGCTTCATATTGAGCATCAAACAGACAAGGACACTGAAATGAGCGAAGCGGAGCTGCGCCAAGGCATTGTTGCCGCCTATCAAGAGCTTGATCGCCAAGGCATGAATAAGGGCGCCTCTGGGAATGTTTCCGCGCGGCTTGGGCCGCAGATGCTGATCACGCCCTCTGGTATTCCTGCACAGAGAATGGAGCCGGACCAAGTTAGCATGGTTCGGATTGACGATGAGACGGGTGGTTTTGAGGGGGCTTACAAACCATCGTCGGAATGGCGCTTTCATCAGGATATTTTGCGGGTCCGTGAGGATGCTGGTGCGGTGGTTCACACGCATGCGCCATATTCGACGATCCTTGCCATTTTGCGCAAGCCCATCCCGGCGGTTCATTACATGATTGCAGCGTTCGGTGCGCCTTTGATCAGGGTTGCGGAGTATCAAACCTTTGGCACGCCCGAGCTGTCACAATCGGTGATCAAAGCGCTTGAGGGTGCCAATGGATGTTTGATGGCCAATCACGGCATGGTCGTGGCCGGGCCTGATTTGGCCCGGACGATCTGGCTTGCGGGTGAGTTGGAACTATTGGCCAACCAGTATTACCACAGCCTCTTGGCGGGTGAGCCGCATATCTTAAGTGATGCGGAGATCGCAAAGAACGCCGAACTCTTCGCAAATTATGGCCCCAAAGACCCGTGATCGCGCACGCTCCTTACTCAGACCAAAGCGCGGTGTCGGGGTGAAACTGCGACCATGCGAACCAAAATGCCTGATGGCTGCCAATGTCTGAACCGTCTGCATCCACGGCGCGGATCCCACCGGCATCGAGTTTGAGGCGCAGATTTTCAAAGCTGATTTCCGCGCCGTTTTGCAAGGCGACGAATGCCTTGCTGCGCTGAAACGCAACTGGTTTGCCCGAGGCTGTGATGGCGCCAATGATGTCCTCGTGAACCGACAGGCGGGGATCGACATCGCCCACGGGGAATATGGGGCCATTCGCATCCCTGTTGTTGCGAAAATCTGGATTGCGCCCAAGGGAGAGATATTCAGCCAGCACCGTGGTTTCTGGGTGCTCCTTTTTCCACGTGCCCCACTCGGTTGTGACCACTGTGGCCTGCTGAAGTTGCAGTTTTTTCTTGGCAAGTGGGCCTGTCACCGCTTTGCCCAGAAACGTATCAAACACGGAATAGGTATTGAGGTCGTACATCACCTTGTTTGACCGGATGAGCAGCCCAGATGTCCGCAATATGGGGCGCTCGATTCCACCGGGCAACTGATCGGTGAAATAGGCCTGTGCCGCGCCGCAAAGCGTGCAATACGGGATGCCGAGATGCCGCCCACCAAGCGTGTCGTTCACCATTTCACGGACTTCCATGATTTGGCGGGGGTAGGCGCGATATTCGCCGTTCACCTCGACCCCGAAAACGATGTCGTCATCTTTGAGCCAAGTCGATTCCTGAGCAGTCTCGACTTCGGGATTGTCTGCTGCGGGGATGCAATTGCAGGGTTCATCTGTTGTGCCAAAGGGGCGGTCGTCAATCAACACACCTCCCCACGACACATGCCGCCAGTCAATGTCACCTTTCACAAATATTTTGTCCCATCCCGGCACGATAGTCGTGAAGATTTCCCGTTTGACGGCCAGATAGTTCGGGGGCGCCGGGATATCCCATGCAATGAGGTAATCCGTGACTGCCCCCCATGAATTGCGATTTGAAATCTGTTTGCCTAGCAATTGCGACGCGGCCCCGGTCAACATTTGGTTCATATCGGGGCTGTTCACAAAGCGCATGAGGTCGCTGATGATCCAGACAAAGCGCGGATCTTTGGAGGCTGCTATCTCTTGCAGTGCCACGGTTTGATCCCTGCCCCAGCTGCCTTGGGTGACCGGATCTATGAAGGCCAGTTTCACAGCGGATGTCAGTTCTGCCGATAGGTCACCGGTTGGGACAACAGGTGGAGCGCCAAATTCTTCGACAACGTATTGTTCAATCTGGGCCTTTTCTTCTGCCTGAACCGAGCACGAAATGACCAAACTCATGGCAACAAGCGAGACGACAAAGGGAGCGAAAACTCTACCGCTACAGACTGATATCATGGTGCACCTCACGCAGTTAGACATGGCGCAGCTGCGCCTTTACCGCATTAAAGACCGAATTCTTTGCCGGTTCCAATCACGACTACATCAGAACACGGTGAGAAAATGCAGGACTTATGAAGTCGGGAGCTTCTTTTGAACAATCATAAACCGCATTCAGCGCGCCAAGCTGATTCTGGAAGGGCACTGCGAATTTAGAGTTGCCTGCATCTGGATCCAACCAAGCGCCACTTTTTTGGACATTTGCATGATAGATTGGCTCAGAATGACGGCTCGTGGCCAAGGCTCTGTTGACAAAGCTGTCGCACCGCAAGACGCTTTTGATGTTGGAGTTGAAATGTCCCGAATAAATGCACTGCAGCTGCTGGCTAGAACAATGAGTGAATGCATCCATAGGCGCCATTTGAGGTTAAATGACCAATAGAATGTCGCGAATTCTGCACAGCTACATCCGCGTTGTCGACGCCGTGAACTTTCGGCTTGGCCGGATTGCGATGTACGGAATTTTCGTGCTGATGGGCATTTTGCTGTGGTCGTCGGTGAGCAAGACCTTCTTCCTCCCTTCGCTTTGGACGCTTGAAATGGCGCAATTTGTGATGGTTGGATACTACATTCTTGGCGGCCCCTATTCGATCCAGCTGGGCACCAATGTGCGGATGGATTTGCTTTACGGAGAATGGTCGGTGCGCCGGAAGGCGTGGTTTGATTTGATCACAGTCTGCTTTTTGATTTTTTATCTCATCGTGTTGCTTTATGGGGCGATCAGCTCGACAGCTTATTCGCTGGGCTATTGGAAGAGCGAGCCGCTTTCTTATCTGTTTGGCGTCGTGACGGGCAGCGAGGAGGTCGGCCGGTTGGAGCGCTCCTCGTCCACTTGGCGACCTTATATGTGGCCTATCAAGCTGGTGATGATCGTCGGCTTTTTCCTGATGCTGCTGCAATGCATCTCGGAGCTGTTCAAGGACGTGCTGCGATTGAAGGGCGAGACGGTCTGATGCCTTATGAACTGATCGCCACATTGATGTTTTCGACCATGATGCTGATGCTGCTAACAGGGCAGCGGGTGTTTGGGGCGATTGGCTTTGTGGCGGTGATTGCAGCCTTGCTGCTTTGGGGCGACCGGGGCGGGTATGATCTTGGCTTTGCGGCGGCGATGAAGCTGATGAAATGGTATCCGCTGCTGACCCTGCCGATGTTCATTTTCATGGGATATGTG
>CAZQMR010000195.1:0-6874 GCA_964594465.1 uncultured Rhodobacterales bacterium
CAGTCCAAGCCCGGCAATCCCGGCAACAAAGCACGAATGAGACGCCAGCGCCAAACCTTCTCGCGATGCGGGGTGATATGGCGATAGTCCCGCCGCTTGGAATTGGTCATCGGAAACACTCCCCTCGCCAATCACACCAAGCCCCAGCGTCGCACCCCAAATCAAATCCGCAGCCCCAACGGACCCGATCTCGCGCACCGTCGGAACAAGCCCCGCATTAAGCATCGCCCCAAGATGCGCCGCCAGTTTAGGCCGCGCGCCCGATGCTCCTATCAGCAAAGTGTTAAGACGCACTGCCATCGCCGCACGCACATGAGCCTCTGGCAAGGGATTCCCAAGCGCATGAGCGCGCCCGCGAAGGGTTGCCAATGCAAAATCATCGGCCTCTTGATCCGACAGGCGCACTACTGAGCGCGGGCCCAAACCGGTGGTAGTGCCATAAATTTCGGTTCCACCAGCAATGTTACCTTCAAGAACCGAGCGCGCCTTGGCCATTCTGTCGAGCGCGCCATCTTCGAACGCAACGTCCCTGCCAAGGGCCACAGCCTCAAGATCATTCAGAGTCAAAGATCCGCCATTCAAGGTAACAGTCAAAACGCCCCAACCTTTTGGTATCGCGAAATTTTCATTTTCCCCATTCAAGCAACCTTTGCTATGCTCATCATATGCTTCGATTAGCCGTTCTTTTGCTGGCCTTGTCCACCACCTTCGCAAAAGCAAACAATCCTTACGTGGATGTAGAATTGGTGATTGCGGTGGACGTGTCCTACTCGGTTTCGACAGGGGAAGGAGATGTGCAGCGCATTGGCTACGCCGCGGCGCTGGAAAGCCCTGAGGTGATCAGATCGATCACCGGCGGGCTGCATGGGCGGATAGCGATCACGTATGTGGAATGGGCGGATGATCTATATCAGAACCAGATCGTGCCGTGGCAAATTGTTGAAAACGCCAGCGATGCACGTGGTCTGGCGGCACAATTACGCGCAGCGCCGATTTCGCGATCCGGGGCCACATCAATCTCATCCGCTATGCTCTATAGTGCGGAGTTGTTTAAGCGAAACCAGTGGAAGGGCCTGCGCCGGATCATCGACATTTCTGGCGATGGCCCAAACAATGTCGGGCCTTCGGTGGTTGGTGCGCGTGATTTGGTTGCGAGCCGTGGCATCACGATCAATGCGCTGCCTTTGCTGATCGGGACGACCAAAGCCCCCGATGATGCCGAGCTAGATCTGGAGGCCTATTTCCAAGACTGCGTGATCGGCGGTCCGGGGGCTTTTATGATCCCGGTCAGCGATTGGGCGCGCTTTGGCGAGGCGATCAAGCTCAAACTGCAATTGGAAATCGCAGGTTATGCACCGGAGCGGATCATTATGGCTGCGAACCCGGTGCAAAGTGACTGTCTCTTTGGAGAGCGCCAACAAAGGCGCAAGCTCAAGGAAAGCTTGGATGCCATTGTTCCGGGCGGAAAAAACCGCTGGATTACGGATGATGATTTTTAGACGTTAGTGCAAATTTGCATGTGCACAGTTCCGGCACGCATATGGCACGTGCAGTGCACCGCATAACATCACTTTCCTAAAATATCCCCGCCGGAGGCATCTGCCCACGCAAAATTACCCCTCCAGATCGTCATAGCTCGCATGCATGGCAACCTGATCCAAAACCGCCTCTTGCGGCTCAATCGCGCGAAACGCCTCGTTCACTCCGGCCTCGGTCAACTCGCGGGAAACGGCCAGCAGAGTGTTTGGCTCCTGATCTTCGCATAGCTCCTGCATGAAGCCAATTTCCTCGGCAGCCACACCGCGTGCGGCTTCAAGGTCTGGGGCACCGTAAAGGGCCACAAAATGCTCCGCGAGCTTCTCGATCAGACCCGCATGTTCTGCATCGGAAATCTCAGCAACAGCCACAAAAGTTGCGCGGCCAAAGGTTGCAGACACCCCAAGCCAGCCATTGGCAAAGGCTTGGCGTGCCTTGCCGGTTAAATCCGTCTCGCCCCAGTTGGAAAACTCAAAGCCGCCGGAGATCGCCCATTCCCCGGTTTGCGCAGGGCGGGTAAAAACGAGCGTGTCGCTTTCATCGAAATGGATCACACGGGCGAGTTTCATATCTGTCCTTCCAAGAGGCATGTCAGGGGCAAAAGCTGGGTTTCTTCGCCGCTGCGCAGCATCATCGAGCCGCGTTCATCAAGTCCGACAAAGGTGCCAGATAGCGGTTCTTTGAGATCAAGCGTTACATCCTCGCCGAGGCCATGCGCTCTTGCGCGCCAGTCGCTCAGCAGCGGGGCGGCACCGTCATCGAGGTAGCGGTTTACCCAGACGAGCATATGGCGCGACCAGCTTTCCAACAGGTGGGTCGGATCGACCTCGGCGCAACCTTCTTCAAACAAGGTCGTGCGATCAGGATCATCGCCGCCTTCGGTATCGGCGCTGGGCATCAGGGGAATGGTGAGGCCGATTACGAGCCAGTCCGGCTCTGCTTTGGGATCACTGGTGGAGGATGCCGCTTTGAAGCTGCCGCAAATCGCGCCATTCACGCGGATGCCACCGGGCCAAACCAGATGTACACCGACCTCTGGCGGGGCAAGCGAGCCAAGGGCGTCGCCAAAGCCAAGGCCCGCCGCGATGACCATGATCATGGCATCTTGAAGCGGGGATTCGGGGGCGAGAACGATGGCCGCAGAGAGCTGGTCGAGGCTCACGCGATGGGTGATCGTGCCGCTGTCACAGCCAAGGGCGGCCATGGAAACGGCCTTTTCGAACGGGTCTAGTCCACCCTCAACGGCGACACCTTCAAAGAGGGGCGGGAAGCTGGGGGTGGTGTCTGACATCAGGCCAGATCGCGCTCAATCAGGTTGCGCGCGATGGCGCGGAAGGCTTGAGCCGGGGCGCTGTCAGGACTGCTTGACACGATCGGTGCGCCGCCATCTGCCGCAATCCGCGTCGCCATATCAAGCGGCAACTCGCCAAGGAAAGGAATGCCGAGTTTCTCGGCTTCAGCCTTGGCGCCACCATGGCCAAAGATGTGCTCCTCATGGCCGCATTCGCTGCAAATATGTGTTGACATGTTCTCAATCAGGCCAAGCACTGGCGTGTTCATTTTCTCGAACATATTCAGGGCTTTACGGGCGTCGAGAAGCGCGATGTCTTGAGGTGTTGACACCACGACGGCCCCGGTCAGCTCTGCCTTTTGACCAAGCGTCATTTGCACATCGCCCGTGCCGGGTGGCAGGTCGACGATCAGCACATCAAGCTTGCCCCATTGCACCTGGCCGAGCATCTGCTGGAGCGCGCCCATCAACATCGGGCCGCGCCAGATCACGGCTTCGTCCTCTTTGACCATGAGGCCAATCGACATCATGGTGACGCCGTGATTGCGCAAGGGCAGGATGGTTTTGCCGTCAGGTGATGCGGGGCGGCCAGAGACGCCGAGCATGCGGGGCTGCGAGGGGCCGTAGACATCCGCGTCGAGCAGGCCAACGGATCGGCCTTCGGCGGCGAGCGCGACCGCGAGGTTTGCGGAGACGGTTGATTTGCCAACGCCGCCTTTGCCCGAGGCGATTGCCACGATGCGATCAACACCGGGGATTGCTTCGGCGGTGGGGGCCTTGGGGCGTGCGCCGCCGCTGCCTTTGAGATCGGGCGGGGGTTTTGGCGCGGTGCTATGGGCGGTCAGAAGGGCGGAAACTTTGCCCACACCGGGGAGCGCTTCAACGGCAGCTTGAGCGTCTGCGCGCACGCTTTCCATCGCAGCACCGTGCTCAGCCGCAACTTCCAGAACGAAGCGCACATCTGCACCCTCAAGGGTGAGTGCGCGCACGGTTTCTTCCGTTACAATGTCTTGTTTTGAAAACGGATTTTCGATTTTTCGCAGGGCGTCCAGCACCGCTTCACGGGTCAGGCTCACTGGCTGTCACCACGCTTGATTGTGCCGGTGACGACATGGGGTTTGTCGCTTCCCTCGACACTCAATTCCATGCGGACATTGACGCTATCGGTGCCCTCTGGCGCGCTGCGCAATGCCTCTTCGATGAACTGCTGGGAGGTCACGCCAACCTGTTTGAGGAACTTGCGCATCGACATGTTAAAGTCGTTGGTATCCATTCTGCCGCCATCTCCGGATTTGCGAATTTCGAATTGCCAACTTAAGGTTGGGATATGAAATGTCGAGACCTCATACGATCTCTGCTGGTTTTCAGTCTGGTTTTTTGGGCTGGTGTCAGCGCGGCGGAGGATCGGAATTTGCGGCTGGAAGCGCCGGATGCGCTTTGGGACTCTGGTCTGCTCAAGCATTTGTTGCCGCGCTTTTCGCTGAAGACATCTATTCGGTTTGATACGGTCGAGGATGGCGGCGATGTGCGCTTTGAGCTTGATGGTGATGGGCATCGCAGCTTGGTGTTGGAAGGAGATCTTTACACGGTTTACTTGGCTGACGGGGCGGATGCGCGGGCGTCAAGGTTTCTTGACTGGTTGAAATCTGAGGTCGGCACGCGCACATTGCTGGCATTCAACAAGGATGGCCGCCCTGAGGTGACTCTGCCGGGTAAAGTCGAGGCGAAGGTGGTTGAGGCCGCTCCTGACGGGGATGCGGTTTTGGGCGAACGTTTGGCGTTGCTGCATTGTGGGCGCTGTCATGTGGTTTCGGAAAAAAACCGAATGGGCGGGATAGGATCGACCCCGTCGTTTTCTGTGCTGCGCACTTTGCCGGAATGGCGCGGGCGGTTTGATGCGTTTTTTGCTTTGAACCCACATCCGGCCTTTACGCAAATCCCGGATGTGACGGAGCCGTTTGACCCGATGCGCCCACCGATGATTGCGCCCGTTGAGCTGACGCTGGATGAGGTCGCCGCAATCACGGCCTATGCGGCCACGATTGCTGAGGGCAATTTGGGCGGCGCTTTGGTGTCGAAATAGGCGATCAGGCCTTTTCGTCGCGTTCTTTCAAGTAGTCATCCGTTGTGCGCACTTTGGGGCGCATGCCGCCTTGGAACGGTGCTGCCTCGGCGTGGTATTGCGCGGCGACGCGGCAATTGTCACACATTTGGATCAGCTTGGCGTTGTCGGAATGGGTGAACATTGGGTGCTTGCCGGCGAGCTTGTCGATGATCCGCTCGATCGTGCTTTTGACACCGAAAAGCGCGCCGCATTCGATGCAGGCGAAGGGTTCTTCTTCGTTGAGGATTTGGGGCGCGAAGGCGTCTTGGGTGAGGTTCATTTGGGGGACAAGCGCGATGGCATCCTCGGGGCAAACGGAGACGCAGAGGCCGCATTGAAGGCAAGCGTCTTCTTGGAAGCGCAGCTCGGGGCGGTCGGGATTGTCTGTGAGCGCGCCCGGGGGGCAGAGGCTGGCGCAGCTGAGGCAGAGGGTGCAGGTGTCGGTGTTGACGAGGACTGCGCCGTAGGGTGCGCCTTCGGGTAGGGCGAGTGTTTTTTCGTTTGGTGTCAGGGCTTTGGCGGCCATGCGGGTGACTTCGCGGCGACCGCCTAAGGGGAGAATTGGGGTGACGTCTGCGGCAGGGGCTGCTGTGGTATAGAGGTGCTCGCAGAGCGCTTCGGGGTCGGTTGGGTCGATCAGGTTGATGCGGTTTTCGCCGCCCAAGGCTGCGGCGAGGTCGTGCTGGGCGGTGATGACGTCGCGGTCGGATTTGCGCGACATCAGGACTGTGACGCCTGCGAAACCGACGGCAAGGGCGGCGAGCATTTCGGCATGGCCGAAGCCCGCGAGCGCGGTGACTTCCATCGGGATTACATCGGCGGGCAGGCCGCGATCATAGCGGGCGGCGTAGGAGATGAGCTCGGCCCCGTCCGAGTCATGCACAAGGAGGTGCGGGTTTTCGCCGCCCGCGCTGCGGTAGGCTTCGGACATTGCGCGGAGGCGATTGAACAGGTGCTGGACGCCGGGATCGTCGGCGCTGGCCGCACCGGATGGGCACACGGCGGCGCAGGACCCGCAACCGGCGCAGATGTTTGGATCGATTGCGACATGTTCGCCCGCCGACAGAATTGCGCCGGTGGGGCAGACGTTGAGGCAGCGGTTGCAGGCGGGTTGTTCGGCGCGGGAATGGGCGCAGAGGTTTTGGTCAAAGCGGATATGGAGGGTTTTCTCAAAAACGCCGATGAGGTGGGAGGCCTCAAAGATTGCGGCTTCAAGTGCTGTGCGATCTTTGGGGTCGGCGCGCAGGTAACCGTCGCGTTTTTCATGGGCGGGGAAAAGCGGCGTGCCGCCGGTGAGGTCGAGGATGACGTCGCAGTTGGATTGGGCGCCATCGCGGGGCTCGGTGAAAGAAAAGGCGCCGCGCCCACCGGGCTTGACGGCTTGGAAGGCGTTGATGGTGACTTCGAACTGGCCAAGCGCGCCACTGGCTTTGGCGAGCTGGCCTTTGATGACGTCAAAGCTGCGGGTGGCGACGTCAAGACTTCCTGACGTCGCGAGCACGGTCGGGCTGACGGTCTCAGAAAGGCGGGTGGCGGTTTCCATTGCGAGCTCGGCGTCGCCTACGATGAGGACGAGGCCTTCGGAACTGACGTCGATTGTACGCGGGGCTGGGGCTTGGAGCTGAGCATCGGCTAGGAGCGCGGCGACTTTGGGGGCGACATCTGATGTGTCCTCGCGCCAGCCCGCGCGGTCGCGGATATCGACGCAAAGGGGCGCGGCGGCCTCGATTTCTTCGGCGAGTTCGGTGAAGAGATCGGCCTCTTGGGCGCAAGCGATTATGGTGTCGCCAGCCGCGATGTGCTTGGCGGCTAATTCAATCTCGCTTGTGCAAAGGGCTGTGTGAAGGCGCGAGCATGTGAGGCTTGTGGCGGTCGCAATTGCATCGGCATCTAGGGTTTGCGACCCCTCGCAATCACATAAAATCAATGACTTAGTCATTTAA
>CAZQMR010000196.1:0-6869 GCA_964594465.1 uncultured Rhodobacterales bacterium
CGCGTAATCCACGTCATTGTGCAGGTTGGTCAGAATGCCGCGCTTGGGGGCCGCCCGCTCAATCCATTCCAGCGACTGCTCCACATGGCTGTGGGTGGGATGCGGCGTGTAACGCAAGGCATCCAAAACCCAAACATCTAAGCCCTCAACGGCCTCCCAAGCTGCTGAATTCATTGCAGAAACATCCGGTAAATAGGCCAGCCCTGCAATCCGCATGCCCAATGCCATGATCGAGCCATGCTCCACCTCAAAGGGCGACAGCGTCACCGCACCGCCCGCGCCGTCGATAGTGACAGGCCCGTCCATCAAATTCATTTCCAGAATAGAAGGGTAGGGCGACCCTTCGGGCTGGATAAACGCATAGCCAAAGCGCTCCATCAGCGAATCCCGCGTCTTGGCATCGGCCCAAACCGGCAATCGCGCGCGCTGATTGATCACGATCATGCGCAAATCATCCAGCCCATGCACATGATCCGCATGCTCGTGCGTATAGACCACCGCATCCAGATTACCGATGCCCGCATCGAGCATTTGCGCCCTAAAATCCGGCGATGTGTCGATTAAAACCCGCGTTGTTTCTTCGCCCTCAATCCGCTCCACCAGCATCGAACAGCGCCGCCGCGCGTTCTTAGGATTGCTTGGATCACAAGCGCCCCAATGCCCACCGATACGTGGGACGCCGCCAGAGGAACCGCAGCCTAAAATGGTAAAGCGAAGCCGCGCCATCAGGGGATTGCCTTGCTGAACAAGCGCTCGAAATTGGCCTCGGTTTGGGCGGCGAAGTCTTCAAGACTAAGGCCCATCACCTCAGCTCCAACAGCTGCCGTATGGGCTGTGAAAGCAGGCTCATTGCGCTTGCCGCGATGAGGGGTTGGAGCGAGGTAAGGGCTGTCGGTTTCAAGCAGAATGCGATCCGCAGGGGCGCTTGCAAAAATGTCGCGCAGCTCTTGGCTTTTTTTGAAGGTCACAATGCCGGACATCGAGAGGTAAAAGCCCAGATCGAGTGCTGCGCGCCCAAGCTCGGCAGAGGAAGAAAAGCAATGCATAACACAGGGATAGGCACCGTTTTTATGTTCTTCTGTGAGAATTTGCGCCATGTCTTCATCTGCATCCCGCGCATGGATAATCAGTGGCAACCCGGTCTCCCGTGAGGCCGCAATATGGGTGCGCAGCGAGGCTTTTTGCGCCTCGGCGCTTTCGGCGGTGTAGTGGTAATCCAGACCGGTTTCCCCTATTCCGACGCATTTGGGATGGGCGGCAATTGCCAGCAATTGTTCAAGCGTTGCGGTCGGCTCGCTTGCGACTGACATTGGGTGAACACCTGCGGCATAATACAAAGGATCATGGGCCTCAGCCATTGCGCGAACCTTGGGCTCATTGCCGAGCTTGGTACAGATCGTAACCATGCGTTTCACCCCGGCCGCTTGTGCGTTTTCCAGCACGGCGGGCAGGTCTTCCAGCAGTTCGGGAAAGTCTAGATGGCAGTGGCTGTCAGTGATGTTTGGCGGCATGAGTGGTCCGTTAAGTGGCAAGCCATTTCTCTATCGGGCAATGGGGGGAGTGGGTCAAGTCGGAGTAATGATCCAAGCGCTTGTGCAACTTGTTAGGGCAGGAGCCTCCGGCGGAAGTATTTTTGGAAATTCGAAGCTTGTCAGCTGAGTGCTTTGCGCGCAACGCCGTCGATTTGCAAGAACGCATCAAGCAAGAGCGCGGAGGGATCAAGATTGACGGCGCGGCCATGATTGATGCGACCTTGCAAGGATTGGGACAGGGTGGCCCAGCTGCGTGCGACGGTTGGATTTGGAGAGAGGCGACGCAGGGTCGCGCTTTCGTTTGGGGCCGCTTCGGGCGGGGCATTGCCGGTGGCGCCAGTGGTTGCGAGGCGATGCAGTGCCAGAAACATCAGGCGCAAGATCAGGTCATAGCGCGGGGCGTTGGCTGGACCGGTTGCACTGTCGCCAAGGCGGGCGACTTCTGTGCGGTTCATGCGCGGGATTTGATCGAGCAGGGTCATCAGATTGGCATAAATCTCTTCGCCGCCACCGCTGATTACCCGGATTGCTTCGCCCACTGAACCACCGCAGAGCTCGTTCATTGCGCTCATATCGGGCTCTGGCGGGAAGCCAGCGGTGTCCAGTCCGAGGGCGAGATCATCGGGGGCGAGGGGCGCGAGCGAGACTTGCCGACAGCGCGAGCGGATCGTCGGGAGCAGCTTTGAGGGTTGATGTGCCACCAGCAAAAGCGCTGTCTTTTCAGGGGGTTCTTCGAGCAGTTTGAGCAGCGCATTCTCAGATTGAACATTCAGCTCGTCAGCTGCATCGATGATCGCAACCCGCCAGCGTCCTTCGGCGGCGGACATGGTGAAGCTTGATTTCAGCTTGCGGATTTCCTCAACCGTTATTGCGGTTTTGTGCCGCTTGGTTTTCTCGTCCCAAGGACGGCGCGCAAGGGCGAGGCCGGGGGCAGAAAGCGCTGCGACCTGACGGAAAATCTGATGCGCAGGGTCCATTTGCAGGCTGTTGTCCTGCGGCTCGGCCATGCCTTGGCTCAGCAGAAACCGCGCCATGCGCCATGCCAGAGTTGCTTTGCCGATGCCGCGTGGGCCAGACAGCAGCCAGGCATGATGCATGCGACCGGAGCGATAGGCAGACAAAAACGCCTCCTCCGCCGCTGACTGCCCATAAAGATAGGCGTTGTGGCGGGGATGGGGCGCTTCGCCTGCGCGGTCCGCTTCGGGTGGGGCCTCAGGAGTTTCCAAACCGGGCCTCCCAAATCGCGCGCACGGATTGCGCTACGGCGTCCTCGCTGGTGTTGCCGTCAATCAGGGCAAAACGCGCACTCGTTGCAGCTAGCTCCAAAAAACCGCTGCGCAGCGCTTTTTGGAAATCCGCACCCAGCGCTTCAAACCGATCCTCGCCGCTTTGGCGGGCCAAGCCACGGCTGAGCGCGGCATCTGGGTCCATATCAATCACGAAGGTCAGGTCCGGCTCAACCGCAATGAATTGGCTGTGGAGCAGATCAACTTGTTCGCGCAGGGCACCACGCACAGCACCTTGATAAACCCGCGTGCTGTCGGCGAAACGGTCACAGACCACGGTAGCACCGCGTTCAAGGGCAGGGCGGATCACCCGCTCCAGATGGTCGCGGCGTGCAGCGGTAAAGAGCAGGATTTCGGTTTCCGGCGACCAAAGCCCCGGATCGCCCTCGACCAAAAGCTTGCGGATCATCTCAGCGCCGGGCGCGCCACCGGGTTCGCGGGTTGCAACAACTTCCAGCCCGAGGGCTTTGAGATGGGCCACCAAGAGACGCGACTGGGTGGATTTGCCCGACCCGTCTATGCCCTCAAATGTTATGAACGTCCCGGAGTTATTCGGCGCCACCTGCAACCGCCTCCATCGCCTGACCCAGCAGGATTTGTGCAGAGGCCTGCACCCGGCGCAAAAAGCCACCGCGATTGATCGCCTCTGCGGCCACCAGCGGATGGCGCACCGGATCAAGCCCCGGAATTTCGACGATCAGTTCGGCCAGCTTTTGACCAACCTCAATGGGCGCTTCAATCGGGCCGCGATAGGCGACAGTTGCGGTGATCTCATCTTTCACCCCAAATGGCACAAGGATCGCGAGATTATCGCCTGCAACCAGATCAACCGTGACCTTCTCGCCAAGCCAGATATCTGCAACCGAAACTGCTTCGCCCTTTTCAAACAGGACCTTGCGGGAAAATTCACGAAAGGCCCAGCTTGCCATGCGCTCGGACTCAACCGACCGCTCTTTCACCGAATTGAGGCCTGTGATCATGAAAATGATGCGCCGACCATCCTGTCTGGCAGAGCCAACAAGGCCATAGCCTGCCTCTTCCGTATGCCCGGTTTTAAGGCCATCTGCGCCAATCCCAAGCTTCAAAAGCGGATTGCGGTTGCCCTGTTTGATGCCTTCCCAAACGAAGCTCTCTTCTTTGAAGTAGCCGTAATATTGAGGAAATTCGCGGATCAGCCGTCCAGCCAAATGCACCAGATCCCGCGCAGACATGCGCTGTGCGGGGTGGGGCCAGCCGGTTGAATTGGCGAATGTCGAATTTTCCAAGCCAATGGAGCGTGCCCGCTTGGTCATGCGCTCTGCAAAGGCGGCTTCTGATCCTGCCAATCCCTCGGCGAGAACCACGCAAGCATCATTGCCCGACTGAACGATGACACCGCGGATCAGATCATCAATTGAAACGCTGGCACCTTCGCGCACAAACATCTTGGAGCCACCCATTTTGGCGGCCTTTTCTGACACGCGAAACTCGTCATCCAGTGACAAGCGCCCTTCGTCCAGTGCCTCAAACACCATATTGAGTGTCATAAGTTTGGACATGGAGGCAGGTGGCAGAGGCTCATCCGGGCGTTTGGACAACAAAACTGTGCCAGTGTCGAAATCCATCACAAACGCTGCTTTGGCGGATGTGTCAAATGCCTGAGCGACGCCGGACCAAAGAATGAGGCTGGCGGCGAAAAGGGCCTTACCGAGTGACAGTATACGCATCATCAAATCCCTGGGCTTTGATTTTCGCTAACATTGATTTTAGGTCGCTGGGCGAACTGGCCGGGCCAGCCACGACGCGGTAGAGCGTTCTTGTTCCCGCATCAAGCGCGCGTGCGGTGGACAGTATGCCGTCATCTGTGAGTTTGCGAGCAAGATCATTTGCATTGCTCTCTTTGGCAAACACTCCGACTTGCACGTATGAGCGTCCTGCGGTGCGATCATCCGGGTCATTGGCCACTGTGCGCGCTTGGGGCGCGCTTGAAGTTGTATCTGTTTGCACGGCTGCCACTGCGGCCGCGATGGTTTTCGCGGCCTCCTCAGATCCCTTTGGGGCTTGGGCGTCAGGTTTGCCAATGGTGACAACTTCAACTTCAGGTTCCGGCGTGGGTTCGTCTTTCACCATGATCGCGGGGGGGGCAGTGTCGATGGCTTCGCGGCGAAGGGCAACCACGGAGAGCTCAACTGGCTTGCCCGGCACGAGATCAAGCGCATTGGCCGCGTCGGAGGATACTTGAATTGCTGGGCCCGGATTTTGCCGCTCTCGCTTGAAAAGCGCACCCACGACCGTTTTTCCGTTTTCCATATTGCGGATGTTGACCCGTTCAGGCTGCACATTGCCCGGATAGGCCACCCAAATCCCGCCAAGGGACGGGCGACCATCCCAAACCGCTTTTTCGCTCACAGAAAACGCAGACGGCGTTTCAACATCGCGTTGCACTAGCTTGAGCGGACTGCCAGTTGCGGCAGGCTCAACCTCTTCTTTGCCGGTCAGCGGATCAAACAGTGCCAAATCCTGAAAGGCTTCACAGGCACCAAGCAGACCCATAGCGCTAAGGCACAAGCTCATACGCCATGCACGGTGTCTCAGCTTTGACGTCTCAGAAAAAATCGAAAATGCGCGTGCCATTCCTGTGCTCCCTTGCCGCGGAATTTCCGCGGTTACTGCATGGTAAAATGCAGAAAACTGCTCTGTCATGTGGGCCCAGATTGTCTCAGGGCGCTCTTTGATCGATGTTTTAGCGTAAAATCGCGGTGTGGGGAACGGTCTTTTCCGCAAAATTCCCAAGTGTCGTGATTTTATGCATGGATCAGTGGATTTCCGCGTGCCGCTGATGGGGACTGTCAGCTGATGCACTGCAGGTTTTAGGGCACATTATAATATGCGTGCTTTGCGACGATTTGATCTCGTGCCCGGTTTGCAGCGTCTGCAAGGATTTCCAAACCGGCTCAAACCGCTTAACGCTTATGGTCAATAGCGACCAAAAGGAGCCAGTGGGATGCGCATCTATCATCTGAAAACCTGCGACAGCTGCAAAAAGGCGATTAAAGCCCTGAAGGATCACAGCCCAGATCTTATAGATGTGCGCGCTGATGGAATGCCAAAGGATGTGTTGGACGCACTGTTGGCGCAGCATGGTCCAGAGATGGTGGTCAATCGGAAGTCAACAACCTGGCGAAACTTGAGCGATGAGGATCGTGCGCGCAGGCCGCTTGATCTGTTGTTGGAAAATCCAACCTTGATGAAGCGGCCAGTCATCGCCGTGGACGGCAAAACTTATGTTGGATGGGGAAAAGACGTTCAGGCCGCGCTTGGCGTCCTTTAGCTTGGGTTTTCAGGCCCCAAAACAACGATGCCGGCCTCAATACACGAGGTCCGGCATCGTTTAATCTTTCAAAAAGCGTCTAACGCGCTTCAAGTTACTCTTGGCCAGTCTGACCCACAGAGTTCACAATGTTGGTGATGCTTTCAAAGATCGCCGTAGCTGCTTGCTGGAGACCCGCATCAAGGGTTGATGCCATGGTTACACCGATGCCAACGATTCCTGCCGTGAGGACAATCCAGTCCACTGCAACCGCGCCGCGTTCGTCTTCTACAATTTCGATGATGAGGTTTTTCATAAATCTGCCTACTCGTTACACGTTGATGTTCATAATAGGGCGGATTTAGGCCAAATTTGGGCAAAATCACCTAAATCTAGTGTATTACTCGGTGTTTTTGACCCGATCTGGTGCTCTTTGGCATAAAAAACAACCGCTTAGCAGGTGCCACTTTTTCGTCCAATCTCCGACATTTTTTGCCCCTAGCTGCCTCATTGTTCTATTGGTGCAAGGAATTCAGCTCAAAAAGCCCCAAACAGAGACCGAATTTCGGTGTTTTTTCAAGGCGGTCGGATTTTTTTCAAAAAGCTGCAAAAAAGCACTTGCAGGCCCAAAGCGTTTTACCTAAACAGCGGCTCTCGGCGACGCAGACATCATCTGGAAGCAACGTCGGGACGCCTCAAACGAGGCACCGCTCTTTGAAATTTGAATATGTAACGAAGAGATATGTGGGGTTGTTTGGTTTT
>CAZQMR010000197.1:0-6822 GCA_964594465.1 uncultured Rhodobacterales bacterium
CTCAAGGAAGGGCTGACAGTTTACCGCGACCAACAGTTCTCGTCTGACATGCGCTCCGCCGCCGTGCAACGGATCGAGAATGTGCGCCAGTTGCGCGCGCGCCAGTTCCGCGAAGATGCAGGGCCGCTGGCTCATCCCGTTCGGCCAGAAGAGTATATTGAAATCAACAATTTCTACACCGCGACGGTCTACGAGAAGGGCGCTGAGCTGATTGGCATGTTGCGCCTGCTGGTAGGGCGCGAGGCCTATCGCAAATCGCTCGATGCCTATTTTGAGCGCCATGACGGGCAAGCCTGCACCATCGAGGATTGGATCAAGGTTTTTGAGGACACCACGGGGCGCGATCTCAGCCATTTCGCCCGCTGGTATTCTCAGGCCGGAACCCCGCGCCTGTCTGTTGAGGAGCATTACACAGACGGGACATACACCCTGACTTTCACCCAAAAAACCGACCCAACGCCGGGCCAGCCGGACAAGAAACCGCAGTTGATCCCGGTAAGCTACGGCTTTCTAGGAGCCGATGGCACGGAGATGGGCGAAGCAGGTGTTCTGGAAATTTCTGAAGCAACTCAGAGCTTTAGCTTTGATCTCCCAGAAAAACCTGTGCCCTCCCTGCTGCGTGGCTTCTCTGCGCCAGTGACCTTGGAGATGGCGCAAAGGCACGAGGATCAAGCCTTCCTGATGGCCCATGACAGCGATCCATTCAATCGCTGGGAAGCCGCCATGCGCTTTGGCACCGATGTGCTTTGCGCGCTGGCCATTGGGACCGAGCCGCCAAATCCTGCCTATTTGGATGCGATGAAAGCGCTGGCCTTGGATGAAAGACTCGACCCGGCGTTTCGCGCTCTTGCCTTGACCTTTCCAAGCCAAGACGTCTTGGCAAAGGAATTGGCTGAGCGCGGTCGCATACCCGATCATCTGGCGATTGATGCAGCACTAAAGTCGCTTCGTGGCATGCTGGCGCTGGAAATGGGCGACGATCTTGAGCGGCTTTATGCAGAGAATGAGGTCACAGGGCCTTATGTGCCGGATGCTGAGGGCAACGGAAAACGGGCGCTGCGGGCAGTTGCGCTGTCGCTGATGACGGCGCTTGATCCAAAAGCTGAAGCGGCGAAAGCGCAATTTGCGACCGCTGCAACTATGGGCGAGCAACTGAGCGCATTGAGCCTTTTGGTGGGGCGCGATCAGGCGAAGGATGCTTTGGCCACCTTCTATGATGCATGGAAACATGACCCACTGGTGTTGGACAAATGGTTTTCAGTTCAAGCCATGTCCACTCCGCCTAAGCAAGCGATTGAGGCCGTGCGCAGCCTGACCGAACATCCTGATTTTGAATGGAAAAACCCGAACCGATTCCGATCTTTGCTGGCCGTGTTTGCTACTGGAAATCCAGCCGGGTTTCATTTGCTGGGTGGTGAGGGATATGTGCTGTTCACCGATTGGTTGCTGAAACTTGACCCAGTCAACCCGCAGACAACAGCGCGGCTTTGCTCGGCCTTTGAGACTTGGAAACGCTATGGGCCGCAGGCGAAAGAGGATTTGCAGGCACAGATGAAGCGGATTGCTGAGACGCCAACTTTATCGCGGGACACATCCGAGATGATCACCCGCATTCGCAGCGCTTGAAGGAGGACGTTTTGCCGAGCATTCTGATCACAGGCGCAAGCACCGGGATCGGCGCGGCTACGGCGATCCTTGCAAGTGAGCGTGGGTATGATGTTGGGATCAATTATGCCAGCTCCGCGCAAGCCGCTGAAACTGTTGCGAAAATCGTGCGTGACAATGGCTGCAAGGCGGTGCTGTTGCAGGCTGACGTTTCGGACGAGGCTGCGGTGGAGGCGATGTTTGCGCGGTTTTCTGAGCAGTTGGGCGCGCCGGATCTGCTGGTGCTAAATGCCGGGATTATTCAACAGCGCAGGCGCTTGGAAGACATCACGCTTGCAGAATTTCGCCAGACATTGGATGTCAATTTGCTGGGGCTGTTTCTTTGTGCGCAGGCCGGAGTGCGCTTGATGAGCACAGATCATGGCGGCAAAGGCGGTGCGATTGTGAACGTGTCGTCGCGCGCAGCGGAGCTGGGCGCGGCGGAGGAATTCATTGATTATGGAGCCTCTAAGGGTGCGGTGGATACGCTGACCAAGGGGCTTTCCAAGGAGCAGGCCCGGTTTGGTGTGCGGGTGAATGCGGTGCGGCCCGGTTTGATTGAGACGGAAATTCACGCCAAAGCCGGGGCGGCTGAGCGGGTTGAGCAGTTTGTGCAGGGGGTTCCGATGGGGAGGTCTGGTTCGGCGCGGGAGGTGGCGGAAGCGATCTTGTATTTGGGGTCTGAGCAGGCGTCTTATCTGACGGGTTTGTTGATGGATGTTGGCGGTGGTCGGTGAATTGACTTTCTTTGCCTCCGGCGGGGATATTTTTAGAAAGTGATGATGAATGATGTGGCTTGCCCCGAGGTCTGCGCTTGCCTAAAACGCGAGGCAAGACTTGTCAGGAGAGTGCTATGGCTGAGCTAGCGTATACAGAACCCAAACCCAAAGTGATTGCGGGTGCGAAGGACGATTGGGAGCTGGTGATTGGGCTAGAGGTTCATGCGCAGGTTGCCTCGGAAGCGAAGCTGTTCTCGGGGGCGTCTACGGAGTTTGGGGCGGAACCAAACAGCCATGTCAGCTTGGTCGATGCGGCGATGCCCGGAATGCTACCTGTTATTAATGAATTTTGTGTTGAGCAAGCGGTGCGTACGGGGCTTGGGTTGAAGGCGGATATCAATCTGTTTTCCCAGTTCGATCGCAAGAACTATTTCTACCCGGATTTGCCGCAAGGCTACCAAATTTCTCAATTATATCATCCGATTGTGGGTGAAGGGGAGATTTTGGTTGATCTGGAACCGGGTGTTGCGCGCAAGGTTCGTGTGGAGCGAATTCATCTGGAGCAGGATGCGGGCAAATCGGTGCATGACATGGATCCCAACATGTCTTTTGTGGATTTGAACCGCACCGGCGTGGCGTTGATGGAGATTGTTTCGCGCCCTGATATTCGTGGGCCTGAGGAAGCGGCGGCTTATGTTGGCAAGCTGCGTCAGATCCTGCGCTACCTTGGAACTTGTGACGGGAACATGCAGGAAGGGTCGATGCGGGCGGATGTGAATGTGTCGGTTTGTCGGCCCGGGCAGTACGAGAAGTATCAGGAATCGCAGGACTTTTCCCATTTGGGCACGCGCTGTGAGATCAAGAACATGAACTCGATGAGGTTCATTCAGCAGGCGATTGAGTATGAGGCGCGCCGCCAGATTGCGATCCTTGAGGATGGCGGGTCGATTGATCAGGAGACGCGGCTTTACGACCCTGATAAGGGGGAAACGCGGTCGATGCGCTCGAAAGAAGAGGCGCATGATTATCGCTATTTCCCGGACCCGGATTTGCTGCCTTTGCGCATTGAACAGGGCTGGGTGGACGGTATTCGGGACGGGCTTCCTGAGTTGCCGGATGCGAAAAAATCTAGGTTTGTCAAAGACTTCGGGATGACGGAGTATGATGCGGGCGTTTTGACGGCGGATGTTTCGGATGCGGCGTTTTTTGAGGATGTCGCGGCTGGGCGTGACGGGAAGATTGCGGCGAACTGGGTGATCAATGAGCTGTTTGGGCGCTTGAATAAGGAGGGGCTTTCGATTGGGGAGAGCCCGGTTTCTGCTACGCAACTTGGCGGTGTGATTGATCTGATTGGGTCGGGCGATATTTCTGGGAAGATCGCAAAAGACCTGTTTGAAATCATATGGTTAGAAGGTGGCGATCCGGCTGAGATTGTTGAAGCGCGGGGCATGCGTCAGGTGACGGATACGGGCGCGATTGAGGCGGCTGTGGATGCGGTAATTGCCGAAAACCCGGCGCAAGTTGAGAAGGCGAAGGCCAATCCTAAGCTGGCGGGGTGGTTTGTTGGGCAGGTTATGAAGGCGACGGGGGGTAAGGCCAACCCGGCGGCTGTTAACCAGATTGTGAGTGCTAAGCTAGGGCTTTGATTGAGGTTTTCTGGCCTTATCGGCCATTGCGTTAACCTATTTCAGCGCCCAAATCGGCTGCACAGATCCGGCACGCATATGGCACGTGCAGTGCACTGCACGGGCTTGAATGGTTAGTTTTCCGTTAAATTTCGACTTTTGTGTTAATCGGAAGTGAACGACGACCGATGCCCCCCCTTGCTGCGATACATCGTTTCCGAAATGGAGAGCTTTGGCGGCATCGACAGGAACACGCGCTAGAAGGGTATCCTTCATGGACGCTTTCGAACGCCCTTTTCCCTGCCTTGGTTCGTGAAACGTGAACAAACCAACTGGGATCAGATGCTGAGGTTACGTCGGGTCATTCAAAGTGCTAGTAGTCTCCCGGCCTCCTTGAAAAGGTCGCCCCCCATTTGCGCTACTCAATATGCCCTACATTCTCATAGTAATTTCGATCGGCAGAAAATTTTGCTGTATTTTCGACCAAACCAGTCAACTTGGCTTGTCTCAAAGTCCTGAAAAGTTGACGCGTTGAAGGCTGTATTAAGCATGTCGTAGTCAAGACCCCAATAAGGGATCTTAGTTAGATAATCACGCAAAGGAGCATTTTGGATCATTTGCCAAGCCAATGCCGGGGTCGCCAAAGGGGCTGCCAAAAGTGGTTCTCACGGTTTTAGGGTTGGACAAATCTATTGTACCCAAATCGGGGTAGATGCGATTGCGGACCACCCAATGGTAGAACTTTTTCGTCAAAGGTTCACCTTCGCTTGTTTCAAGCTTGGCTGGAAAAAAGAGGCTGGCTTCAGGGTCAATAGGCTCCAAGATTTAGCGTGCTCTTTCGCTGACAATCGAGAATGGTGGCCAACCATCAATATCTGGAACGTAAGGCGACACGTCATGGCGCCGAATGCGCAGCGGGTTCGTGAAGGTTTCAGCCAATGCTTCGTCAATGTTGAAATAGAAGTAGCGAAAGTTAGACCTTAGCGGTTCCGGCAACTCGATCTCGTCATAGTACGGACTGGTTCGAATACGCCATTCCGGAACTTTTGGTGGTGGAAAATACGTCATGTCACCAATCTCATCATATCTGAGATACCCATCGAGAACGCTACCAAAGCTACAATAAGACGTCGCTTCGCGCTTTACCGTTCCGTCGGGCTTTTCAACGACAAAGGGGAGATTATCGCTCATGAGGGCTGCGTTCCTGTTTTTGCGTCCTAAGAGAGGTGCTTTTTGAGCAGGTTATACGGCGCGAAAGGGCGACAGGACATCGGAAAGTTAGAGTGCCTCCGGCGGGGATATTTTTAGAAAGTGATGTTGGGGGCTCATTTGTAGGAGAGCAGGACGCCGGTTGCGACGAGGGCGATTGCGCTGAGGCGGGCGGGGCTTATGGACCGGGGTTCTAGGCCGAAAATGCCGCCGCTGTCGATCAGGAGGGCGGCGACCATTTGGCCTAAGATCATGGCGGCGAACATGGTCACGAGGCCGAGGCGAGGGACGGACCAGATGGCGGCGAGCACCCAGAGTGCGCCGAGTAAGCCGCCAGTGAGCGCCCACCATGGGATGGTTTTGATTTGGGCAACGGATGGGCTTGCGCCGCGACTGAGTGCTATGGCGGCCAAAAGGGCGAAGCCGATGCCAAATTGGATGGTTGCGGCCCAGACCGGATCGCCTAGGCTTTTTGCCAGCGCTGCGTTGACCGGCGCTTGGAATGCCAGCGCGGCACCGACAAAGACGATCATGAGTGTGATTGAGATAAGAAACATGGACATTTGGATAGTCCTTTGAGCAAAAATGACTTTTCAGTGTGGTCATTTTTTAGACACTCCCGATTAAGGGAGCATCACCCATCCTCGCTATACCTTAGCGTGTTTTTCGATCTAGAACGATGGCCCCATCACGGCGTTGGGGAGCCATGTGGCGAGGCCCGGAAAAACGCAGAGCAGCAAGATTGCAAGCACCATGCAGGCCACGAACGGGAGTGAGCCTGCGAGGATCGTTTTGAGCGAGATGTCAGGGGCGATGCCGTTGATGACATAGAGGTTGAGGCCTACGGGCGGCGAGATGAGGCCGATCTCCATGTTGATGGTCAGGACCACGGCGAACCAGATCGGGTCGAACCCGGCTGTAGTGATGATGGGCAGCAGGATTGGGGCGGCCATGAGGATCACGGCGACGGGGGGCAGGAAGAAGCCTGCGATCAGCAGGAAGATGTTGACCGCGCCCATCAGCACCCATGGGTTCACGTCGAGCGTACCTATCCAGGCGGCAATCGACTGGGTGATGAAGAGGCTGGAGAGCATGTAGGAAAACACGCCCGCGGCGGCGATGATGAAGAGGATCATCACGCTCTCTTTGGTGCTGTCGCGCAGGATCACCCAGAGGTCGCGCGGGTTCCAGAGCTTGTAGATGATCATAGCGATCATCATGCAGAGAAGCGCGCCGACGGCTGCGGTTTCGGATGGCGTGGCGACGCCGCCATACATGGCGTAGAGCACGCCGATGATGATCAGCAGGAAGGGGACAACGCGGGGCAGGATCTCGAATTTTTGGCGCCATGTGTAGCTGCCTGAGGCCAGGAGTGCGCGGTCGCCGGAGCGCCATGTTGAGTAGAGCGACCATGCCATGAAGAGCACGACCAGCAGCAGGCCGGGAATGACGCCTGCGAGGAACAGGCGGCCGATCGAGGTTTCGGTGGCGATGCCATAGACGATCATGGTCACCGAGGGTGGGATCAGGATGCCGAGGGTGCCGCCTGCAGCGATGGAGCCTGCGGCAACGCCATCGGGGTAGCCGCGTTTGCGCATCTCGGGGATGCCCATTTTGCCGATGGC
>CAZQMR010000198.1:0-6795 GCA_964594465.1 uncultured Rhodobacterales bacterium
GCATGGCGCCCATCGGTCTCAACATCGGTGCGAAACGTTGTCACTTCATGGGCGAAGCCTTTGGCCAGGATCGTCAGCGTCCCATGCTCGATCCCCGTGGGCAGCGTTTTCAGTCCTGCCGTCTCGCAAGCCGCCATCATCTGCTCAGGCGTGGCATCCGTCGTCAGATCAATATCCCCAAGCGCGCGGCCCAAAATGGCATCCCGCACAGCGCCCCCGACCATAAACACCGAGTGCCCACCCGCCTCCAGCGCATCAAAAACCTGCGCTGTGGGCCCTTGATCAATCCAACTGCAGTCAATCTTCACGCGCTGGCCTCATAGCCATCCGCCAGTGCCCGCAGCATCCGCGCAGTCGCGCCCCAGATGTAGTAAGGCCCATAAGGCACCACGTAATACTGCCGCCGCTGCCCGCGCCACATCCGACCCTCGACCAAGAAATTCGCGGGATTCGTCAGGAAGGCAAGCGGCACAGTGAACATCTCATCCACCTCACGCGGTTCCAGCACCGGCTCAAACGCCCCCTTGATCAGCCCCAGAAAGGGCCGCACCTCATAATTCGTAACCGTGCGATGGGGCGCAAGCGAACCGAGCATCGTGACCGATCCCGGTTCAAGCCCAATCTCCTCATACGCTTCGCGCAACGCCGCCGCCTCATCGCTCGCATCGTCCGCATCGACCTTGCCACCGGGAAAGGCGATCTGCCCCGGATGATGCTTCAGATGTTTGGAGCGGCGCGTCAAAACAACCTCCAACCGCCCGTTCTTCTCAAGCAACGCAATCAGAACCGCAGCCGGCGTCAAAGCCCCCGCACCGGTATCGAACGCCGGGTTCAGATCAAAATCACTTGATGGCGCGGCCTTGGCGCTGGCAAGTGCTGCCTCTAGCTGGTTTAATTCTGTTGCGATGCGTGTCATTGCCCCTACATGGCCTAGCAGGCTCAGTGAAACAAGACAGGTAAACACCCATGCCCGCGCGCAACAGCATATCCAACTACGGAACGGTTGCCCGAACGCTGCATTGGGCAACCACTGTGCTGATCATTGCCCTGTTCGTGCTTGGGAAATACATGCTTGACCTGCCGCAAGGTAGCGACGCGGAGGTCGCGCGCAAAATCTGGTTTTATTCGCTGCACAAAACCTTCGGCATTCTGGCCTTCGCGCTGGCCGTAATCCGCCTGCTTTGGGCGCTCAGCAATGCCAAGCCCCACCCGCTCAACACCGCAAAACCGGCGCAAATCTTCGTCGCAGAAACCGTGCATTGGATGCTTTACGCGGGCATCCTGATCACACCGCTGGCGGGTTACCTCCACCATCTAGGCTCAGCGGGTGGCGCGGATGTTTGGCTGCCGATCCCCCACAGCCTGCCGTTCATCCCCCAAACCCTGTCCTTCTCTCAGCTCTCCGGCATCCTGCACTTCCTCTCAGCCGCGCTGATGGCGATCTCGATTTTCCTGCATGTGGGCGGCGCGCTGTTTCATGCGATTTTCCTCAAGGATGACACGCTGACGCGCATGATCCCAGTGCTCAAAACGCGGGGCAGCAGCTTGGGTGAAGCCGCGCCGGAAACACTGCCAAAACTTGCGGCCATCGCGATCTATGCAGCCGTTTTGTCCATTGGGGCATTCGCGCTGATGGATGGTCCGAAAGATGACGACAGCGCACCCGTGGCCGAGCTTGCCAGCGAAAACTGGGATGTGGATTATGATGACAGCCTGATCGAAATCCAGACCCAGCAGATGGGTGATGTCGTGGTTGGCACCTTTGAGGATTGGTCCACCTCTATCGCTTTTTACCCCGATAACTTGGAGGCCTCCAAGATTACGACAGAGATTGAGCTCACCAGCCTTGACCTTGGCATGGCCACCTCGCAGGCGCTCAGCGCAGACTTTTTGAATGCCGACGCCGTTAAGATCGCAACTTGGACCTCCACTAAGATCAGCGCGATTGAGCCGGGCCGCTACATGGCCGAAGGTGCTTTAGCGCTTAACGGCTTGGAAGTGCCAGTTCCGCTTGAGTTCACGCTCACAATTGACGGCGAAGATGCGATTGCCGAAGCCATTGCAGAGGTGGACCGCAACAGCTTCGGCATTGGCAAAGTGGCCTATCCGACCGAGGATTCACTTGGTTTCATGGTGCGCATCCGCATCGTGATCAAAGCGGAATGGGACGAACCTTAGGCGCCACCTTCTGGCGCTGACTCAAAGCCCAACTCGGACGGATCAAAGCTGTAATGCGCGCCGCAAAACTGGCAATCGGCCGTAACGGTCCCGTCCTCTTTGGTCATATGCGCTATGTCCTTGGCCGAATAGATCGACAAAGACTGGCGCACTTTATCGGGCCCACAGGTACAGCCAAACTGCACCGGCTGCGCATCATAAACCCGTGGCGCCTCCTCGTGGAACAGGCGCAGGATCAACTGATCCGGGGTCACATGGGGCCCCAACAGCTCCGTCAGCTCAACGGTTGAGAGCAGCGTCGTCACCCGCGTCCACTTCTCAGAATCGTCCTCATCCATCAGGTCTTCAGCAGCCAGCAAGCCACCCTCACCCGATCCGCCCTCACCAGAGGTCGCAAAAGGCGATGCTTTGGGCATCTGCTGGATGATCACGCCACCGGCGCGAATAGACGTCTCGCCACCCGGTGCTGTCGCCTCAGCCGACGCCAGCGCAAAGCGGGTCGGGATCTGCTCGGACTGGGCAAAATAGGTCTCAGCGCAATCAGCCAGCGACGCACCCGCCAACGGCGTGATGCCCTGATAAGGCTGCATGCCGCTGCCCTGATCGATCAGCACCGCAAAATAGCCCTTGCCGAAATGCGGAAAAGGCCGCCCTGACAGCTCGGCAACACGCTCTTTGTCATAGCTCGCATAAGCACGCATTTTCGCGGGCTCACCATCCTCGGACGGGCCAAAGTAATCTGTTGCAATCAGCCGGATCGGGCCATCGCCGCGCACCTGCAGGCTCAGCTTCCAGCGCAGCTTGATCGACTGGCCAATCAGCGCCGTCAGCAGAACAGCATCGGCCACTGCTTCGCGCACGATTTCCGGGTAGTCATGCAGCTTGAGCATCTCCACGAGGCTCTTGTCCAAGCGCACCACACGCCCGCGCATGTCAGCCCGATCAAGCTGAAATGGCAGAACCGTGTCGTCCCAAGCAATTTCCTGCGCGGATGTCATGTGATGGCCTCATGCGTTTTGGATCAAGGGCGTGACATAAGGCGAGTCTTGGCGATTGCAAAGGGGTAAGCGCGCATTTGGGTTTGAAGGCGCGCTATTGGCATGGCAAACAAGCGCTCATGAGACGTTTTGGTGATCCTTACCGCGCGGATAAGCGCTACAAGCCTCGGCCCGGTGTCTATGCGCTGCTGGAGGATCGCGGTCAGCTCCTGTTGACCGAGCAAGATGACCGCTGGGATGGCCCCCAATTGCAGCTTCCCGGTGGCGGCATTGATCCCGGCGAAGGCCCGATTGACGCACTGCACCGCGAATGTATGGAAGAAATCGGCTGGCGCATCGCTGTGCGTCGCCGCTTGGGCGCCTATCGCTGGTTCGTGTTCATGCCCGAATATGATCTTTGGGCCGAGAAAATCTGCCATCTCTATCTGGCCCATCCCGTGCGCAAAATCGCCGAACCGACCGAGCCGGACCATATCAGCCTTTGGATGCCAGCTGAGGAAGCCGCGGCGCGGATTTACTCCCCCGGCGATCGCGCCTTCGTCGCAGAATTCCTCGCCCACCAATCCGCAGGTTTTACGCGCTGAGCCCGCCCACTCTTGTCATCGAGCCACAGCGCCAGTTTGCGCCAGGGCGATAGCGCCAGTTTCAACCAAGCCCGGTTGTGCCATTTGCTGAAATCCCGATTAAACGGGCACACCCGCATGCAAATCGCACAATCCGACGACAGCTTTGCCCAAAACCCAAAGCACGCCTTCGCATCCGAGGTCCACTTCCGCACCCCCTTGATCGAAGAGCGGTCCGGCCCCGCCTCCGTCGGTGGCCCATAAGGCAACGCCTTGACCGGGCAAGCATCCGCGCAGCGCGTACACTGATCGCAAAACGCCGCAACGCCAAGCTTGCGCGGCGCATCATGGCTCAGCGGAAGCGAGGTGAAAATTTTCGAAAACCGCAAACGCGGCCCGAACTGCTCGGTGATCACCAGTTGATTGCGCGCATACTCCCCCAAACCGGCCTTGAGCGCATACGGAATAACCAGCGCCGTGTCATTCATCGACGGGATCGCCTCATACCCCAAATTGCGGATATAAGCCGCCACCTGCATCACCACCGCCGCCTCATGAGAATATTCCCGCCCCGTCGCAGCCCCGCCAAGCGCAGAGGGATAGGTCGCAACCAAACCCGCATCCATCTCATGCCCAAGCACAATCACGCTCGTGATCCCCTCAGGCAGCTCATTTGGCACCGCAGAGGCATCCCGCGCATCCACCTTGCTGGCATAGGTCCAACGCGGGTCATATTCCGTGATCCCGCATAAATCCGCGCCAAAAAACGCCGCCACGTCCTTAATCTCAGCCGCCATGTCACCAAGATCTTCAACCTGCATTGGCGCAACCGGCGTGTCATTGGCAATCGCCGCCTGAAAGCCTTCGCGCGCACCACTTTCAGCCCCACGGTTCGAGATCACATCCGAAATCAGCCAGGACGCATTGCGCAGCGCAAAATCCCGCTGCGTAAACCCGGCCCCACGGCGCGGCGCGGCCTCCATCCGGTAAGACGCAAAAAACCCATCCGTCGCATCGCTGCGCACATCCTCGTCCCAAAAGGCACGGGTGAAAATGTCATCGCGCTGGTGAAAAGGTTCAAACGCAGCGGTCGTCTCGATCCCAGCTTGCTGGTCAGTCGTGGTATTTTGCGGCTTATCCATAAGGCGACTATGGGAGCCATGTGTCATTGTTGCAACCGGTCACAGAAACTTCACATGTTGCAATGCACAAAAATGCTTGACTTCATATTGCACTGCGTCATATACAGAACTCGACTTGATACACGGTAACGAGTTTTTCGAGTTTTCGCATTACACACTCCTCCCAAGTGATGCGTATTCTGCCCCTTGTCACTCTGTGGCAAGGGGCTTTTTTTTCGCCCAGTCAACAGCCCCCTACGCTTGTGAGTTTACCCTGTCTGGCAGAGCGCGTAAAAGCGCCTGAGCGTTAACCAAACGGGGCCAAAACCATGGGCAAGACACATCCAACAATCCAGCCGCAACCCGGTGTCATGGATGTGGCGCCTTATGTGGGCGGCGTGGCCTCGCTTCCCGGAATTGCGACCAATCAAATCACCAAGCTTTCCTCCAACGAGAACCCGCTTGGCCCCAGCACTTCGGCCAAAGAAGCCTTCATTGCAGCGGCCGAAACGCTCGAGCGCTACCCCGATGGCAGCCACAGCGCCTTGCGCGAGGCCATCGCCGCCACGCATAACCTGCCCATTGATCAACTCATCTGCACCAATGGCTCCGACGAGATGATTTCGCTCCTCTGTATGGCCTATGCAGGCGAGGGCGGCGAGGTGCTGCTGACCGAGCATGGCTTTGAGATGTATAAAATCTGCGCCCGAACCAATGGCGCGATCCCGATTGAAGTGCCCGAAACCAACCGCACCGCCGATGTCGATGCGCTGCTCGCCGCTTGCACTGAAAACACCCGCATCGTCTTTGTGGCCAACCCCAACAACCCCACGGGCAGCTTTTTGCCCTCCACTGAGCTTGCGCGTCTTGCCGATGGCCTCCCGCCTCAAGCGATCCTTGTCGTGGATGGGGCTTATGCGGAATATGTCGAGGGCTATGATGGCGAGGCCGCCCTTGTGCTGTCGCGCGAAAACGTCGTGATGACCCGCACTTTCTCCAAAATCCACGGCCTTGGCGCGCTGCGCGTCGGGTGGACCCTCGCGCCGGCCCATATCGTTGACGTAATCGCCCGCGTGCGCGGCCCGTTCAACGTCAACGCCCCAGCCCTTGCCGCCGCTGAAGCCGCCATGAAAGACGTGGCCTATGTCGATTATTGCCGCGCCGAAAACGCGCGCTTGCGGGCATGGCTTGCGGATGAATTGGCCAAAATAGGCGTGCCGTCCGATCCAAGCGAGGCGAATTTCCTGCTGACCCATTTCGACAGCCCCGAGAAAGCCGCCGCCTGCGACGAGGCGCTCAAAAAGCGCGGCCTCATCGTGCGCCGCGTCGCCAATTACGCGCTCCCCAACTCCCTGCGCATCACCATCGGAGACGAGCTCGCCTGCCGCACTGTCGCCAGCGCAATCGGGGAGTTCATGGCCCAATGAGCAAGCTTTACAACAAGGTCGCGCTGATCGGTTTGGGCTTGATTGCCTCCTCCATCGCCCATGCCACCCGCCGCGCTGGCAGCGCTGATCTGATCAGCGGCACTGCCCGCTCCCCCGAAACCCGCCGCATCGCGGATGAGCTAGGCTTTTGCGATGAGATCACCGAAACCATTGCTGAGGCGGTCGAGGACGCTGACCTGATCATCCTCGCCGTGCCCGTTGGTGCGATGGGCGCGGTCACCGCTGAAATGGCGCCGTTTCTAAAGCCCGGCGCTGTGGTCACGGATGTCGGCTCGGTCAAAGTCGCGGTGATCGAAGCGGTCGCGCCTCATCTTCCCAGCAACGTGCATTTCATTCCATCCCACCCGCTGGCCGGAACCGAGCATAGTGGCCCAAGCTCCGGCTTTGCCGAGCTGTTCGACAATCGCTGGTTCCTGATGACACCTCTGCCTCAGAACCCGAAACTCGAGGTCGAGAAGCTCACCAAGTACTGGGAAAGCCTTGGCGC
>CAZQMR010000199.1:0-6781 GCA_964594465.1 uncultured Rhodobacterales bacterium
TGTCCCGCACGGCGTCCTCGATGGCGACTTCGTCGGACTTGTCGGCGTAGCGGAACTCGCTGTCGGCGTAGCGGTTTATTTCTTGGATTAGCATATCGACTGTGATGGGCTGGGCTAGGTCGGCGATCATTTCCTTCTTCGCATCGTAGCTTTTGCGCAGGAACAGGTCGGGTTGTTCCATCCACTCATCCGGGAGCTCGAAGTCCATGGCGCGGACTTTCACTGCGTCAGTGATGTTTTTGATGGCGCGGCCGGTGAAGCGTTCGTCGGCTACTTGGATCGCTTTCAGGTAGGTGCCGAGTTTGGCGATGGTGTCTAGTTTGCCGATGTCTTTGGCGGTGGTCTCGAAGACTTCTAGGAGTTTTTGCTCCTTGGGGCGCTCGTAGCTGGCGTAGCTTTCGGCCACCGCCTTCTTGATTTCTTGGGCGGCGAAGAGGTCGTGTTGGCCGACGGGGATGTCGTGGTTTTTGCCCATGAGGAGGTGGAGGATGTCGATGTAGTCTTCGCGGGTTTGGGGGCCGTCTACGAGGAAGCGTGCGCCGGCGCGTTGGCGCAGGGCGTCGTCGACGTTTTCGGGGTAGTTGGAGAACATGCCGAAGGTGCAATTGCCGCGCACAACGGTGTTCGCACCGGCGAAGGCTTCCATCAGGACGGCGGTGATTTCGAGCTGACCGGCGGAGGATTGGCGGTCGCCGCGTTTGCCTGCGAGCTGGTCGATATCGTCGATCGTTCCAAAGCCAATGATGGACGGGTCGATGATGTTGTTGATGAAGGACTTGGCGTTTTGCGCGGATTTGCCTTGGTAGCTGTCGATGCTGTCCGTGCTGAGGTTTTGGTAGCGGAAGGCGTAGCCTGCGGTTTCGCAATAGCCTTGCAAGAGGCCTGCCATCATCTGGATCAGGGTGGTTTTGCCGGTGCCCGGTGCGCCGTCGCCCATGAAGGTGAAGATGAAGCCGCCGAGTTCCGCGAAGGGGTTGAGGCGGCGCTCAAAATCGTAAGCCATGAGCATTTTGCTGAGCTTCAGGGCTTGGTATTTGGCGATGTGGTTGCCCACGACCTCGTGCGGTTTTTTGAAACTCATGGTGAGTTTGGTGGATTTGGATTTGGTGGCGGGCGAGAAGCCGTCGATCTGGAAGTTGTCTGCCTCGACCCGGAAGGAGACGCGGGTGAAGGCCTCAAGACGGGGTGTTGTGGCGGCGCGGTTGGCGACCTTCTCCATCAGTTTTTCGCAATAGGCACGGATGGTGAGGACGAGGTGGTGGTCGTCCTTGGCGTGGAGCGCGATGTCTTGATCCAGTTCCCAAAGCGCGCCGTGAAGGGCGATATGGGGGTTGTCGGTGAGGAGCTCTTCGACGTCGGTGATGGTGACCTCGCCGCTCTCGTCTTGGCCGGTGAGCAGGTAGGTGGTCATGTTGGCGAAGACGTGAAGGCCGATGAGGGAGGCGGCGGAGAGCAGCTCGTTGAACTCGGCGGTTTGGCTTTTGTCGAGGCGGCCCTCGCGGTTGAGGCGGAGCTGGTCGTTGAGCGGGGTTTGTTCGCCGAAGAGGTGGACTGTGGCGGAGGCGACCGCGAGGGCGCGGCGCAGGCTGTGGAGGATTTGGGCTTGCAGCGGCGAGGTAAGCGGATCGTTGTCCTCGGGCTGGGTGATGCGGGCGATGAGGTTGACGCCTTCGGGCCGTGTGCTGGAGGGCGAGGTGAGGCCGGGGGTAGTGGAGCGGAAACGACGGCGCGTGGAGAGGCCGGTGGAGCGCTCGGTTGCGAGCTGCTCGTTGGCTTTGGCGATGCGCGGGGCGTGATCGAAGCCGTTCAGCATTTCTTGGGCGTCGATGTATTTCTCGCGGATGGCGTCTTCGGCGATTTCCATGAGGTTTTGGGCGGTGGTCATTGGGGGGCCTCTTGATATTGGATGCCGGTTTGTGGGTTCAGCGGAAGAGCGGAGGGGCGCGCGCGAGCCTGGGTGGGCGCATTGTGAGGTTTGGGCGGGTTTGATTTATGGTGCAAAACCGCGTGGACGTTCCGCGTATTGATAGGGTGCAATGCGCCCTCCAGGGGGGAGTGGCGGGCGCGGCCCGTGCTGGTCGCACGGGCTGGTTTGGTTGCTAGGCTGCGCTTTGAGATCATCAGTGCACCAACACCTGTCCGCGGGGGCTGACGACGTATTTTTTGACGCGGCGCAGGGTTGGGGGGTCGCGGTCTTCTAGGACTTGGTAGGGTTTTTGGGGGAGGATGAGGGCGCGTTTGGTGTGGGTGGCGCCGCTATCGTTGGTGATGCCGCCGATTTGATCGAGGTCGAAAATCTCGCGCTCTACGGTGGAAAAGAACCCGGCGGAGACCTCTTTGACGTCTTTGGAAATCAAGGTTTCGTTGGCCCATGAGAGCGCCCAATCGAGGCCCGGTTCGGATTTGGCTTCTTCCAGGATTTCGCGCAAGGGGCCGGTTTGTTTGGTGAAATTGTGGGAATACATCGGGCCGATATGGATGCGGCGCAGGAATTTGGGGTGGAGGTCGTCGAAATCCTCGTCGAAGCCCTTGGCGATTGTGACCAATTTGAGGGAGGCCATGGACTGCGCAGAAAGATGGCCTTGCACGCGGGGCCAGCGGCGCTCGTCCTTGGGCAAGCCGCCGCGCCCGGTATCTTCGACCAGCATGAGGTAGATCACGGGGAGGTTGGTTTGGCTGTCATAGACCGCCCAGTGGATCAGGAATTGGCGACGGCGTTCCGCGAGGTTTTTGATCCAGACGCATTGGGGGTCGTTTTGGGCCCAGAACAGGGCTTTGCCTTGCAGGCCTTGGTAGTAGAGACGCTGGGAAAGGGCGAATTGTAGGCGGGTGGGGATGGTACGTTCGCCGAGGATTTGATCCAACATCTCGGCTTTGAGCTTGTCGGCACGCGGGAGGGCGCTGAGGCGGGCGTCGGCTTGTGTGTAGTCGTTGCCCATCTGCAGGAGCTCGCGGTAGACGGGAAAGCCGCTTTCCACTCGGTCGATTTCGAGGTGATGGGGGAGCGCGTTGGGGACGCGCGGGGCCATGAGGTGCTTGTAGAACAGGACGCGGAAGGTAGAGGAGAGGGCTTGGAGATAGCCCTCAATGATCTGGAGTTCGAGCTGGCCGAGGCGGCCCTGCCCGGTTGTCTCGGTCGCAACATCATGGAGATGGCCGATGATCCGGTCGAACTTGGCGAAATAGCGCCGCATGGCGGTGGTTTCGGTGAGGGGGACGTGGTCGGCGCGCAGGGTGTCGGTCATGTTATTTGCGGGGTCCTACGAGTGCGTGCCAGAACATTTTGATGCGGATTTCGATGCCGTCCTTGAGTTGGTTCAGAATTACGACACTGCTAGACTTACCGAAAACGGCTACGATCAGAGCCAAGGAAATTGCAGAACAGAAAAACACAAAGCCGAGCCAGAACAAAGGTTTTGAGTTAAGGAGCAGATCCAGAACCGCGAGCAAAAATCCAAAAACTCCAAGACTCACTATCCACTTGATAACCCTTTCGAACTCGGCCTCGAAACGCGCGTCCTCTTTCTCTTTCTTACTAAGAAAGCCCGGTGGAGTGCTGTTTTTCTTCCATGGCTTAGGAGCCATAATTGTTCCTACTCGCTTGAACTTTCAATTGACTGCCGTGACCGAAACTTGATGATATAGACCACTTGCGAGACCTTGGAAGAACCTGCGAAAAGTCCCGCATGGCGGTGGTTTGGGTGAAGGGGGCGTGGTCGGCGCGTAAGCTGTCGGTCATGTTATTTGCGGGGTCCTACGAGTGCGTGCCAGACCATTTTGATGCGGATTTCGGTGCCGTAGTAAAGATCGGTCAGAAAGAGGTCGTTTCGCTCATGAGCTTCCATTCTATGCACAAGGAAAAGAATGAAAAAGGCAACCGAGAAAAGAGCCAGACCAGCAAAGAGACCGATCTCCATTCCCAAATATCCGAAAAGGGTTGCAATTGCTGCACCCGTCAATATACCCGCGATGCACAAAACGTGGTAAGCGCCGTACTTGGCCTCCAGACGTTCATTTTCCAGTTCTTCTTTGGTTTTAAAGCCCTCTGGAGTATTGTACTTATCAAATGGAAACACGTTGCACCTTCACTTCGTTACTTTGCGTCCGCCGTTGACACCCAAGTTTTCGTCTTACTCACTCATCGACGGCGGTGCTACCTCGCTGCTTAAACCAGTATACCAGCCAGACCACACCAACCGCCCCAGCAAACAACGCCGTATTCATCAGAAGCTTCATCGGTTCGCCCCATTCGCCGATGCCCAGCGAGAGGTAGAGCAGCGCCATGATGGCGGTGATTTTCCAGGGTTTCTTCATGGGCTTATTTCCTTCGTTCACGGTACCAAAGCCAGCCGCCCAGCACTGTCAGAGCGACGAATATGCGGGCGATCCAGGTGCCTTCTGCGGTGAAGCCGTTGGTGGCGGTTGGCAGGAAGGCGGAGAGGTCGAACAGGCTGGCCAATCCAAGAAAGACCAGCCCGGCGAACATCGCTATGGTGAAGGCGGCTTTCACGCGCCGTACTGGTTGCTATCATGCTTTTCGACGATTTTGGCGAAGCGGCGCATGAAGCGCTCGTCGGATTTCGCCTTTTCTTCGAGCACCTTACGCGCGAACACCATGTGGTCTTCGTGCTTTTCCATCATCTCGGCCATACGCGTGTTCGTCGCCGAACCAATCGCGGCCATCGCGGCTTGGGCCTCTTGGTCCGTGGCGACGCCGATCTCGTTGATCTGGTGGGCGACGTCCTGCTGCTGGGCGGTTTTCAGCGATTTGGTGAGGGCATCGTAAAGCACGACGCGCTGCTTAGTGTCCGTTTGCAGCTTGTTGATCAGGACCATTTGCGTGGCGGCCTGATTTTGCAAACTATCGACCCAGCTTTTGCCCTTTTCGATGTAGCGCTCAAGGGTCTGGGATTTGGCGAGATGGACCTGCTCTTGCTGCACCATCTCGTTGTAGGAACCATTGAGTGCTGCGAGCTCGGTTTCAAGCCGGGTGCGGGCGGTCGCGTCGGTTTCAACGGAGATTTTGTTTTCAAGCTCGATGATTTGCGGGTCGAGCGCGAGGATTTCGGCGCGCATGGTTTCGAGTTCTGCGACGGCGGTTTCGCGCTCGGTCAGGGTCTCGGTGAGGTTGCCCTCTACCCTGCCCTTATGGTCGTTGAGCGTGGTGAGCTGGGTCTGCAAGAGGCTGACGATGGTGTCCGACTTGGAGATCAGGTCTTGCAGCTTGTCGTCGATGGAGGCGGAGCGGATGCGTTCCTCGCGCATGCTGTCTGACTTGCCGCTTGCGAAGATGCCCACGAGCTTTTCCCATCCGGTTTTGTCGCGCATGGCGTCGAAGTCTTTGGAAAAGCCGGCGGTCACATCGTCGAGGCCCATGATGAGGTCGGCAATGTTTTCGTTCATCAGATCAGCATGGGAATGCACATCATCGAGCGACGCATTTTCGATATCGACGGAAATGTCCTGCCCCGTTGCAAGCTTGCTGCGGGCAGTTTCGATACGTGAGGTCAGTGCCTCGATCTTACTTTGTGCGTTTTCGACCTCGGCCTGAGCCTCTTGAACGGCGGAATCAAATTGTTGCAATGCTGTTCCCTCTGTATTTTATGTTATGTTGATTAACATATAGGTATTGGTTGGCAGGCTTTGAAGATTTCGCGGCCAGAATGCCTGCTAAATCGACGAAGTTCACGCGAAAAGTTAAGATTCCCGTCCTGTTAGCGCATCCGCGAATTCTTGCGGATCAAATGGCGCGAGGTCGTCGATCTGCTCGCCCACACCGATGGCGTGGATTGGCAGGCCGAATTTGTCTGCGAGAGCCACGAGAACGCCGCCTTTGGCCGTGCCATCGAGCTTGGTCATCACGAGGCCGGAAACGTCTGCGATTTTGGTGAAAATGTCGACTTGGCTGAGCGCGTTTTGGCCTGTGGTGGCGTCTAGCACCAAGAGAGTATTGTGGGGGGCGTCGGGATCGCGTTTGCGGATGACGCGCACAATTTTGGCAAGCTCTTCCATGAGGTCCGTGCGGTTTTGCAAACGCCCGGCAGTGTCAATCATCAGCAGGTCTGCGCCGTCTTCCTCGGCTTTTTGCATGGCGTCATAGGCGAGTGAGGCGGGATCGGAGCCTTGCTTGGCGGTCATCACGGGCACCCCTGCCCGGTCGCCCCAGACTTGGAGCTGCTCAACAGCGGCGGCGCGGAATGTATCACCTGCGGCGATCACGACGGATTTGCCAGCGGCGCGGAATTGGGAGGCGAGTTTGCCGATGGTGGTGGTTTTGCCCGAACCGTTGACGCCGACGACCAGCACGACTTGCGGCTTTTTGGCGAAGAGCGGCATGGGGCGGGCGACCGGCTCTAAGATTTCAGTGATTTCCTTGGCGAGCAGCTCTTTGATCTCGGCGGTGCCAAGTTTGCGGCCAAAGCGGCCCTCGGCCATGTTGGCGGCGACTTTGAGAGCGGTTTCGACGCCCATATCGGCGGTGATCAGCAGCTCTTCGAGGCTTTCCAGCATGTCGTCATCGAGAACGCGCTTTTTTATTGGCGCGGTTTTGCGGCCCATGAGGCGGGAAAGGAAGCCGGGTTTCTTGGGGGCTTCTTCAGTTGCCTGCACGGTTTGATCCGTGTCGATGGAGGCCTTTAGGGCGGCTGCGGCAGAGATTGCCGGGATAGCTGGGTCTGGGGTTGGTTCTGGCGTTGGCTCTGGATCGGGCACCGGTTCTGGAGTTGGTACAGGTTCCGGGATTGTTTCCGGCTCAGGCGCCTGAATGACCTCGGCAGGCTCA
>CAZQMR010000200.1:0-6764 GCA_964594465.1 uncultured Rhodobacterales bacterium
GCCAAGGCGATTCGGCTTCGTAAGCTCAATCTGAAAATGTGGAGAAAGTGCGCTAACCCTCAGAATTTGCTCCTCAATTTGCGTTGGAAACACATTCACCCCGCGCAAAATCATCATGTCATCCGTGCGCCCTGTCACCTTCTCCATCCGCCGCATCGAGCGAGCCGTTCCCGGCAACAACCGGGTCAAATCCCGCGTGCGGTAGCGGATGATCGGGAAGGCTTCTTTGGTGAGCGAGGTAAAGACCAGCTCCCCCATTTCCCCATCCGGCACGACCTCTCCGGTCTCAGGATTGATCACCTCAGGATAAAAATGATCCTCCCAAATATGCAGCCCATCCTTGGTCTCCACACACTCATTGGCCACTCCCGGCCCCATAACCTCGGAAAGTCCATAAATATCAACAGCATGCATGTCAAAGCTCGCCTCAACTTCCGCGCGCAGCTCATTAGTCCATGGTTCCGCCCCAAAGATCCCAACCTGCAACGGGCTGTCCTTAGGATCGCGCCCCTGTCGGTGATACTCATCAATTAAAGACAAGCAATATGAAGGGGTTACCATGATCGTGCTGGCACCGAAGTCTTCAATCAGAGTGATCTGCCGCTCGGTCATACCGCCGCCTACAGGCACAACGGTACATCCCAGCTTCTCCGCCCCGTAATGCGCCCCCAAACCGCCCGTAAACAGCCCATATCCATAGGCAACATGCACCACATCACCCGCCCGCGTGCCCGATGCTCGCATGGATCGTGCCATGACTGTGGCCCAAGTATCGATGTCCTTGGCGGTATACCCGACAACCGTTGGTTTTCCGGTGGTTCCAGAAGAGGCATGCACCCTTGAGACCTGCTCGCGCGGCACCGCAAACATGCCAAATGGGTAGTTGTCCCGTAGGTCAGATTTCACTGTGAACGGGAATTTAGCGAGATCAGAAAGTAGTTTTAAATCAGTAGGATGCACACCTGCCTTATCAAACGACTCTCGGTAATGTGGCACGTTCTCATAAGCATGCATCAGCGACCATTGCATGCGCCCCAATTGCAGCGCCTCGATCTCATCGCGCGATGAAATCTCAATCGGGTCCAAGTCGCCCTTCTTAGGTGCCAAATCCTTCATGTCTTAAGCCTTTTCTAACACCATTGAGATACCTTGCCCCACGCCAATGCACATGGTGCAAAGCGCCAGCTTGCCATCCCGCTCTTGCAGCTCCGTTGCCGCCGTCAGCGCAAGGCGCGCACCCGACATCCCCAGCGGATGCCCAAGCGCAATCGCGCCGCCATTGGGGTTTACATGATCCGCATCATCCTCAAGCCCAAGCTGGCGCATCACCGCAAGCCCTTGCGCTGCAAACGCCTCATTGAGCTCAATCACGTCCATGTCTGAGATCGAAAGACCCAATCTTTCCAGCAAGTTAGCGGACGAAGGTGCAGGACCAATCCCCATAATCCTAGGTTCAACCCCAATTGAGCCCATCCCAACAATCCGCGCCTTAGGCGTCAGCCCATATTTCTCAACCGCCTCGCCAGAGGCCACAATCAGCGCCGCCGCCCCGTCGTTCACACCAGACGCATTGCCCGCTGTCACAGACCCGCCCTCACGAAATGGCGTGCCGAGCGAGCCAAGCTTTTCAAGCGTCGTCGCACGCGGATGCTCATCGCGCTCCACGACAATCGCATCCCCACGCCGCTGCGGAATGCTCACCGGAACGATCTCTTTTGCCAAGCGCCCATTCGCCCGCGCAGAAGCAGCTTTTTCCTGTGATCGAAGCGCAAAAGCGTCCTGATCTGAACGACTTACCTGATATTTCTCAGCCACATTCTCAGCTGTTTCCGGCATGCTATCAATTCCGTACGCTTTTTTCATCGCAGGGTTCACGAACCGCCAACCAATCGTGGTGTCAAACATCTCCGCATTGCGCGAAAACGCCGTCTCCGCTTTGCCCATAACAAAGGGCGAGCGGCTCATGCTTTCCACACCTCCGGCAACAATCACCTCCGCCTCACCGCAGCGAATGGCCCTTGCTGCCTGCCCCAAAGCCTCCAGCCCCGAGCCACAAAGCCTATTAACAGTTGCCCCCGGCACGCTCTCAGGCATTCCCGCCAGCAGCACCGCCATACGCGCCACATTCCGATTGTCCTCACCGGCCTGATTGACGCAGCCCATCAGCACATCATCGACGTTTTCACCCGTCAAACCATGCCCCATCTCCATCACGGCTTTCACCACATGGGCCAGCATGTCATCAGGGCGCACGGTGCTTAGCGCCCCGCCAAAGCGCCCAATCGGCGTGCGAATGCCTTCGCAGATATAAGCTTCACTCATTCACGTATCCTCCTCAAAATGCTGGCCTTTTACCTGCCGAGAACAGCCACGCATCTCCGCGATCTTAGTCCCGTCAGGACTGGTAACCGTCACGTCATAAATCCCGGATCGCCCGGTCAAACTGATCTCTCGTGCCTCGGCAGTCAGCACATCCCCCTCGCGGCCCGGCGCAATAAAGCTGATCTGATTGTGCTGCGCCACGACGTTCCGGTTATAGCTGTTACAGGCAAAGGCAAAGGCGCTGTCGGCCAGCGTAAAAATGAACCCACCATGGCAAATCCCATGCCCATTGCAGTGATGCGGCTGCACCTTGAGAGTCATTCGCGCCATGCCGGGGCCAATATCCGCAAACTCAAGCCCCAGAAACTTGGACGCTTTATCCTGCGCGAACATCAAATCCCGCGACTTTTCCGCTCTTTCCTGAGGTGTCATGCTCCGCCCATTGCTATTTGAGAGAAAGGATTTGCAGATTGGTCTGGGGCGGTCAATAAATTAACTTCAAATCAACCAAGAGCGCTTATGGCTATCCTCACTCTCGCTGATCCACCGCCCGGCTTTGTCGACAATCCATTTCCGATCTATGATCGCTTGTTGGACGAGGCTCCGCTGGATTGGCAACCAAATGGATCGGTTCTTGTGTCGCGCTATGCCGATCTCGACATGATCTACCGTGACACCAAGCGGTTTATCTCTGACAAGAAGCAGGTTTTTGCCCCAAAATTCGGCGATAGCCCCTTGTTTGAGCATCACACCACCTCGCTCGTCTTCAATGACCCACCGCTCCATACCCGTGTGCGCCGCATCATGGTCGGTGCTATGACGCCCCGCGCCATCGCACGTATGGAACCGGGCCTGATCACCCTCGTGGACAGCCTGCTGGACGGGCTGAGCGGCGAAATAGACGCCATTGAGGACTTCGCCTCGCTGATCCCCATCAACGTCATCGGCAACCTCTTTGACATGCCCTACGAGGAGCGTGGGCCGCTCAGAGACTGGTCCTTGGCCATTTTGGGTGCCTTGGAGCCTGTTTTGACCCAAGCCCAGCTAGAGCGCGGAAATAGCGCCGTAACCGAGTTCTGCGCCTATCTGCGTGATCTGGTAGCGCGTCGGGCGAAAAATCCGGGCGATCCAGAAACGGACGTTCTGACCCGGCTTATGGCGTCTGAGCAAGGAAATCTAAGTGAAGGTGAGCTGCTACAGAACTGTATTTTCATCCTAAATGCCGGCCACGAAACGACCACGAACCTGATTGGCAACGCGCTGGCCCGGCTTTCCGCCCATCCAGATCAACGCGCCGCACTTCTGGCAAAACCTGAGCTGATCGAAACCGCGGTGGATGAATTCCTGCGCGTGGAAAGCCCCAACCAGCTTGGAAACCGTCTCACAACCGAAGATGTGGTGATTGCAGGCGAAACCATTCCCGCAGGCACGGACATTCATCTGTGCATTGGAGCTGCCAACCGCGATCCACGTCAATTTGAGCACGCGGCTCAGATGGACCTCGCACGGCGCCCCAACAAGCATCTGGCCTTCGCCGGTGGCCCGCATACCTGCGTTGGCTTTACGCTCGCCCGCATGGAAGGTCGCGTTGCAATCAGTCGTTTTTTACAACGTTTTCCGAGATTTACCCAACGATCCTCAGGCACACGTTCAGGACGCCTGCGCTTTCGCGGCTATGAAACCCTGCCACTGGCGCTACACGGCTGACGGCAAGGCCCTGCGCCCGTCAGGCGAGACCTCAAACACCGCATCGCCCTCAATCACAATCGTCGAGAGCGGATAGCCATAGGCCGCACCGGTATCAATATTAACCCGATTGCCCGAATGCTCCAACCGTTCCGCAGGCGTATGCCCATGGATGATCAGCTTTTCGAAGGGCTCTTCATGTTTCAGGAACGGATCGCGAATCCAGATAAGGTCATCTTCCACTTGATCTGCCAGCGCATGTTCCGGATTGACCCCGGCATGGGCAAAAAAACAGTGTTCTGTCTCGTATGAATTCACAAGATTATCGAGAAAAGCCAGATGCTTATCAGACACAGCTTGTGCAAATTCACCCAGCAGCTTGGAAACTTCTTTTTCCTTCACCACACGCGGTGTTTTCACCCCATATGACGCAACGGTGGTCAGCCCACCAAGCCGCGCGTGCATCCAAAACAGCTCTTTTCGCAAGCGCGGATCACTCTGAGGCGGATCGTTCAGCGCATACCGCATCATGCGATCATGATTGCCCCGCAGGAAAATCAGTGGCGCACCGCCGGTTTTGGCCTCAATCAAGTACTCAATCACTTGAGCGGAATGCGGGCCCCGGTCGATATAGTCGCCAATATGAACAATCTCATACTCCCTGCCTGCCGCATCAAGCGCAATCGCTTCATGAGCCGCTTTGAGCAAGGCAAGCTGGCCATGGATATCCCCGATCGCATAGGTAAGCATGGTCATCAGTCTTCCAGATACGCGAATGTCAGAGTTGCAATTGCTGCAAGCTTTTCAGTGCCTTCTGCCCGAAACTCAACGCGCGTAACAGCCATGCGCCTCCCGTTGGATACGGCTTCGACTTTGGCCTCAACCGTGCCAATCATAAGCGGACGCATGAAATGCGTGGTCAGGTCCACTGTGGTCATATTGCGAAACCGCTGGTTCAGATGGCTGAGCGCGATAACAGAAAACGTATCCGCCGCCGCTGCAATCGCCTGCCCGCAAATCACCGGCGGATTGTCCCCGCCAGAACGCGCGATGCGTGGGTTTTCGCTCATCAAAAAGCGCCCGCCTGTGGCATCCATCTCATCGACCAGCAGGCCCATATCCTGAATCCAGGGCGCAAACACCTCGCCCAGCATGTTTTGAAGGTCCGTCTTGCTCAATCCGCTCATAAACACATCCCTCTCATGTTGAACAAACACTTGCCCGAAAACACCAATTCTGTCGAGCGCCCAAATAGCCACTTGCACAAGAGCCGCCCCTTCCGCCACATTGCCCCCACGTTTGGGAGGACGACACATGACGCAAGTGGCCGTAATCGGTTTGGGCGCAATGGGCATGGGCATGGCCACCAGCTGCGTTGCTGCTGGTTTGCACACCTTTGGGCGCGATCTTGTGTCCGCTCAAGTCGACGCGCTGATCAGCGCGGGTGGCCATAAGCTTGATGATAAAGCGCTTGGCCAGTGCGATGCGGTTTTGCTGGTGGTTTTGAACGCGGCACAGACCGAGGATGTGTTGTTTGGCGCCGACAGAATTGCTGCAAAACTGCGCAAGGGCGCGGTGATCCTTTCCTCGGCAACCGTCGCCCCCGATTTTGCGCGCGACATGGCCAAACGCGCTATTGCACTTGGCTTGGAGTATCTGGACGCGCCCATTTCAGGCGGATCGGTCAAAGCCGCTAATGGCGCGCTCTCAGTCATGGCATCAGGCCCGGCTACGGCGTTCGATAAGGCGCGCCCCGTGCTCGACGCCATCGCCAATGATGTGTTCGAGCTTGGCCCTGACATAGGTGCAGGCTCCGCCATGAAATCCATCAACCAAATTCTTGTTGGCACCCATATCGCCACAATGGCCGAGGCCATGACCTTTGGCATATCGCAAGGCATCGCACCGGAGCAAACCTTGGACGTGATCTCCAAATGTGCTGGCACCAGTTGGGCCTTTGAGAACCGGGGGCAGCATTTGGTTGACGGCGATTATACGCCGCTCTCCGCCGTCGACATCTGGCTTAAAGATCTCGGCATTGTGCTTGATATCGCGCGCCAAACCAAATTCTCCGCCCCCATGACCGCCACAGCGCTTCAGCAATTCGTGGCCGCATCGGGAATGGGGCTGGGGCGCGAGGATGATGCAGCAGTTGCCAAAGTTTATGCCCGCAATGCACGCCTTGATTTGCCCGGAGAAACCTCATGAAACTCGGCGCAATTGGCGATGATTTCACCGGCTCCTCTGATCTGGCCAATACATTGGCCAAGGGCGGCATGAAGACCGCGCAATATTGCGGCATTCCAGCACAAAGCGCAGATCAAAGCATCGAAGCCGGCGTCGTCGCCCTCAAATCCCGCACCATCCCTGTCGCAGACGCAGTGGCTCAATCCCTAAAGGCGCTCGACTGGCTTTTGGACCAAGGCTGCGAGCAAATCCTCTTCAAATACTGCTCAACCTTTGACAGCACCAAAGACGGCAATATCGGCCCGGTTGCCGAAGCGCTGTATGACCGCCTTGGCGGCCCTGTCATCGTTTGCCCGGCTTTCCCTGCTACAGGCCGATCCGTCTATCAGGGCCACCTCTTCGTCAATGACACGCTGCTGAGCGAAAGTGGCATGGAAAACCACCCCCTAACCCCCATGGCCGACCCCGACCTGCGCCGCTGGCTCGGGCATCAAACCAAGCTTGGCATCGGCCATGTCCCCGCCAGTATCGTCGCTTTGGGCCAAGACGCCGTCACAAAGGCCATGCAA
>CAZQMR010000201.1:0-6742 GCA_964594465.1 uncultured Rhodobacterales bacterium
TCCAGCTCATGGAATTCCTCGCCAGCGACGAGGGCCAAAGCTTGTACGCGCAAGTAAACCACGAATACCCAGTCACAGCGAGCGTAAAACCCTCTGAAATGGTCGCCGCATGGGGGGATTTCGAGGTGGATGACACACCACTGGCCGAGATCGCCAATCTGCGCGGTGACGCACTTTCCCTCGTGGAAAGCGTCGATTTCGATCAATAGAATCTACGCACAAAAAACGGCCCCCGGAGCACTCCGAGGGCCGTTTTCTATAACTGAAACCAACTTACTTCTGAGCAATGCGCCCATCGGTATAGGGCTTGTAACCTGCATTCTCAGCCACAAACTCAGCCACAACATCCGCCACATCCGGGCCGAAATCATAAGCGTTCATCGCAGTGCGGAACATCTTGTAGCCATCGCCACCGCCGCGCACGAAGTTGTTGGACACAACCGAATAGGTCGCTGCCGGATCAATGGCCACAAAGCCACCATCCTTCATCACCATCACATCCTGAATGCGCCCCTCGCCAGCCGCAACTGACGCATCAAAGGTGAACTTCATCCCCGCAATCTGCGGAAAGCGCCCCTTCACTTCCTCGATCTGGCTCACACCATTTTCAAGCGCATCAATCATCGTCTGACCGGTGACCTGAAATGTCGACAGCGTGTTCTGGAACGGCAGCACCGTCAGCACTTCGCCCATCGTCACATCACCCGCGTCAATCGAAGCGCGAATGCCGCCGGAATTGGCAATCGCAATCGTCACGCCCTGATCTTTCACACGCGCCAGCATCGCATCGGCCACAAGATTGCCCATCGGGCATTCCTGCACCCGGCACACCGAGCGATCACCTTCAATCGCAGCACCAGCCGAGCCAATCACCTTGTTGCGGATCGCATCCAGCGGCTTGGCTGCATCTGCAACCCGCGCCTTAACAGCTGCATCTTCCGCGACAGTGCCATCCATCACCAGCGGCTCACCCGCAGCCGACGTAATGTTGCCCGCATCATCAAAGGTGATCTGCAACTTACCCAACAGCTTGCCATACGCATAAGCTTGTACCACGGCAGTGCTGCCAACCATCGTCGGATAGGGCCCAGCCGCACGCTCATTGGTGTTGGACAACAGCGTGTTGGAATGCCCGCCCACAATCACATCAATCTGAGGCACAGCCGCCGCAACGCGCTTATCAACACCGTAACCGGAATGGCTCAGCACGATGATCTTGTTCACACCCATCGCTTCCAGCTTGGCCACTTCGCCTTTGACTGCATCAATCGGATTTATGAACGTGATGTTGTCACCGGGCGAGGCCAGATCAGGCGTGTCCTCAGGCGTGAGACCGATCAGGCCCAGCTTTTCGCCGCCCCGTTCAATCACTGTGGATTTCATCAGAATATCCGCCAGTGCTGGCTCGCCGCTTACATCCGCATTGGACATCAGCACCGGGAAATCCACCGAATTCATGAAGCCTTTCAGCACTTCGGGCCCATCATCGAACTCATGGTTCCCAACGGTCATGCCGTCATAGCCCATCTTGTTCATCATCTCAGCCGCCAGCTCACCCTTGTAATAGGTGTAGAAAAGCGAGCCTTGAAACTGATCGCCGCCATCCACGAGGATCGAATTATTCGATGCCGCCCGCTCCGCTGCAATCGCTGTCGCCAAACGGGCCGATCCGCCAAAGCACTTGCCTTCGGTATTGTCCTCAGCCGAGCAGCCGCTGTCATATTTCGAGATCGGCTCAAAACGCGAATGGAAGTCATTGGTGTGCAAAACGGTCAAGGTGTAGTCAGCCTGAGCCGCCGTCGCCAGCGTCGTAGCCGCCGCACCTGCAAGCAAAATGGATCGCATCGTCATATGGGGAATCTCCTGTCGGTTGTTTTTTCGCGTTGGGCTCAGTTGACGCTGCGATGCAATTTGCGTCAAGTCTGCATTTTTGCCCCCCTTTGTCCTACCCCTCGTACATGCGGCTTTGCGCAATAAAGCAGCACAGGTGCAAAAACAGTTGACCTGCACTGCCCGCAGGGCCAACGATTGCGCCGAACTCTAACGCTGAGGAAAGCCCCATGAACACACCTTTGTCCAACACACAAATGCGCGACGTCGAGGCTCTTCTTCACCCCTACACCAATGCCGTCGCCCACCGCCAAAGCGGCGCCCATATGATTGAGCGCGGCGAAGGTGTGCGCGTCTTTGACGATAGTGGGCGCGGCTATATCGAGGGCATGTCGGGGCTTTGGTGTGCCGGGCTTGGCTTTGGCGACAAGGAATTGGCCGAAACCGCCGCCGAGCAGCTTGCGAAACTGCCCTATTACCACCTCTTTGGCGGCAAAAGCCACGAACCCGCCGTTGAGCTGGCCGAGAAAATCAAAGAGCTGACACCCGGCCATATGGCGCGCGTATTCTACCAATCCTCCGGCTCTGAGGCGAATGAGACCCAAGTGAAGCTCGCTTGGTACTACAACAACGCCCGCGGTTTGCCGGAGAAAAAGAAAATCATCAGCCGGATCAAGGGCTATCACGGTGTCACCATCGTCTCCGCCTCCATGACCGGCCTGCCTTACAACCATCAGGATTTTGACCTGCCGGTGGATCGCATCAAGCACACATCCCTGCCCCATCATTGGCGCGGCGCCCATGCTGGCGAGAGCGAGTTGGATTACTCCGCGCGTCTGGCCGCTGAGCTGGAAGCGCAAATCGAAATGGAAGGCCCCGACACGGTCGCGGCCTTCATCGCCGAGCCCGTCATGGGCGCGGGCGGCGTTATCGTTCCACCTGAGGGCTATTTTCAAGCCATCGGCGCTGTTTGCAAAAAGCACGACGTCCTGATGATCGCCGATGAAGTGATCTGCGGGTTCGGTCGCACCGGCGAGTGGTTCGGCTCTCAAACGCTGAACTACGAACCGACCTCGATCTCTATGGCCAAGCAGCTCACCTCTGGCTATCTGCCGCTCTCTGCCGTTGCGATGAACCAAGATATGGCCGATGTGATCGAAGCCAATTCCGGCAAAGTCGGCACGTTCGGGCACGGCTTCACCTATGGCGGCCACCCGGTTGGCTGCGCTGTCGGTGTGAAAACGCTAGAGATTTATGAACGACGCAACATCCTTGGCAATGTCCAGGCCGTCGCCCCTCATTTCGCCGAGCACATCAAAAAATACGCCGATCATCCGCTGGTGGGCGAGGTTCGTGAATGCGGCTTGATGGGGGCCATCGAAGTGGCGCCCGGCAACGGCTCAGATCCTTTTGCGACACCGGGCAAGGTCGGGCCATATCTGGCCGCAGAGGTTCAAAAACGCGGTGTGATCCTGCGCGCCATTGGCGACAGCCTCGCCTTTTGCCCGCCCATGATCATCACCAAAGAAGAGATCGACGAGCTGTTTCACCCAATCGAAGAATGTCTCGATGCAACCTATGCTTGGGCCAAAGCCGAGGGGCACATGGCCTAGCCATTGATGTGCAAGCCTCTTAGCAATACTTGCTGCGTTTGAAGCCCTTTGAAAACCTTCCTGCATTAAAGCTCAAAAACGCGTTGGCTTTCTGGCCTGGCGTGCCAACAAGCTTGAAACTCAGCGAGATCGAGCGTTGTTTGCAAAGCTTATGACCAAACACGTCACGCACTTTGCCTGCCTCATGACTGCGCAGACCAACTTGGTCTATGCGGCCGGTTTCGGGATCCATTGACAAACGACCAGCCCCCGTGGAAGGGCCAGGAGCGCTAGGCTTAAGGGGGGAGAAACGCAACTCAGCCGCACGATCCGATGTAGGGGTTAAACCAAGCGCGTCCGGGTCATGAGAAGTAGCCGGAAGGGATATCGGCAAAACAACCAGGACCGCAGCAATAAACGGTTTCATCAGATAGCAGGGCATAAAACTCTCCTAAAGCAAATTTTGTTTACGAGGCTAGGTCGCCTTGCAGGGGCAAATGGTTCAAAATTGATTTTTTGACCTTTTGGGCAGGGGGAGGTCGCGAATGAACAAGACGCAAAATGCCCATGCGCAAGGGTTGCTCAAAACCACGTAGGAGACAAAACATGAAACTGGGCTTCATCGGACTTGGCAATGTCGGCGCAAAACTCTCCGGCTCGCTTTTGCGCAATGGCATCGACCTTACTGTACGCGATTTGAACCCGGATCTGGTGGCCGAATTTGTCGCCAATGGCGCCAAATCTGCGGGCAGCCCGGCCGCGATGATGGCGGATGTGGATGCGGTCATCACCTGCCTTCCCAGCCCCGCCGCATCAGCCGCCGTTCTGGAAGGCGAAGATGGGATTCTGGGCGCTCTGAAGCCGGGGCAAATCTGGATGGAAATGTCTACGACCGATGAGGCCGAAGTCAAACGGCTGGGTCAAAAAGTGCAGGCTCTTGGTGGCGCCGCAGTTGATTGCCCCGTGTCTGGCGGTTGCCATCGCGCGGCCACTGGCAATATTTCCATCTTCGCGGGAACCGATCGCGCAACTTTTGAGCGCATATTGCCGCTGCTGACCAAAATGGGCCGTCGCGTCTTGCACACCGGCGAGCTTGGCTCTGCATCGGTGCTCAAAGTACTCACCAACTATCTCGCGACTGCGAATTTGCTCAGCTGCTGCGAGGCGCTGGTGGTTGCCAAGGGGGCTGGCATGGACCTCAACACGGCTTATGAGGCGATCAAAATTTCGTCTGGCACGTCTTTCGTGCATGAGACCGAAAGTCAGGTCATCCTGAACGGTTCGCGCGATATTTCCTTTACCATGGATCTGGTCCTCAAAGACATTGGCTTGTTTCAAGACATCGCAGATCGCGCTGAAATTCCACTGGAAATCAGTCCTTTGATGATCGACATAATGAAAGACGGTATTGCAAAATATGGCGAACGGGAATTGTCACCCAACATCATTCGCCGCTTGGAGGACGCAACTGGGTTGGACATAACCGCACCCGGCTTCCCTCCTGAGATGAGCGATGATGAACCCGAAGAGCCAGGATACGAGGTGACCCCCGACCGCGCACAAACCGCTTGAGCCTATCCGAGCTACAAAATTGAGACCGGCTGGTCGCCGGTCATTCCTATAAAGTGAGAGAAGTCGAAGGAGCGCGCCTAAACTGCAAGTTTTTCGCGCAATCTGATTGCGGTTCTGACCTGTTTCGCACTACCTGTGAAGAATGATTGATCAAAGCCAAATTCTCGCCCGTCTCGACCCATCGCCGATCCGCCGTTGGATTGCGATTTTGATTGTTGCCGGGGTTGGGCTTACGCTGATCTACCTCGCGGCATCCAATCCAATGGGCAATTTTGGCACCAGCCTGTCTGTGCTTGGGCTGGGCTGCGGGCTTTTATGGGTCGCCAATTTCATTCGCAACGGATCCTCGCAGGCGATAGTTCTCACGATAGATGGATTGTTTCTGGAGCAAGGGCAAACGCTAGCAGAGATGAGCAATATTCAATCGGTTGATCGCAGTGTGATGGCGTTCAAGCCCTCAAACGGGTTTATGGTGCGCCTAAAGACGCCCGGAACGCGCGGCTGGGCGCCCGGTATTTGGTGGCGAGTTGGACGCAGTTTGGGGATAGGGGGCGCCACATCCCGCGATCATGCACGGAACATGGCTGATACATTGAATACGATATTGGCCCAAGACGCCCCCGATTTAGACCAAGGAAAATTGCGCTAGAGGCCTTTGGCCCGATAGCTTTGGGCGACCCGGTCGATCGAGACCAAAAAGCCCGCAACGCGCAAACTATCGACGTCATTGCGACCGCGCCAAACATCGCGCATCGCCTGATAGCCTGCCCGCATTGTATCATCCAAGCCAGAGCGCACCAGTTCAAGCTCACCTGCGCCATGCAGATATTTGGTCTTAAAATCATCGGTTAGTTTGCCCTGCATGCCTGAGCTGGAATACATGCGTTCCAGCTCATCAACCAAGAGTTGGTGACGCGATTCTTCTTGGCGGCGTTGCATACGGCCAAATCGAATATGAGTGAGGTTTTTGACCCACTCAAAATAGGACACCGTCACACCACCTGCATTAGCGTAAAGGTCAGGGATAATCACCACACCGCGCTTGGTCAGAATGTCGTCAGCCCCCGCGGTCACAGGACCATTGGCCGCCTCAACAATCACGCTGGCCTTAATCTTGTCAGCGTTTTCCAGATTGATCACGCCCTCCAAAGCCGCAGGGATTAGGATGTCACAAGCCTCCTCCAGCACAGCGGATCCATCTTGAACATAATCGCCACCGGGAAAGCCCTTTACGCCATCGTTCTCGGCAATATGAGCTTTCAGCGCTTCAATATCGATGCCCTTGGGATTGCGGATCGCACCATCACGCTCAATCACACCGATCACGTTACAACCATCTTCTTCGCTCAGAAACTTGGCAGCATGGTAACCCACATTGCCAAGCCCTTGCACGATCACCGATTTACCATCCAACGTGCCGGACAAACCTGCCAGCTTCAAATCGTCTGGATGGCGAAAGAACTCCTGAAGCGCATACTCCACCCCGCGCCCCGTGGCTTCGATCCGTCCTGCGATGCCACCAGCATTCAGCGGTTTGCCCGTCACACAAGCGCGTGCGTTGATATCAGTCGTGTTCATCCGTGCGTATTGATCCGACATCCAAGCCATTTCACGCTCACCCGTTCCCATATCTGGCGCCGGTACGTTTTGCGATGGGTTGATCAAGTCGCGCTTAATCAGCTCATAGGCAAAACGACGCGTGATCGACTCCAGCTCACTTTCTTCCCATTTGCGCGGATCAATGCATA
>CAZQMR010000202.1:0-6730 GCA_964594465.1 uncultured Rhodobacterales bacterium
CGATCACAGCGACATGGCCCATATCGGGCGCACAGAGCGACCAGATCGCGCCGAGCGAAACCGTGGCAAAGAAGGCGATTATGCTCTCGGTGCAATTGGGAAGCACCGCGACTACGCGATCCCCCTGCCCCACGCCCATTGCCTTTAGCCGTGCAGCCAGTGACGAGACTTTAGTTTGCAGCTCTGCGTAGGTGATCTCGCGCCGCCCGAAGGTTTCGGAATGAGAGATGATGGCGGTCTTGTTGGGCTGACCGCGCACATGGCGCATCACTTGGTCGGCATAGTTGAGACGCGCGCCGGGGAACCAGTCGGCACCAGGCATTTGGCGCTTGGTCAGCACGGTTTCGAAAGGTGCGCTGGCCTCAATGGCGCAGAAATCCCAGAGGATGGCCCAGAAGGTTTCCAGATCCTCAATGCTCCAACGCCAGAGGTCCATGTAGGTGGCAAATTGCTTGCCAGTGCGCGCGGCGAGGAAGGTTTCAAAACGCTTGAGTTCGGAGCGATCAATGCGCTGCTGGCTCGGCTCCCATAGGGTTTTGCGCCCGCCCATCAGATCAACGCGCCATGCACCAGCGCTTTGAGTTGAGCGCGGTTGGGGTAGCTGGAGGAGGGGGCGAGTTGGGTGAAGAAAACGCAGGTGAAATCGAGCACCGGATCGACCCAGAAGAAGGTCGAGGCCATGCCACCCCATGCAAAATCCCCAACGCTGGAGGGCATGCGTGCGCGGCCCGGATCTGTGATGACGCAACCGCCAATGCCAAAGCCGGTGCCCTGCATCGGCAGCTCCGCAAAGGAGGACGGGCCGCTATCGGCGATGTCGCCGCGCAAGTGGTTGCGCATCATGAAGCTGAGCGTGTTGGGCGACAGGATGCGGTTGCCATTGCCTGTGCCCTTGGCGCGGAGCATCTCGGCGAAACGGGCGTAATCGTCGATGGTGGAAAGCAGGCCGCCGCCGCCGGAGAAGAGTGTCGTGCTGCGATAGGGGCTTTCGGTTGGCTCATCGGCGAGGCGCAGGGTGTCGCCAGATTTTTCGGCGTTCATTTGGGTCGGCTCACCGGAAAGCGGGGTGTAGAGCGAGGCGACACGGTCGAGATGGTGATCGGCAATGGTGAAGCTGGTTTCGGACATGCCGAGCGGGTCGAAAATACGCTCTTGGAAAAAGGCATCGAGCGGCTTGCCAGACACGACCTCGATCACACGGCCAATCACGTCGATCCCTACGGAATAGTTCCAGCGCGCACCGGGCTGGAAGGCGAGTGGGAGCGCGGCGAGCTCTTTGGTATAGGCCTCAAGGTTGGACTTGTTTGGGCCGAAGTCGGATTTGCGCTCGGCCATCGCCTCTGCCAGCGGTCCTACGTTGAAGGAATAGCTGAGGCCGGAAGTGTGGGTGAGGAGCTGGTGCAGAGTTGGGGTTGGGCAGGCTTCGGTCTGGTCGAGGGAGGTTGCGCCGGGGATTAGGGCCTGCATCTCGGCGAACTCTGGCACGAAGTCTGAGAGCGGCGCATCGAGGTGGAAATGGCCCTCTTCGGCCAGGCTCATGAGCGCGACCGAGGTGATCGGCTTGGTCATGGAATAGACCCGCAGGATGGTGTCGCGCTCGTAAGGCTGGCCGGTCTCGATGCTGCGCTGACCGGTTGCGTAAAAATGCGCCTCTTTGCCTTTGTGGGTCAGCAGAACCGAGCAGCCGGGGAATTTTTTTTCCGCGACATAGCTGTCCATCCAACGGTTGATGCGGGTGAGGGCGGTGGGATCAAACATATGGGACCAAGCGTTTTTGGTTGTAGGAATCGAGTGACTTTCAAGGGAGTGTCCCAGCAAGTGCGGCGGGTTTGCAAGGGGCGATTGGAGCGAGGCGCGATTTGAGTCGCAACGGAAAACCCTTCCGTTACTTCTCTAGAGAAGTAACGGAGTTGAACTGGGAAATTTAGGCTTTAGAGCAAAGGCTTATGCCGTACTTGACGTCAAGTGAGATGCACAGAAATAGCCTGCTCTGGCCGCTGTCGTAGGGTGGGGTTTTACCCCACCTTGCTCACGCTCAAAGGGTAGGATCGTCGCTGAGGCGCACGGAGAGCTTGCCGAAGTTCTTGCCCTCCAACAGGCCGATGAAGGCATCTGGGGCGGCGTCTAACCCCTCGACAATATCCTCTTTGTATTTCAGCTGGCCGGATTTGATCCAGCCGGCGATGTCGCTCAGCGCTTGTTCTTCCATGTCGCGGTGGTCCCAGACGATGAAGCCGCGCACGGAGATTTTCATGCGCAGGATCGTGCCCATGATCATGGGCGTGTAGTCGGGGCCGTCGGGCAGCGAGGTGGCGTTGTAATGAGCGATGATGCCGCAGACGGGCATGCGTGAGAACGGATTCATGTGGGGCAGGACGGTGTGGAGGACTTTGCCTGCGACATTCTCGAAATAAACGTCGATGCCATTGGGCACGGCGGCGGCCAAATCCTCCGCGAAGGTCGGGGATTTGTAGTTTACGCAGGCATCAAAGCCGAGCTCTTCGACCACAAAGCGGCACTTCTCATCGGAGCCAGCAACACCTACGGCGCGGCACCCCTTGATCTTTGCGATTTGCCCGACGGCGGAACCAACTGCGCCGGAGGCTGCGGCAACCACGACGGTTTCACCCGGTTGCGGTTTTCCGTGCAGCAAGAGGCCGATATAGGCGGTGCAGCCGGGCATGCCCATGATGCCGTTCCATGTGGAGAGTGGGGCCACTGACGGGTCGATCTTGCGCACTTCACCCGCAGGATGCACACCCATTTCAGACCAGCCATTGCCGCAGAGCACGTAGTCGCCCGCCGCCAAGCCATCGGCTTTGGACGCGACGACTTGGGCCACGGCCCCGCCCACCATTGTGTCGCCCGGCTTCACTGGGTCGGCATAGGATTTGACGTTTGACATGCGCCCGCGCATGTAAGGATCAAGCGACATGTAGATGGTGCGTGCGAGAACCTCGCCATCGCCGGGTGTGGGCACCGGGTCTTCGACGATCTTGAACGTGTCGGCTGTGGGTTTCCCAACAGGGTAATCCACTAAAGTAATTCTGCGATATGTATCAGCCATCAGACTTCCAACCATTCTTTGCGAATATCCTCGCGCTCAGTCAAATCAGCGGGCGTGCCTTCGAACACGACTTGCCCGTGACCCATCACATAGACCCGGTCCGAGATGTCCATCGCGATGGAGAGCTTTTGCTCAACCAGCAGAGTGGAAACCCCGCGTCGGGCAATCTCGCGCAGCAAATCGGCGACCTTTTGGGTCATTTGCGGCGAGAGGCCCTCGGTTGGCTCGTCGATCATCACAAAATCCGGGTCGCCCATCAACGTGCGGCACATGGTGAGCATCTGCTGCTCGCCGCCCGAAAGCACGCTGGCCTCGACATCGGCGCGCTCATTGAGGTTGGAAAACAGGTTGAACATGTCCTGCATGGACCAGCGGCCAGCGCCGTCTTTCTGGCCGGGTTTGAGGCCGAGATTGAGGTTTTGGCGGGTGGTGAGGCCGGGGAAGATGTCGCGATTTTCGGGCACATAGCCGATGCCGAGATTTGCGACCTCGAAGGCTTTTTTGCCTGCGATCTCCTGGCCTTTGAAGACGACGGAACCTTGGGGTTCGACCTCGCCGATGATGGCTTTGCAGGTGGTGGAGCGGCCCACGCCGTTGCGGCCCAGAAGCGAGACGATTTCGCCCTCGCCGACCTGCAAGTTGATGCCTTGCAGGATGTGGGATTTGCCGTAATAGGCGTGCATATCTCGGACTTCAAGCATGGCGCGCACTCCTAGCAGTTATGTTGGCCCGTGCGACCAGCTCAGGCGCGCTCTTCTTTTCGGTGAAGGAATTACTCAATGCTCCGCCTCCAACGCCGCGCCCAAATAGGCCTCTTGCACACGGGCATTGGCGCGCACCGCTTCGGGCGTGTCTGTCGCGATGATCTCGCCGTACACCAGCACCGAGATGCGGTCGGCCAGATCAAACACAACGCCCATGTCGTGCTCGACTACGATCAGCGTCTTGCCCTCGGTCACCTTGCGGATCAGCCCAACGATATAATCCGTCTCAGAGTGGCTCATGCCTGCGGTTGGCTCATCAAGCATGATCACATCCGCGCCACCAGCAATTGTTATGCCGATCTCAAGCGCTCGTTGCTCTGCATAGCTCAGCACGCCTGCGGGCAGATCGCGCCGCGCGGTGAGGTTGATGCCTTCCAAAATCTCAGCGGCACGCTCGTTCAGCACCCGCTGTTTGGAAACCATATGCCAGAAGGAATATTTGTAGTTCATCGACCACAGCAAAGCACAGCGCACGTTCTCAAACACAGTCATCTTGGGGAAGATGTTGGTGATCTGGAACGAGCGCGAAAGCCCCTTGCGGTTGATCTCAAACGGTTCCAGCCCGGCCAAATCCTCGCCGTGCAATTTCACCGTGCCAGAGGTCGCCGGGAAGCGGCCCGTGATCAGGTTGAACATGGTGGATTTGCCAGCGCCGTTGGGGCCGATCACCGCGTGGCGCTCGCCCTTGCCGATGGAGATGTTCAGCCCACGAATGATCTCGGTCTTGCCAAAGCTCTTGCGCAGGTCATTGAGTTCGAGTGCTGGGGTCATGCTTTGCCCTCCTCGCCCTGAACCTCGGCGATAGGGTTCACCGTGTCAGGGTCAATGGCAGGTTTGGTGGCGCTCAGCGCATTGCCCATATCGGGTGGCAGCGTATTGGCCTCGTCCCAGAATTCTTTCAGCTCCGGCGCGTTGCGCTTGGCGATGAAAAAGCCGCCAAGCGTGATTGCAATCAGGATGATCCACGCGAAAATCGAATGGCCGTCGAAAGTGGTCCAGAACAGGTGCATTTCGCTTTCGCCAGTGGCCGCGTGGCGCATGTGAAACACGAGCTCGATCAAGCCCGCAAAGCCGAGGATGCCGATGGCCGCTGGCAGCAGGGTTTTGAGATAGGGCATGGTCAGGGTCCCGAGTTTGCCAAGTTTGTAGGGCGGGACATGCATCATGATCAACCCGGCCAGACCACCGGGGAAGAACATGACGGTGAGCACAAAGAGTGCGCCGACATAGAGCTGCCAGAGTTCCGTCTGCAGGGAAAGGACCGACTGTAGCAAGGTGAAGACCACAGCGCCGATGATCGGGCCAAAGAAGAAACCGACACCACCCAAGAAGGTGATCAGAAGGATCGAGCCGGAATAGACGAGGTTGAGGTTTTCCTCTGTGAGGATCTCGAAGTTGATCGCGAAGAGGCCGCCAGCAACGCCCGCAAAGAAACCGGAGGCGCAGAACGAGATGTAGCGCACGCGCCTTGCGGAATAGCCCAAGAACTCAGCGCGTTCCGGGTTGTCGCGCACTGCATTGGCCATGCGGCCAGCGGGGGTGCGGGAGAAGAGGAACATCAGCAGGGCCGAGAACACGACCCAGAAGGCGGTGAGGTAGTAGACCTCGATTTGCTTGAGGAACTCGACGCCAAAGACCGGCAGGCCATAGGTGCGATCTCCAGAGATACCCTCCTCGCCACCAAAGAAGGCGACGATGATAATGGAGCAGGCAGCGATCAGCTCGCCAATGCCAAGGGAGATCATCGCGAAGACCGTGCCCGCGCTGCGGGTGGAAAAGGCGCCCACTATGGTCGCCATGCCAAGGCCGAAGAGACCGCCAAAGATAGGCAACATAGGCAGTGGGATCGGGATGCTATCGGCCTCGATCCAGTTCATCATATGCATGCACATGAACCCGCCCATGCCCATATAAACCGCATGGCCAAAGGAGAGCATACCCCCCTGCCCCAGCAGCATATTATACGCGAGAGCAAAGACGATGGTGATCGCCATTTGGTTCATGATGGTAAGCGCGGAGTTCGACTGGAACACCATGGGCAAGAACAGCAGGATTACAATGGCAACGAGCCATGGCAGCGCCGGGCCGAACCAGAAGGATGCGGATTTCGGGGAGTGTGAGGTCATATCGGTCATAGGTTACGCTTCCCGAACAGGCCATAGGGGCGAAACACGAGGATCGCCACCATCAGGATGTAGGGCAGGATCGGTCCGATTTGCGGCAAGGTGAGGGTCCAAAGATCGCGCAGCGCGCTTTCGGACATCACCTCGGGTTTGGTCATGCCAATCGCGGTCATGATATCCTCGGCCCGCACGTTATAGGAGGCGGCAAAGGTCGTGAGCCAGCCGATCATCAGCGAGGCGACAAGCGCGCCCCAGAGCGAGCCAAGCCCGCCGATCACGATGGTGACGAACACGATGGAGCCAAGCACGAAGGCCATGCCGGGAAAGGTGCCAAGTACGGGGCCTGCGATGACGCCCGCGACACCGGCAAGCGCTGTGCCCACGCCAAAGACGCCCATGAAGATCAGCGGCACGTTATGGCCCAGCGCCTCAACCGTGCGCGGATAGCTGAGCGCGGCTTGAATGATCATGCCCACGCGGGTCTTGGTGAGCACGTAAAGCAGCAGCAAGAAGATCGCCATGGAACAGAAGATCATGAAGATTTTATAGGCTGGCACGGAGTTACCAGCGATGGAAAATAGGCTGAACTGGAGGATTTCGGGTGCCTCGTAGGGAATCTGGTTCTTGCCCCAGAAGAATTGCACGACTTCCTCGATCAACAGGGCGAGGCCAAAGGTAAAGATCAGCTCTGGCACATGGCCATATTGATGCACGCGCCTGAGCCCGTAGCGTTCAACCCCGGCACCGGCGATGCCAACAATTATCGGGGCGAAGAG
>CAZQMR010000203.1:0-6725 GCA_964594465.1 uncultured Rhodobacterales bacterium
TCACGGCCCAGAAAATCAGAGCCAAACAGGATTTCGGCTGAGGGCGGTTTGAGACGTTTCATTGGATTGAGCGCGACGGGATCACTGACAAAGAACGGTCCCAGCAATGCGACCAGAACGAATACAAGAAGCAACGAGCCGCCCCAGAAGATCGCCCGGTTTTTAAGCATGACAGAGAAAACGCTCGGGTTTTCCTTGGCGGAAAGGACCGCGTCGGCCATCAAAGCGTCGTTGGTTTGCGTATCCATCAGTATTTTATCCGAGGATCAAAAAGCGTGTAGCTGAGGTCAATCAACAGGTTGATCACGATGTAAACAAAGCTGAAAAACAGGATCAGTCCCTGAATGACCGGATAATCACGTGCGAGCACTGCATCTAGCACCAGGCGGCCCAAACCGGGGATGTTGAACACGCTTTCTGTGACCACAACACCGCCGATCATCAGGGCGATCCCAAGGCCGATCACAGTCACGATTGGCACGGCTGCGTTTTTGAGCGCGTGGCGCATCAGAATTTTGAACTCGCTTTGGCCTTTTGCCCGGGCCGTGCGCACGTAATCCTCTTGCAGGACTTCTTGCACCGTGGCGCGGGTCATGCGCGCGATCAGGGCGATATAGATGACGCTGAGCGTGAGGGTTGGCAGAACCATATGGCGTGCAAACTCCACGATCCCATGTTCAAACGGGCTTTTGTAGCCTTGAACCGGCAGGATTTTGAGCTGCATGGACAGGGTGTAGATCAGAATGTAGCCGAGCACGAAGACAGGCACAGAAAAGCCACCAACAGAGAACAGCATGACCGCACGATCAATCCAGCTGCCAGCCTTGTAAGCGGCAAGCGTGCCGAGCGGGACTGCCACCAAAACTGTAAAGGTGATTGTAGTGAGGGCGAGCAACAATGTGGGCTCTAGACGTTGGCCAATGAGGGTCGTGACTGGCAGTTTTGAGAAAATCGCTGTGCCGAGGTCACCGCTTGCAAGTTGGCCGAGCCATTTGGCCATTTGCACAGGAATTGGATCGTTGAGACCAAGCTGCTCGCGGATGCGCTCGACATCCTCTGCTGTTGCGTAATCCCCGGCAATCACGGCTGCGGGGTCACCGGGGGCCAAGCGCAGCATGAGGAACACAAACAGGGCCACGATCACCATCACTGGGATCGTCGAAAGGATGCGTTTTAGGATATATAGCAGCATTTAAATTCAGGCCCCACCAGCGGTTTGCAAGACCGCGCCCGAACGAGCGCGGTCTTGCGACGTGTTATTCGACCGACATGTTCCAGAAGAACTGAACCGGTGATTTGATCAGGCCTTTGACATTGTTGCGATAGGCAACTGGCGTGAAGAACTGACCAAGCTGGGCCGAGGCACCAATGGCCCAAAGCCGCTCCTGCACCTGTTTGCCAATGTCCTGCTTTTCACCCAAAGACCCTGCTTTGGCGAAGGCAGAACGTGCGTCTTCCAATGCGGGATCGGTTGGCCAGCCAAACCAGCCTTTGTCTGGGTTGCCTGAAAAAGCAATCGCCATTGGGTCAATCACGTCGGCACCAATCCACCACGTGTGAAAGATGTTCCAACCACCATCAGCAACCGGATCACGCTTGGCGCGGCGCGATGTCAGGGTTGACCAGTCCATCGCTTGCAGATCCACTTCCATTCCGATTTTGCGCAGTTTTTCTGCGGTGATCAGTGAAAACGCTGACAGGATCGGCACATCCGTTGGCTGCATGATCACAACCGGTGTGCCATCATAACCGCTGGCCGCAAGAGCGGCCTTGGCCGCATCGATGTCGCCGGTTTTCATCAGATCGGACCCGACATTATTGTCCAGTGGCGTGCCACATGGGAAGACCGAGAAGCAGGTTTTCCAGAACTTCTGATCCCCAACAGCACCAGCAAGATAATCCTCTTGCTTCATGGCCATTGTGGCTGCGCGTCGCACCTCCACATTGTCAAATGGTGGAAGCAAATGGTTGAAGCGGGCAAATCCGATATTGCCAAGCGGGTCGTTGATCTCCGCAGTCACATCTGGATTTGCTTCAAGAATGGGCATCAGATCATTGGCTGGTGCTTCAAAGAAATCGACCTCGCCCGCCATCAGCGCGTTGAGCGCAGTGGTCTGATCCGGAAAATATGTCCATTCTACCCGATCCACCTTTGCGATCTTGCCGCCAGAAGCAGCGGAAGGTGGTTCCGAGCGCGGGATGTAATCCTCAAATTTGGTGTAAACGACTTTTGAGCCGGGAACCCAAAGGTCCTTTTCGAACTTGAACGGGCCGGAACCCGTGTAGTCGTCAATTTGCTCAAATGGATCAGTCGCCGCGACACGCGCAGGCATCATGAACGGCACATTTGAGGAGATCTTACCGATGCTTTCAAGCACAAGACCATAAGGTTCGGTCAGCTTCATCACCAATGTGTCGTCGTCTTCTGCAGTCAGGCTTTCAATCACCCCAAAGAGTTGTTGACCCATGCCATCACGCTTGCCCCAACGTTCCAGCGAAGCCACACAATCGGCTGCGGTGACCGGCGCACCATCATGCCATTTCAAGCCAGCACGCAAATTGAAGGTCCATGTCAATCCGTCCGCCGAGGTGTCCCAAGTATCAACCATCTGTGGTTGCGGCGCGAAGCTCTCATCCATCGCAAAGAGCGTGTCGTAAATCAGATATGCATGGTTGCGGCTGATATAGGCTGTGGTCCAAATCGGATCGAGGTTTTTGAGGTCTGCATGTGGGATGACACGCAGCACGGATTCCGCCGACGCCTCCTGTGCATATCCTGCAAAATTCAACGAAAGTGCCAAAGCGATCGCACTTAATGCGCGGCGTCTTGTCCATCTCAGCATGTGTAAATCTCCCTTGAAACGATTGCTTGAAGGTTCAAATTTTCACTGAACCAACCTGTAAAACAAAAGTTAGCGCTGCAGCTTTGGGTAGAGTCAACCGGTTTTTGAATGCTTGACCGCTCCACCTGAAGTGGCACAGTGTTCCAGCAAGTTGATGCGGAGGGAGCGCTTGATGACGCATTTATCATCAATAGCTGTGCGACAAAATCTATTGGTCCGCGCATGAGCAAACCGCGCGTGGCGATAGCTGGTTTTCAGCATGAAACCAACACTTTCGCGCCATTTCTGACCACTTGGGATGCGTTTCAGCAGCCGGGTGCTTGGCCTGCATATGCGGTCGGTCAAGCAGCCGCCGATCAGGCGCGCGGATTGAATGTGCCGATAGGCGGATTCGTTGATGCTGGCGAAAATTTCGCCATTGTGCCGATACTTTACGCAGCGGCGGAACCCGGTGGGTATGTGACGCGCGACGCCTTTGACCAGATCAGTGATGCGCTTTGTGCCGGTTTAGCAAAGGCTGGTGAGCTGGATGCGGTTTATCTCGACCTTCACGGGGCAATGGTTACGCAAGATCACGACGACGGGGAGTGCGAATTACTGCGCCGCGTGCGTGCGCAAGTTGGGCCGGACATGCCGATTGCCGTCAGCCTTGATCTTCATGGCAATCTTTCTGAGGCGTTTGTCGAACAAACATCCTTTCTGTCAATTTACCGGACCTATCCGCATACGGACATGGCCCAGACCGGGGCGCGAGCAGCACGGCTTTTGGAGACGCGCCTTGCCAATGACGCGCCCTTTTGCACCGCGTTTCGTCAGTGTGATTTCATCGTTCCAATAACAGCACAGTCCACGCGACGGGAACCGGGCGGCGCGCTTTATCGTCTTTTGGACAGCTTTGCCGGAGACGGCGTTGAAACCGTTGAATTCGCCTTTGGGTTTCCGCCAGCGGATATCCCTGATTGCGGTCCCTCCATCTATGCGTGCGGGACGGATCAAGCAGCCGTTGACGCAGCGGTAGATGCAATGTTGGAGGCTCTAAACGCGGCAGAGCCTCAATTCGACGATCAACTCACATCGGGCAAAACTGCGGTGCGGTATGCGATGGAAAAAAATGGCCACAAGCCAGTCATCATTGCAGAACCCCAAGACAACCCAGGGGCCGGTGCGCCCGGTGATGCCACCGGTTTGCTTGTGGCCCTTCTAGAGGGCAACGCCACAGCCCTCATCGGCATGATTTGGGATCCAAAGACCGCCGCGCAAGCCCACGCGGCTGGGGTCGGTGGCGAGATTGACGCGCAAATTGGCGGGCAGTTCCCCGAAAGCGGTGGCCCAGCTATTCCCGTGCGTGCGCGTGTTGAGGAGCTCTCTGACGGGATTTTCACATGCACGGGTCCAATGTTTGGCGGATTGACGGCGCATTTGGGTCCTATGGCGCGGCTTCGGGTGCGACAGCGCGGTGCTGACATCACGCTGGTGGTCGGATCTAATCGCGCACAAAATGCAGATCAGGCCGTTTTCCGTCATATTGGCGCAGACCCTGACGCCTTCAAGCTGGTGGCCGTCAAAAGCGCGATCCATTTCCTCGCCGATTACGAGCCAATTGCTGAGGACGTGCTCTTTGCGGACACGCCAGGCGCCAATCCCTGTGACATTCAAACCATCCCCTACACACGCTTGCGCGCTGGTGTGCGCCTAGGACCAAACGGTCCTGTGTCTGGCTAAATTGCAAAAGGATATCCACTCATGAACCTGATCGACCAAATCGTTGAGTATCACGATGATCTTACAGAAATCAGACGCGATCTCCATGCGCATCCAGAGATTGGATTTGAGGAAGTTCGCACCTCTGGCGTTGTTGCTGATCTGTTGGAGAGTTGGGGGATTGAAGCCCACCGCGAGATTGGGAAAACCGGTGTTGTTGGGGTGATCAAGGGATCAGCGCCGGGGCGTGTAATTGGGCTCCGGGCGGACATGGACGCATTGCCAATTGTAGAGCAAACCAACCTCTCCTACAGCTCGAAAAATCCAGGTGTGATGCATGCCTGCGGTCATGATGGACATACGACGATGCTATTGGGGGCGGCCCGCTATCTGGCTGAAACCCGTGACTTTGAGGGCACCGTGGTCGTGATCTTTCAGCCTGCAGAAGAAGGGCTTGGTGGCGCACGCGCTATGCTTGCCGATGGGCTCTTTGAGCGCTTCCCCTGCGAGGAAGTTTATGGCCTGCACAACTATCCCGGTGCGCCGCAAAACCAGATTGGGATCGTTCCGGGTGTGGCTATGGCTGGGGCCGACTTTTTTGATATCACGCTCACCGGGAAAGGAAGTCATGCAGCGCGCCCGCAAGACAGCCATGATCCGATCCTGGCCGCAAGCGCACTTGTTCAGGCCCTGCAATCTATTGTCAGCCGCAGCCTTGATCCGGCAGATTCAGCGGTCGTTTCCGTAACCCAGTTTAACAGCGGCTCGGCCTATAACGTAATTCCAGGCGAAGCCGCCATTGCGGGCACGGCGCGCATGTTCACAGACGAGGTGCGCGCCGATATTCGCACCCGCATTACTGAGATCGCAAACGGCATTGCCACGACGCATAATTGCGAAGCCAAGGTCGAAATCCGCGATATTTTCACCCCACTTGTGAATAGCGCAACGCACGCTGAGGCAGTGGTTGAAATTGCTCGCTCGATTGTTGGCAATGATCAGGTCAAGACCGATGGCAGACCCGTGACGGGCAGTGAAGATTTTGCTGATATGCTTTTGAAAGTGCCCGGTGCCTATTTCACAATCGGTCATGAGGGCACGGGCGCATTGCACAATGAAAGCTTCACTTTTGATGATGCCATCATTCCGCTGGGCGCAACCATGCTGGCGCGAACGGCTCAAGAGCGGCTTTCTGTGGGAGGTTGAGAACATGAACCCGATTGATCTTCCCTTCGATGCTGATGAAATGCTGGACGGGCTTAAGCCATGGATTGAATGCGAAAGCCCGACCTATGACGCTGCCGCTGTTGATCGCATGATGGATATGGCTGCATATGATCTGGCCTCGCACGCGACCATCGAGCGCATTCCTGGGCGTATGGGCTTTGGTGGATCACTGCGCGCCCGGTTTCCGCATCCCGATTTTGGCAAGCCCGGCATCCTCATATCCGGCCACATGGATACCGTACATCCGATTGGAACGCTCGAAAAACTGCCTTTTCGCAGAGAGGGCAGCATCTGCTATGGTCCCGGCATTCAAGATATGAAGGGTGGGAATTTCGCGGCCATTGAGGCCATCCGCCAACTTATCCGTGCCGGACTTCAAAGCCCTTTACCTATTACCATTCTATTCACCCCTGATGAAGAGGTCGGCACACCGTCAACGCGTGAATTGATCGAAGCAGAAGCTCTGCGAAATCGGTATGTTTTAGTACCAGAACCAGCCCGTGAAGATGGCGGCGCCGTCATTGGCCGATACGCGATCGCACGGTTCAACTTGCGCACATTTGGCAAACCAAGTCATGCAGGCGCCTATCTCAAACGAGGCCGGTCAGCGATTGCCGCAATGGCGCGTAAGATCCTGGAAATTGAAGCCATGACCAGCGATGACTGTACCTACAGCGTGGGTGTTATTAACGCCGGGCAATGGGTCAATTGCGTCTCATCCGCCTGTGAAGCGCAAGCCTTGACGATGGCCAAAACCCAAAGCGATCTCGATGATGGCGTGGCGCGTCTTATGGCGCTTGCAGGTGAAACCGATGGCGTTGACTTTGAAATCACGCGCGGCGTCACCAGGCCAGTCTGGTCACCTGGACAGCCCGGAACCATGGAGATGTATGAGGTTGCCAAGGACATTGCGCGCGAGATTGGCTGGTCCATGACGGCTGACAGTCAAGGTGG
>CAZQMR010000204.1:0-4416 GCA_964594465.1 uncultured Rhodobacterales bacterium
GAGGCACAGGCCGATCGCGGCTATGCCTGCGAAATATTTGAACGCGCGCTTCATGATCGCATTTTGGCTCCCGTTGGATCAAACAGCGGATCTTTAGCGATTTTGGCGGCGCGGCGCACGCCCAAGATTTCGATCTCAAACAGGCCGTCTTTGGTGCGCTCGGCCAGTTCGTTGGGGATGTAGCCTTGGGCGAGGGAGGCTTGCACGAAATGGCCGTAGCCGCCGGAAGTGACCCAGCCGACGACGCGCCAATCTCCATCACGCACAGCGGGGGGCTTGGTGGTTTCTTTGCCATCTGCGTCAAAGCGGACGGCGCCAAAGCCATGCGGCTCTTCAATGCTGCCATAGTCTGTATCGCCAATTTTCGCCCAGATCGGCTCGTCATGCATGACTTCGGCGTTCTCCGCCTCGATCACGAAAGACACGCGGCGCAGCTTTGGCCCGGCTTGGAACTCGGCTTGGGCTGGGGCCTTGCCGATGAAATCCTCCTTGGAGAGCTTGATGAAACGCTCCATCGAGCCCTCAAACGGGCCGTAGATCGGGCGCAGCTCGGCAAACCATGTGGGGAAGTTCTTTTCTAAGCGCATGGACAGGAGCGCGCGCATGCCGAAATCGACAATGCCATGCGCCGCACCGGCCTCTTTGATGGCGTGATAGATGCGGCGCTGATAGGCGGGCTCCATCCAAATCTCATAGCCCAGATCGCCGGTATAGCTGATGCGGTTGAGCTTGACGGGGCAGCCGGCGATATCGGTCTCGCGGTAGTCCATGAAGCGCAGGGCTTCGTTGGAAACATCGATGTCGCAGAGTTCGGCAAGTACAGCGCGGGCATTGGGCCCGGCGATGGAAAGGCCGACAAGGTTCATGTCATAGCGGTGGATTTGCACGCTGCCGTCTGTGGGCAAATGCTGCTCAAACCAGCGCATATGATAGATTTGTGCGCCAGAAGACCCCCACATCATGAAGCGGTCATCCTCTGCCTTGGCGATGGTGAAATCGCCGATAAATTTGCCCTTTTGGTTGAGCATCGGGGTGAGGCAGAGCCGCCCGGTTTTGGGCATGGTGTTGGTCATGAGGTGCTCAAGCCACGCCTCTGCGCCGCTTCCGGTGATCTGGTACTTCGCGAAATTGGCGATCTCGGTGACACCGACGCTTTCCCGCACGGCGCGCACTTCAGCGCCTACATGGGCGAAGTCGTTGGAGCGGTGGAAGGAGAGGATGTCTTTCGCCTCTTCGTCTTTGGGGGCGAACCAGAGCGGGGTTTCCAGGCCCCATGTGTCGCCCATCACCGCGTTGTTGTCGCCCAGCATGATGTCATAGAGCGGGGTGGTTTGCTGTGGGCGGGCGGCTGGCAGTTCTTCGTTGGGGAAGCGGATGGAGAATCGGCGGGAATAGTTTTCGCGGACTTTGGCATTGGTGTAGCGCAGCGTGGTCCAGTCGCCGAAACGGGCGACATCCATGCCAAACACATCGAAACCGGGATCGCCATCGGTCATCCAATTGGCGAGCGCGAGGCCCACCCCGCCGCCTTGGCTGAAGCCTGCCATCACGGCGCAGGCGGACCAGAAATTGGTGAGGCCCTGCACCGGGCCGACCAGCGGATTGCCGTCAGGCGCGAAGGTGAAGGGGCCGTTGATGACTTGCTTGATGCCTGCTTTTTCCAGCGGTGGGAAATGCTTGAAGGCAAGTTCCAGCGAGGGGGCGATGCGGTCCAGATCGGGGTTGAGCAGCTCATGGCCGAAATCCCAAGGCGTGTTGGTTGGCGACCACGGTTTGCAATTGCGCTCATAGGTCCCCAGCAGCAGGCCGTTGCGCTCTTGGCGGGTGTAGTTTTCGCCCAAGAAATCAATCACGCCGACCAATTCGCGACCGGTTTGTTCATTGAATTCAGTGACTTCTGGCATCTCATCGGTCAGCAGATACATATGCTCCATCGCCAGAACGGGCAGCTCTAGCCCGACCATGCGCCCAACTTCGCGCGCCCAAAGTCCGCCTGCATTGACCACATGCTCGGCTTGAACCGTGCCTTTTTCGGTGACCACGGACCATGTGCCGTCCGCACTTTGGGTGATTTCCACGACGCGGTTGTGCAGTTCAATCTTGGCACCAAGCGCCTTGGCGGCTTTGGCATAAGCATGCGTCGTGCCCGAGGGATCAAGATGGCCCTCAACCGGATCCCAAAGCGCGCCGACAAAGCGGCTTTCGTCCATCAGCGGGAACATCGCTTTGGCCTCAGACGGCGTGATGATCTCGGTTTCCATGCCTAGCGCGCGGCCAGTGGCATGTGTCATGCGCAAGAAATCCATGCGCTCGGGGCTGTCGGCCATCATCACACCGCCGGTGAGATGGAGCGAGCAGGATTGGCCCGACAGCTCCTCCAGCTCATCGTAAAGCGAGACGGTATAGGCCTGCAGCTTGGCCACGTTTGGGTCGCCGTTGAGCGTGTGAAAGCCGCCCGCTGCGTGCCAAGAAGAGCCGGAGGTCAGCTCGGAGCGCTCAATCAGCAGCACATCCTTCCAGCCCGCGCGGGCCAGATGAAACAAGACGGAGCAGCCAACAACGCCGCCCCCGATAACAACCGCTCTTGCGTGACTTTGCATGGGGCTTTTCCTTGATCAGTAATTTAGGGTCAGCAGGTGTAATTTAAGCCGAGGCGACCGCCATCGACATAAATCGTCTCGCCAGTGATATAGCTTGCTTTGGGGGAGGCGAGGAAGGCGACCACATCGCCGATTTCCTTGGCGGTGCCGACTCGGCGCAGCGGTGTGCGTGACATGGCGGTTTCCATGGCGGCTGGGTTGGCGTTTACACCTGCCATCATTGCTGTGTCGATCGAGCCGGGGCCGACTGCATTGACGCGGATGTTGTGCGGCGCGAGCGCAAGGGCGGCGGATTTCGTGACCTGCATAACGCCGCCTTTGGAGGCGCAATAGGCGGGGATTGCGGGGATGGCGACTTGCGCGTTGATCGAGGACATATTGACGATGGCGCCCTCAATGCCTTTTGCGACCATGGTTTTTGCGGCCCGTTGGGTGGCGACAAAGACGCCGGTGAGGTTGATGCTGATGACCTTTTGGAAATCCTCTAGATCATAGCTCAGAAAATCGCCGGGCAGTGCCACGCCTGCATTGTTCACAAGGGCGGCCACCGGGCCATGCTCCTCCTCGATCTGGTCAAACAAGGCCGGGATCGCGGCAGTGTCAGCCATGTCGATGACATAGCTGGCCGCGCCATTGCCAAGGCTCCTCGCCGTGTCATGCACTTTGTCCTGAATATCCGCGACGATCACTTTGTAGCCGTCTGCCGCAAGGGCCTCTGCACAAGCAAGGCCAATGCCCTGCGCGCCGCCGGTGATCAAGGCAATCGATTTCTCGCTCATTTGGTTTTCTCTCAACTTGGAAGGGTTCGGACCTGAAATGAACTTATCTGCTGCAAAGTTTCAACCATATATCCGTCGCGACAGCTTCGCGTCGCAAATAGTCGGATGAAGCGTGTTTTGGGGCATTGCTGAGGGTCATTACACCTTCGGATTGTCCGAATTGCCCCGGTCGATTACAAGGTTCTACGACATCTGGTGTCATGGGAGGAGAGTTGACAATGAAATTGGCTGCTTTGATTTTGATTGCGCTGATTGGCGTCATACATTGCTACATTGCGTGGATCGAGATTTTTGAATGGGAAACGCGAGGACCGGAGATTTTCACTTTTCTTAAGGCTGAGCTGTTTCCTAAGACGGCTGGAATGGCTGCAAACCAAGGAATTTATAATGCTTTCCTTGCAGCGGGACTGTTCTGGTCGCTGATGATCAAGGATCGGACGTGGCAGAGAAATGTCGCGGTGTGCTTCTTGCTCTTTGTGTTTGTTGCTGGGGTCTTTGGGGCTGCGACAGTGATGATAAAGACATTTTACATTCAGTCAGTGCCCGCACTGATTGCGCTGGCGCTGCTTTACTTTAGCGCGCGTTCCACCCGCGTGAATTAGAGCACTTCGCGAAGTTCCCCCCCGGCCTTAGGCCGGTTGATCGCGATAGGTGAGGTCTTCGCCTGAGGCTGCAAACTCATCTGCCAAGGTTTGCAGCTCCACATGCACAGGCGAGCGTTTGCAAACCGGATCGGTGGCGGCGGCATCCCCGGCCAAGGCCAACGCCTGACAGCGGCAGCCGCCAAAATCGATGTCCTTACGCTCGCAGGTTTTGCAGGGGTCTTGCATCCACTCATCGCCGCGATAGGCGTTGAAGGCTTGGCCCTCATACCAGATCTCGCGCAAGGATTTCTCGCGCACATTGTCAAACTGTAGGCTCGGGATAGTTTCAGCCGCATGACAGGGCAGAACCTTGCCTTCGGGCGTGACGTTCAAGCCAGTGGACCCCCAGCCGCCCATGCAAGGCTTGGGATAATCCGCGTGGTAATCCGCAGG
>CAZQMR010000204.1:4516-6717 GCA_964594465.1 uncultured Rhodobacterales bacterium
TGGACCCCCAGCCGCCCATGCAAGGCTTGGGATAATCCGCGTGGTAATCCGCAGGTACATAATCAATAACCAGCTTGCCGCGCAGCTTGGTGCGGGCCTCAATGACGATGCGCCCGGCCTCTTTGGCTTGCTCGTAAGTCGGCATCATCCCGGCGCGATTTTTCACTGCCCAGCCGTGGAATTGCACGGTTGCCACTTCGATGCGGCACGCGCCCATATTCACGGCCATATCAATGGCCTCAGGCAGTTGGTGCATGTTTTGGCGATGGATCACCGCGTTCAGGGTCAGCGGAAAGCCGATCTTGCCGATCCAGTCCGCGACCTGCATTTTGCGATCAAACCCGCCTTTATAGCCGCCAATCATGTCGGCCATTTCAGCGTTCGTGCCTTGCAGCGAGAGCTGCACATGATCCAGCCCGGCCTCGCTCAGCTCATTGAGGCGCCGCTCTGTGAGGCCAATACCAGAGGTTATGAGATTGGTGTAAAGCCCAGCCTCCCGCGCCGCCACAACCAGCTCTGTCAAATCACGCCGCGAGGCAGGCTCGCCGCCCGAAAGATGCAGTTGAAGGACGCCGATATCGGCTGCCTCGCGAAACACCCGGACCCAATCCTCGGTCGAAAGCTCACTGTCCTTGCGCGACAGCTCCAACGGGTTGGAGCAATAGGGGCAAGAAAGCGGGCAGCGATGGGTCAGCTCGGCGAGCATGGCAATGGGCGGATTTGTCATGGGTTCAGCTCCAGTATGCGCCGGTCCAGGAGTGCTGTGATGAATTCATCGCAATCCTTGGCGATTTCCTCAATCGGGGCTTTGAATTGGGCGGCGAGATGCTCGGTCAGGGCCTCAAAACTGCGCTCGCCGTCAATCGCTGTGAGGATCGCGAGGCTGACGGGGCTGAGGCCAATGGCGCGTTCGGGCGCAAGCAGTACGGAGTTGCCGCGCACTTTATCCTCATGCAGGCGCACGCCGCGTGGGATCGCTACAATGTCAGTCGGTGCAATGCTCATGCGGCTGCACTTGAGCGCTGCGCCTCGCCCGGCTGCCATGCGCCTGGCGGGATGCGCGCAGGTGTCACATAGGCGCTGGCGAGTGCGTCAAGCTGGGACCAAAGCACATCGGTTTTGAACTCAAGCGCTGCTGCGGCTGCATCCTGCTTTTCGGCTGTGTCCGCATGGTCGAGCACCCATGCGAGGCCAAACGCCACGTCCTTGGGCGCCTCTTTCAGGCGGTTCTTGAAATAGCTGAGTGAGCTGTCATCTGCGAAATCATAGTGCTGAAGCAGGCCCTGAATGCGGTTTGCGTGGATTTTTGGGGCAAAAAGTTCCGTGAGCGAAGCCGCCACGGCCTCCAGCAGAGATTTGTCGCGCACAAAGCGCACATAGGCATCCACTGCAAACTTGGTCGCAGGCAGCACACCGCGCTCAGAGGCGACATAATCCGGGTCCAGCCCCACAGCCTCGGCCAGCCGTAACCAACGCTTGATCCCGCCCTCATTCTCTGCCGTTCCATCATGATCCTCGATGCGTGAGCGCCATGCCCGGCGCAGCGCTGGATCCTCGACGCGGCTCATGAAGGCAGCATCCTTGAGCGGGATATGGGACTGATAGTAATAGCGGTTGATCACCCAAGCCTGCACCTGATTTTGATCGCATTTGCCACCATGCAGCATGTCGTGAAACGGGTGCAAATCATGGTAACGCTCGGCCCCGATCTGGCGCAGGCGCGCTTCAAATTCTGCTTTGCTTTGGGTCATAGGCTTAGCTCCATTCCATCCGCTGCGATCACCCAACCCTCGGCCTCAGCTGCGCGGCGCTCGTCGCTGTCAGGGCGCAGCACGGGGTTGGTGTTGTTCATGTGTACGTAAACCTTTTGGGCGATTTTCAACGGCTCAATCGCTTTGATCGAACCATCCGCGCCGCTCATCGAGATATGCCCCATGCGCCCGCCGGTTTTCTGCGAAAGTCCCGCACGGATCATCTCGTCATCGCGCCACAGCGTGCCGTCAAACATCAGCATATCTGCGCCCTTGATCCGGTCCGCCAAGGCCGGGGTCACCCGCGCACAGCCGGGGATGTAGTACATGCGTTTGCCGCCTGCGCTAAACTCAACGCCCACCGTCTGCTCGCCCTCAAGATCGGTGATCACCTCGTCGCCCTCATTATAAAGCGGGACTTTTCCGGGAACCGAAAACAATTGACCGCGC
>CAZQMR010000205.1:0-6686 GCA_964594465.1 uncultured Rhodobacterales bacterium
CCGCGTTCTGTATTGAACCACTTCACTGTGCCTTTGGGCATAGCTTCAATCCTTATTAAGACTTCAAATTTGCCCGACTTGTACCCCACCGGACAATCGCACCACCGCAAATCGAAGAATAATTGATTGATCGAAGCGAACCCGCGACTTTAGAATCATAACGTAGATTTTTGGGGCGCACAATCATTGCGGGAATATCAGATCCCCAACATACCCTCTATGACCGTTTTTCTGAGTGCAAAAGTCCCAAATTTTGTGCAAAACTCACCAGATCCGGTGCGAAATTCCAGAACATGTTCGAATCGGCAGCGATTTGCTCAAAATTTGCGCAATCAAAATGGATCCCTTTTGCCGAACCGTTGAAGAACAGGTTTCGAATTTTCATGCAAGCGGCTTACCATATGTCTTTGTCGCTTCGGATCTGGGATATGACGAACCGGTCTTTTTTCCAATCCGACCTCAACGAGATCGGGAAACAAGGCCCTCAATTCGGCAAACATGTCTTTGCCTAAGTGTTTTTGAAGCTCAGCACCAAGAAACAAACTCTCGGTTGGCGCACCTTCAGCAAACAGGACTTGGTGTCGAGCGCACAGAAGGTGAAAATACGTGATATCTTGTAGCACAGGATCAACCCTTATTCCTGCCAACTTGGTCAGGAACTTTGCAGCCACCAACACTTCGCTTTGATTGAACATGCGTTCTGCCAGCGGCCCGGCCACGAGCATGCGATGTTGTGGTGAAACTCTGAGATCGCGGTGCGGCAATCCCGCGCCCAAAGCCCCTTGTCCAATCAAAATCGGGCGCAGCCTCCCATCACGGCTTTGCTCCTGTGTGCTCACTTTTCTGTGCAGCACCTTTTTGAGCGGCTGAAATCCATCGTCGAGCGTTTTGAGGAGCATTCCGGTTTCGAGCTTTTCAACAGCAATTTGCCCCTGTTTCGTCTCAACCAACGTGCCTTGCGCCAAGCAAACCAACAAACCGCTCTCAAATGTGACCAGCCCGACCGTTTCATCGACATGATTGACTTCTGTGTTCGCAGATTGCTCTTCTTGAAAATAGACGCCCGTGTTTGTGTTGGTCGGATTGACCAAAACCAAATTGCCCGGATCACCACCATTAATGGTTTGGGTTTCAACCAGGGACACGGCGCTGGAAAAGGTTCCCCCCAGCGCCAAAGTATCGGTGTTTTCGTCAACACCCCCGAACACCCCAGCAATACCGGTTGCGACCGTGCCGCCATCTTCAATGGCGATGTAGCCGACAGTCTCAGCCAAATGGGTGCCATCCTCTGCTTCTTCTTCCTGAAGACGCATGGTGAAACCGGTGTTGCTGATGTTGAGCGGATCACTGTCAACGGCAGTCGACTCGTTCTCGGACATCACAGATGTCAGCACCACAGGCGGGGTGCTGAACCCACCATTCAGGGAAACCGAGGTGTTGGAATTGGTGGTGCTTGCGGTGCCCGCCTCAACAATCCTACCATCTGGCAGCGTGTGGATACCTTCTTCTACGGCCAGCCAGTTGATCGTTTCAACTGCGCCATGTGGGCCATCCAGATACTCCCATTCCTCAATGTAAAAGGAAAACGCGGTTGTGTCGCCATTGCCATCAAGCACCTGATTAACAACACGAAAAACATATGCATTGCCGCCTGTATTGGTGCCGGAAAGCGCAATGATCGGGTTGGTCAACGGCTCAGCCAACACCACCGAAATAGGTGTGTTTTCTGCCGGCGAATTTGTCGACAGGCTTCCTGCTTGTCCAAATGCCACTTCTGCAACCACCCTGGTACGTCAGATACGACCTTAACAAAAGGTTAACGCATCAAACTTGCATCGGGTATCCGTAATATCGCGGAGTTCCCCTTGCCCCCTAAAGCAAGATATGGCTTTGTTCGATCCACTGGGAAACTGATACTGAGGGCGCCGAAATGGACCTGTTTACTTTCGAAAATCTTGGCAATTTGGTCATGCTGATTTTCTTGCAAGCCGTTCTGGGCTTTGACAACTTGCTTTACATCTCCATCGAAAGCAAACGCGCGCCAAAGCACATGCAAGCCGCCGTGCGCCGCTGGGGCATTATTCTCGCAGTTGCGCTCCGCGTGTTTCTGCTATTCGCCATGATCCGCCTGATCGAGGCGCTGGAGGCACCGTTCTTCTCGCTCGACATTCCCGGTGTGATCAAAGGCGACTTCAATTTCGCGGTGATCGTCTTCCTCTTTGGCGGCGCATTCATCATGTACACAGCCGTTAAAGAAATCTCACATATGCTGACGATCCACCATCTGGACCCAGATACAGAGCATAAGTCGGGCAAATCCGCGATGTCTGTGATTGCCATGATCGTGTTTATGAACCTGATCTTCAGCTTTGACTCGATCCTGTCAGCCATCGCCATCACCGAGGTTTTCGTCGTCCTGATGATTGCGATCCTCGTCTCCGGCCTTGCGATGCTGCTGCTGACGGACCGCGTTTCCGACTTCTTGGAAAAGAACCGCATGTACGAAGTGCTCGGCCTCTTCATCCTCCTGATCGTTGGTGTCGTGCTGCTGGGCGAAGGCGGACACAAAGGCCATCTGGAGCTGTTCGGCTACCCGGTTGAACCAATGTCCAAGAGCACGTTCTATTTCTCTGTCGTGGTTCTGTTCATCGTGGAATTTGTGCAGAGCGGCTATCAGCGCAAGCTGGCAGCAGAGCGAGCCGCCAACAGCAAATCTGAGCATTAATCTACTAAAACTACGCCCCGGCTTACTGTGCCGGGGCGTCACTGCGTAATACTACTGACAAGAATGCGCTTCAATTTCACTAGCGCCAAAGGCCAGTCCTCCCTATATTCCCATTGAGAACTTAGTGACCTTTGAATTGGGTCTTAAGGGTGGAGACGAAACTGTGGGCGAACGGACAACACGCAACATCGCATTGGTGGTGCTCGGCATCTTGCTGATGTCTTCGGCGTTTGCTGCGCTCCCACTTGCTGACGCTGGATTGTTCTGATGTCTGCAAAACGCTTTGGCGGCAAATACAGCCCAGACGCAGATCACACTGCGACCCCCACCGAAAACCAGTTCCGCAACCGCAAAGTTGCCCGGCCAAACACGGCCGCAAAACTGCTCTATATCCCCGCTTTCGTAATGCTGATCGCAGCCTTGCGCGAAACTGGCAGCAATGCCAGCGCAATGCTTTTGGAGCTCAGTGCTTTTGCAGCCCTTGGCCTTGGCGCATGGTTGCTCAATGAGGGGATTAAGGCCGAGGCAGCCTATGAGGCACGCAAAGTCGCCCGCCCACCGTCCATCCCGCGCAAAGCCTTTGCCGCAGCACTTGCAGGCATTGGCGTCACTTTGGGCTATCTTTCCGGAAGCGGCGGGCTTGTCACATCCTTGATCTTTGGCGCAGTCGCCGCAGGCGCCCACGTGATCGGCTTCGGCCTTGATCCAATGCGCAAAAAGGGCCTTGAGGGCGTATCAGAGTTTGAAACCGACCGGGTTGCCCGCGCTGTGGACAAGGCCGAAGACCTCGTTCGCGCCACGCTGGATGCCTCCAAACGCATCGGCGACCGTGGCCTTGAGGCCCGTGTTGAGCGCCTCGCCAACTCCGCCCGCGCCGTGTTTCGCACCGTGGAGGATGATCCGCGTGATCTGCCGCGTGCCCGCAAATTCATGAGCGTCTACCTAATGGGTGCCCGCGATGCCACCGCCAAATTTGCCGATCTTTACAGCCGCGAGCGCGACCCTGAGGCCCGTCACAAATACGAAGCACTCTTGAGCGATCTTGAGGCAAGCTTCGAAGAACACCGTGAAACCCTGCTCATCGATAACCGCACCGATCTTGATGTTGAGATCGAAGTGCTGCGTGAGCGCCTGCAAACCGAAGGTCTGAAAGCCGATTGATCCCAAAACATGAGAGGGGACCCCATGTCTGATACGATCCGCACCAAAGCTGAGGCCGCATTGGCCGAAGTCGAAGAAGTGACCGCAACGCTTTTGCCCGAACCAAAGGGCGAGCTGATTGTGATTGATGCCGCTGATGCAGCCCAAAGCGCTGAGATCAACAAGCGCATTGGCGAGCTGAATATGGACAGCACCCAATCCATCATCTCTTTCGGGTCTCGCGCTCAGGCCGAGTTGCAAGAGATCAGCCAGGAAATGCTGGCAGGCGTGCGCAACAAGGATGTTGGCCCCGCCGGGGGTGCCCTGCGCGAAATGGTCGGCTCGATCCGTGGCTTTTCCGTCTCCGAACTTGATCCCAACCGCAAACTCAGCTGGTGGGAGCGCCTGTTGGGCCGTGCCAAGCCGATCCACGAGTTTCTATCCCGCTACGAGACAGTACAGGGTCAGATCGACAAGATCACTGGCGAGCTGCTGGAGCATGAGCATGTGCTCTTGAAAGACATCAAATCGCTCGACAAGCTCTACGAAAAGACCCTCGATTTTTATGACGAACTCGCGCTCTACATCGCTGCCGGTGAAGAGAAGATCCGCCTGCTCGACACGGCGGACATCCCCGCCAAAGAAGCCGAAGTGCAAGCCGCCCCCGAAGATCAAGGCGTGATCAAAGCCCAAGAGCTTCGCGATCTGCGCGCCGCCCGCGATGATCTGGAGCGCCGGGTGCATGATCTGAAACTGACCCGTCAGGTGACCATGCAGTCCCTGCCCTCGATCCGCTTGGTTCAGGAAAACGACAAATCTCTGGTCACCAAGATCAACTCCACGCTGGTCAACACAGTGCCGCTTTGGGAAACTCAATTGGCTCAAGCCGTGACCATTCACCGCTCGCGCGAAGCCGCCGGCGTGGTCAAAGAGGCCAATGATCTGACCAATGAGCTGCTCACTGCCAATGCGGACAACCTCAAGCAAGCCAACCGCGAGGTGCGCGAGCAGATGGAGCGCGGCGTCTTTGATATCGAGGCGATCAAGCAGGCCAATGCCGATCTGATCGAGACAATCGAGGACAGCTTGCGCATCGCCGATGAGGGCAAAGCCAAGCGCGCCGATGCGGAAAAAGAGCTGCAAACCATGGAAGCAGAGCTGAAAGCTACACTCTCAGCAGCCAAAGCCCGCGCCGATGGCGTTGGATCAAATGTAGGCGAGACCGTCTGACACGCCCCATAAGCACACCAGCAGGACCGCCCCCGCCTGCCGCCATCTTGGGCCAACCCAAAGCACGTAAACGCCGTGCTTTGGGGCTGCTCTGTTGCGGCCTTTTGCTGCCCGGATGCCTGACGACCCAAGGCTTCACCACAGCAACGCCAACACCAAGACCCGACGCAATCAAACCCGCCCCAAAACCGGCGGAGGTCACAACCGTGTCTTCGCCAGTGCCAGCAGGCCGTTCGGAGGCTTTGCGCGTCCTTTATGCCAAACGCGAACGCCAACTGCTAAATCAGGGGCGCTTGCGCCTTGACGTGGCACCGGCAGATGCGCCTTTCACCCGTCAGCAGCTTGTGCGCAACTTCGAGCGCATTGCCTTTTTTCAAGAATTCACCAGCACGGGCAATCGGCTGGTCAAAAACGAAACCAGCTCGCCATTGCGCAGGTTCGAAGGCCCGGTTCGCGTCTCCACCCTGTTTGGCGGATCCACGAACCAGACCGCTGTGAAACGCGATCAGCGTGAGGTCGAAAAATTCACCCGTCAACTGGCTGGTTTAAGCGGGCTCGACATGAAAATGTCCACCGACAAAGACGCCAACTTCTTCGTGCTGTTTTTGAACCGCGACGAGCAACGCGCAGCTGTGAATATCGTGCGCGAAAAAGTGCCCGGCGTGCCGCCAAGCGTCACCCGCAACTTCCGCAACTCGCCTGACAATATCTACTGCACCGCCTATTCCTTCGCGAGCCCTCGCAGCCCTGAACGCTACAAAAGCGCGATCGTGTTGATCAAATCCGAGCATCCAGATTTGACGCGCCTCTCCTGTATTCACGAGGAAATGGCCCAAGCGCTCGGCCTTTCCAATGACAGCAAAGACGCGCGCCCCTCGATCTTCAACGACGACGAAGAATTTTCGCTTTTGACCAATCATGATGCCGCTTTGCTGCGCATGCTTTATGATCGCAGGCTCAAACCCGGCATGACGATCATCGACGCCCGTCCATTTCTTGCGAAAATCGCCCAAGATGTGCTTGGCCCAGCGATCAACTAGTAAAAGCCTAACTCTAAGGAGACCCAAATGAGTATTCTCGACTTCCTGCTAGGCGAAATGATCGACGTCATTCACTGGGTGGATGACAGCCGCGACACGATGGTGCACCGCTTTGAGCGTGAGGATCACGCGATCAAATACGGTGCCAAGCTGACCGTACGCGAAGGCCAAGCGGCTGTGTTTGTCCATGAAGGCCAGTTGGCAGATGTGTTCTCGCCCGGCCTTTACATGCTTGAAACCAACAACATGCCTGTGCTGACCACGATCAATCACTGGGATCATGGCTTTAACTCACCGTTTAAGTCAGAAATCTACTTTGTGGATACGACCCGCAAAACCGACCTCAAATGGGGTACCAAAAACCCGATCATTGCCCGCGACCCTGAATTTGGCCCGGTGCGCCTGCGCGCCTTTGGCTCCTATTCGGTCAAGGTCTCCGATCCGGCCCGTTTCTTGGTCGAAATCGTCGGAACGGACGGCGAATTCACAACCGATGAGATCAGCTTCCAGATCCGCAACATCATCGTCTCCCGCTTCTCCGCCGCACTCGC